>JBFGFX010000019.1:0-21482 GCA_041579335.1 Woeseiaceae bacterium | reverse complement strand
CGACCAGACGTGGATCGACAGCGCCATGGCTCAGGCCAGCATCTTCTCGACGGGCAGCACGAGCAGCGAGCTCGCGCCGACGCTCTTCAAGTTTTCGAGCGTTTCCCAGAAGACGTATTCGCGGCAAACCGCGTGCACGGCGACTTTGTCCTCGTCGAGCGGTATCACCGTCGGCAGCTCCGCGCCGGGAAGCAGCCGCGTAATCTGATCCAACGCCTCGCGCGGTGCATGCAGCATGATGTACTTGCTTTCTCGAACCTGCATCACGCCGTCGACGCGCTGCAAGATCGTATCGACGAGGTGCTGCTTCGCGGGGACTAGAGATTTTTGTGTCTGGATGAGCACCGCTTCGCTTTCGAGCAGTATCTCGACCTCGCGCAGATGATTCGCTTCCAGGGTCGATCCGGTCGACACGAGGTCGCAGATGAAGTCGGCGCGACCCAGTTTCGGCGCTATCTCGACCGCACCCGAAAAGTACACGATCTCGGCCTCGATGCCGTGCCGATCGAGAAAGCTGCGCACAATCTCGGTGTAGCTGGTGGCAATGCGGGCGCCCTGCAGACTGGAGAAGCCGTTGTAATCGCGATCTTCCGGCGCCGCGATCGACAGGCGGCAGTTGGCGTAGTCGAGCCCACGCAGCTGGTCGAAGGCCACGACCTCGTCGGCGCGTTCGAGCGCCAGACGTTTCTCGGTAACGGTGTTCAGTCCGACGATGCCGAGGTCGCAGACATCGTCGCTTACGAGTCCGGGTATGTCGTCGTCGCGCACCAGCAGCAAATCGACCGGCATGTTCTTGCCGTAGCAAAACAGCTGGTCTTTACTCTTCGTGAACGTCAGGCCGCATCGCTCCAGCAAATCGAGCGAGTTTGTCGTCAAGCGACCGCTTTTTTGCACGGCGATCCTGATTCGCCGTTCGCGTGTATCCATCGGGCTATCCTCAGTGGGACGGGTTGGCTTTACGGGAATGTCGGCGTGACAGCGCGGTCTCGTAGCCGCCGAAGCCGTCGTGCAGGAAGCGCGCGACCCGGCCGATCGTCGTCACGCTGACGCCGGTCAGATCGTGGATTTTTCGATAGGGAATGTCGCGCGTCAGCAGCTCGACGACGTGCCATCGGTCGACCAGCGCCTGCAGCTCCGCGGGTGTACAAAGGTCTTTGAAAAAATTGCGGCATTCGCCGATGTTCCGCAGCGAGACGACGGCCGCGAAGAGGGCATCCTCTGCGCGTTTCTGTTGACGGGCGGTTTCGTGTCGGTTCGGTTTCACGGTCGTCCGGCGGGCGGTACGGCCGCCCGCTTGATCAATCATATGTGTCAATGTATTAACGCGCTAGTACGCTAATACATTCATACGAAGAAAACAAGTCCCCGATGCACTCCGGGTTGAAGGTCGGGCACCGAATGTTTCCGTTGTGACGATATTTTTGGGCGGCCGTGGCTTGACGATCTCGATCGGCTCCGCTTAGACTCCACGGAACTCATCGAGACCGGCTGAGGGAAAGGCCCGACGAAGCCGGGGCAACCATCAGGTCTAACCAACCTGATAAGGTGCCAACTCCTGCGGAGCATCGCAACATGCCTCCGGAAGATGAGTGTCTCAGCAACGCTGACCCGCCGGTCGGCAGAGGGCGAGACACCCACCCAGCGGTTTCCGCGGGGTTCCGATGAGAAAACGAGCGGCTCGGCCGCGCCATTGGAACCTTCAAGCACTGCGGAGACGATCAGCATGACATCCGAAGCCACCCAGGCCACACGCGCCGTGCGTGCGTCCATCGAATCCGATACCCAGCACGGCGCCGTAGTGCCGCCGATCCATCTGTCCTCCACGTTTGCGTTCGCGGGATTCGGCGACAAGCGCGAGTACGATTACACGCGTAGCGGTAATCCGACACGGGATTCGCTCGCGCAGGCGCTCACGACGCTCGAGCGGGGCGCCGGCGCGGTCGTGACGTCGTCGGGAATGGCAGCGGTGAATCTCGTCCTGCAACTCGTCGACCCGGGCGATGTCGTCGTCGCGCCGCACGACTGCTACGGCGGCACCTATCGGCTACTCGACAGCCTGTCGCAGAAAGGGCACTTCGAGGTGCAGTTCGTCGATCAAACCGATCCCGAGGCGCTTCGCACCGTCTGCACAAGGCGTCCGCGGCTGATCCTCGTCGAGACGCCTTCGAACCCGCTGTTGAGAATCGTCGATATCGAAGCGCTCGGCAGGCATGCAAAAGCCTGTGGCGCGCTGCTGGCGGTCGACAACACGTTCCTTTCGCCGGTCCTGCAGCAGCCGATCGCGCTGGGCGCCGACCTGGTGATCCACTCGACGACCAAATATTTGAACGGTCACAGCGACGTCGTCGGCGGCGCCGTCGTCGCGGCTACCGACGAGCTCGCGGAGCGCATCGCCTGGTGGGCGAACTGCTTGGGGATAACGGGTGCGCCGTTCGACAGCTATCTGACGCTGCGCGGCGTCCGGACCCTGCATGCGCGCATGCAGCAGCACCAGGCGTCGGCCGGTCTGCTCGCCAGCGTGCTCGCCGAGCACGTCGCCGTCCGGCGTGTCTATTACCCCGGACTCCGCGACCACGAGGGCCATGAAGTGGCGCGCCGCCAGCAGAAAGGGTTCGGCGGGATGCTGAGCTTCGAGATCGACGGCGGGCCGGAGGCCGTGCGCGCGTTCGTCGAGGGCCTCGAGTACTTCTCGTTGGCAGAGTCGCTGGGCGGAGTCGAGAGCCTGGTGTGCCACCCGCCGTCCATGACGCACGCGCCGGTGAGTGCGGAGGCGCTCGCCGAGGCCGGTATCCACCGAAACCTCGTGCGGCTGTCGATCGGACTCGAATCGTCCGAAGATCTCGTCGCAGACGTGCTCCGGGCGCTGGACGCGGCGATCCACAGCGTGGTGCCTGCGCCGGTCGCGGTGGCCTCCTGAGCGGCGAGCCGGGATGCGCGCTGCCTTGCCCGAACGGCTGCGCGAGTGTATCTCGCGCGATACCCGCTTCTGTCGGGTGGGTGCCGTCGAGCTCGACTCGGGTGAGCGACTGGACGACGTAACGCTCGCCTACCGCACCTGGGGCGACGTCGAGAACGCCGAACGTCGCGCGGTGTTGATCTGTCACGCGTTGACCGGATCGGCCGACGTCGACGCCTGGTGGCCGGGGCTGATCGGTGCGGACGGCGCGTTCGACCCGCGCGACGACTTCGTCATCTGCTGCAACATCTTGGGGAGTTGCTACGGCTCGACCGGACCGTTGTCATACCGACCCGGATCCGTGGAACGCTATCGCAGCGGCTTCCCCCGGATTACGGTGCGCGACATGGTGCGCGCGCAGCGGCTGCTGCTCGATCGTCTCGGCATCGGCGCGCTGGACCTCGTGACCGGGCCCTCGCTCGGCGGCATGCAGGTGCTCGAGTGGGCCGTGAGCTATCCGGACCGGGTACGCAGCATCGTGCCGATCGGCGTCGGCGGCCGGCATTCGCCGTGGTGCATCGGCATCAGTGAGGCGCAGCGCGCCGCGATCTACGCCGATCCGAATTGGCGCGACGGCGACTACGATGACGATCGGCCGCCCGAGCTGGGTCTCGCGGCGGCGCGCATGATGGCGATCTGCGGCTATCGCAGCTGGCAGAGCTTCGAGGATCGCTTCGGCCGGGAACGGGCCGAGAGTGGCGAGTTCCAAGTGCAGTCCTACCTGCGCCATCAGGGCGTGAAGATCAATCGGCGTTTCGATGCCAACGCCTATGTTCGCTTGACCGAGGCGATGAACGCCCACGACGTAGCAGCAGGCCGCGGTGACTACGACGCCGTGCTCTCGAGCATCGAGCAGCCGGCGCTGGTCGTGTCGGTGAGCTCCGACGGGCTCTATCCGCCGCGCGAGCAACGCCTGCTCGCCGAGCGTCTACCGAACGCGAGCCATGCCGTGCTCGAGTCCGACGACGGCCACGACGGTTTCCTGATCGCGACCGCCGAGCTCGCGCAGATCATTCGGAGGTTCCGAGAATCGCTGCGCGAGCGCTGGGCACCGGCGCCGCCGAGCCTGCTCAGCGCAGCTTCGCAATGATCGCGTCGGTCATCGCCGCGGTGCCGAGCACCCCGTCGCCGGGACTCGCAATGTCAGCGGTACGCTGGCCGGCGGCGATCGCGGCGCGGACTGCGGACTCGAGCCGCTCGGCTTCCTCGGTCAAGCCGAGGCTGTGGCGCAACAGGAGCGCTGCGCTGCCGATCGTGCCGCAGGGATTCGCGATGCCCTGACCGGCGATGTCCGGCGCGGAGCCGTGGATCGGCTCGTACAGGCCGACAGCGGACTCGCCGAGCGAGGCCGACGGCAGCATTCCCATAGAGCCGGCCAGCATCGACGCTTCATCGGTCAGGATGTCGCCGAACATGTTCTCGGTCACGATGACGTCGAAATCCGCCGGCCGGCTGATCAGATGCATCGAGGCGGCGTCGACCAGCAGGTGCTCGAGCGCGACGCCCGGGTACTCGGCGGCCATCAGGCGCGCCGTCACGTCGCGCCACAGGCGCGAGGTCTCGAGCACGTTCGCCTTGTCGACCGAGCACAGCCGCTGCGAGCGCTCAGCGGCGAGCCGCGCAGCGACGCGGACGATGCGTTCGACCTCGTAGTCGTGATACACGCAGAGGTCGCTCGCCGAGTGCTCGTCGCGGTGCTTGTCGCCGAAATAGATGCCGCCCGTCAGCTCGCGGATGACGATGATGTCGACGCCCTCGAGCAGCTCGGGCTTGAGCGGCGACGCGCCGGCGAGCTCCGGGATGATCTGTACCGGCCGCAGATTGGCGAACACGCCGAGCTCGGCGCGGAGCCGCAGCAGTCCCTGCTCGGGCCGAATCTCGGCGTTCGGATCGGACCACTTGGGCCCGCCGACTGCGCCGAGCAGTACCGCCCGGCTGTCCCGGCAGCTCGCGATCGTGTCGGGCGGCAGCGGATCTTCGCACGCGTCGATCGCGGCGCCACCGACGAGCTGTTCCGAAAATTCGAAGCGATGACCAAAGACATCGCCGACGGCAGCGAGCGCCTTCCGGCCTGCGGCCGCGACCTCGGGACCGATGCCGTCGCCGGGCAGTACGGTAATCAGGGCGTCCAGGATCGACTCTCCTCGAAACGTCGGATCTCGTTATCGTGCTTCCTGAGGTAGCCGAGCTGATCGATGCCCTCGAGCAGGCAGTAGCGGGAGAACGCGTCGATCGGATAGCTCACGACCGACCCGTTCGGCAGTGACAGCGTGGAGGCCGCGACGTCGATCGTGACCTCGACGCCGGGGTGCTCGAGCAGCCAAGCCAGCGTGTCGGCATCGACGATGATCGGCAGAAGCCCATTCTTCAGCGCGTTGCTGCGAAAAATGTCGGCGATCTCGGAGCTGACCACCGCCCGGAAGCCGTAGTCGGCCAAGGCCCAAGGCGCATGCTCCCGCGACGAGCCGCAGCCGAAATTGCGATCTGCGACCAAGATGCGGCAGCCGTTCGCTGCCGGCTGATTGAGCACGAAGTCCGGATTCGGTGCGCCGTCGGGAAGATAGCGCCAGTCGTGAAAAAGCTTGGCACCCAACCCTTCGCGGCTCGTCGTCGTCAGGAAGCGCGCCGGAATGATCTGGTCGGTGTCGACGTCGGCTACGGCTAAGACCACGGTTCGCGACTGCACAGTCTTCAGCGGTTCCACCGGGTTCATTCCAGATAGCGGCGCGGGTCGGCGACCCGGCCCTCGACGGCGGAGGCCGCGGCGGTCAGCGGACTGGCTAGGATGGTGCGTGCGCCTTTGCCCTGTCTTCCTTCGAAGTTGCGGTTGCTGGTGCTGACGCAGAGCTGCCCGGCCGGCACCGTGTCGCCGTTCATGCCGAGACACATCGAGCAGCCAGATTCACGCCATTCGGCGCCGGCCGCGCGGAATATCTGGTCCAGCCCGAGCTCCTCCGCCGCTTTCTTCACCTGCTGCGAGCCCGGCACGACGAGCATGCGCACGCCGGACGCGATCGTGCGGCCCTCGAGGATCGCGGCGGCCTGCTTGAGGTCGGACAGGCGTGAGTTGGTGCAGCTGCCTACGAACACGACGTCAACTCGTGTATCGGTCAGCGGTTTGTTCGGCGCCACCTGCATGTACTCCAACGACTTGCGAAAGCTCGCATCGCCGTCGCCCGGCACCGGTGCGCTGATCGGCACCACCATGCCGGGGTTCGTGCCGAACGTGACCATCGGCTCGAGACGGTCGGCGTCCACCGTCACGGTACGGTCGAAGGTTGCCTCGTCATCCGAGGGCAGGGCGCGCCAGCGTGCGATCGCGCGTTCCCAGTCCGCCCCGGCAGGCGCGCGCGGTCGGCCTTCGAGGTATTCGAACGTGGTGTCATCCGGCGCAATCATCCCGGCTCGCGCGCCGGCTTCGATGGACATGTTGCAGATCGTCATGCGCGCTTCCATGTCCATCGCCGAGATCGGCACGCCGCGATACTCTATGACGTGCCCGGTTCCGCCGTCGACGCCGATCTGGCCGATCGTTGCCAGGATCACGTCTTTCGCGGAGACACCGGGCCGCAAGCGGCCGGCAACCTCGATCAACAGCGTTTTCGGCTTGCGCTGCAGCAGGCACTGCGTGGCGAGGACATGCCCCACCTCGGTCGTGCCGATGCCGAACGCGAGCGCGCCGAAGGCGCCGTGGGTGCTCGTGTGGCTGTCGCCACAGACGATCGTCTTGCCGGGTTGCGTGGCTCCGAGCTCGGGACCGATGACGTGCACGATACCGCGCAGCCCGCTGTCGAAGCCCAACAGCTCGAGGCCGAAGTCGCGGCAATTCTGTTCCATTCTCAGAACCTGTTTCGCCGCGCCCTCGCCGACGATCTCGAGATCCTTGAAACTCGAGACCGGCGTCGTCGGCGTGGAGTGGTCCATGGTGGCCAGAGTCAGTCCGGGACGCCGGACCGGCAATCCCTTCTCGCGCAGCAGCGAAAACGCTTGCGGCGTCGTGACCTCGTGGATCAGGTGCAGATCGATATACAGGACGGCGGGCGTGTCTGCCGTTTCCTCGACCACGACGTGCTCCGACCAGATCTTTTCGAATAATGTTCTCGGCGAGTCGGTGCTCATGGCATGTCGGCGTACCTCAGGCGCCGCTGGCGGCCGCTACCTGCGGCACCTCGACGTCTTCCAGCCAGCCGGCACTGTCTTCCGTGTCGCCGCTGAAGAGGCCGAAGAACGCGCTCTGCAAACTTTCCGTGATCGGGCCCCGCGCGCCGCAGCCGATCTCGATACGGTCGACCGAGCGTATTGGTGTGATCTCGGCGGCGGTGCCGGTGAAGAACACCTCGTCGGCCAGATACAGCGTTTCGCGCGGTATCGCTTTCTCCTCGATCGCGATGCCGAGCCGCTCGGCTAGCCGGATAACCGTGTCTCGCGTGATACCGGTCAGGATCGACGAGGTGGACGGCGGCGTGACGATCTTGCCTCCGATCACGACGAACAGGTTCTCGCCGGCGCCTTCGCTGACCGTGCCGTCGGTCGACAGCGCAATGCCCTCGGCGAAACCTCGCTGCTTCGCCTCGACGCTGATCAACTGGCTCGAGAGATAATTGCCGCCCGCTTTGGCCAGGGCAGGGATGGTGTTGGGCGCGACCCGCTGCCAGCTGGAGATGCACACGTCGACACCTTTCTCGAGCCCTTCGGCGCCGAGATAGGCACCCCATTCCCAGGCCGCGACGGCAACGTCGACCGGATGATCGGCTTTCGGCGCCAGACCGATCTCGCCGTAGCCGCGCAGGGCGATCGGGCGGATGTATGCTCCGTCGAACAGTTTGTTGGCGACGACGACTTCCTTGCAGACCTCGATCAACTCGGCCCGTTCGTAGGGTATCGGCATCCGGTAGATCTTGGCCGAGTCGTACAGGCGCTGGATATGATCCGTGAGGCGGAAGACCTTGATGCCGTCCGGCGTCTTATAGACACGGATACCCTCGAACACCGACGACCCGTAGTGCAGGGCATGCGACAACACGTGAACCTGAGCCTCGCTCCACGGCACCAGCTTGCCGTTGAACCAGATCAATTTTCCGCCTTCAAACATGAGGAGCTCCGGGCGCTTGAGTCCCTTCCCGTGGGACCGAATACTGTATCAAGGGTTCGGAGACTGCGCATCCGCGTCGCGGACCGCAATACACCATTTCAGGTATTCCCCGGCGCTAGATGGACGCGCGGTTGATGTCGCACGGCGGCGGTGCGGCGTCTAGCCCGAGCTCGCGGCGTCGAAGGATCCGGTTGATGACCTCGAGATAAGCGCGACTGCCGGCCTCGACAATGTCGATGCTGGCGCCGTGACCGCGATACGGCTGGTCGTTGTATTCGACGGTGACCGTCACCTCGCCCTGTGCGTCGTCGCCAACCGTGGCGCTGTGCAATTCGAAGTTGCTGAGCGAAAGATTGATGCCGGTCATCTGCTCGAGCGCCTTGAACGCCGCTTCCACCGGCCCCGATGCGGCCGCTGTCTGGCTCGATTGCTCGCCGTTCTCGTGCATCAACGTGATCGTCGCCGCGGCGTCGCTGTCCGTGCCCGAGGTCACCTGCATGGACTGCAGTGTCCACGGACCGGAAGAGGTGCTGTCGACGTTCATGATGATCGCTTCGATGTCGCCGTCGTACATATCCTTCTTCTTATCGGCAAGCTTTTTGAATTCCTGGAATGCTCGATTGATCTCGAACTCGTCGAGATCGAATCCCAGATCGCGCACTCGATCGCGGAAGGCGTGGCGGCCGCTGTGCTTGCCGAGTACGAGGTTGGAGCGGCTCAAGCCGACATCGGCCGGCCGCATGATCTCGTAGGTCGAGGCGTGTTGCAGCATGCCGTGCTGATGGATGCCCGCTTCGTGGGCGAACGCGTTTTCGCCGACGATCGCCTTGTTGCGCGGTATGTGCATGCCCGTGATACCGGACACCAGACGTGCTGTCGGATATAGGCGCGTCGTGTCGATGCCGGTGTCGACGCCGAAGAACTCACTGCGCGTCTTGATCGCCATCACGATTTCCTCGAGCGAGCAATTGCCGGCACGCTCGCCGATGCCGTTGATGGTGCACTCGACCTGGCGGGCACCTGCACGGACCGCGGCCAGGCTGTTGGCGACGGCCATGCCGAGATCGTCGTGGCAATGTACGCTCAAGGTGACGCCGTCGATGCCCTCGACGTGCTCCTTGAGATAGCGAAACAGCCGGTCGAACTCCGACGGAACCGTGTAGCCGACGGTGTCGGGGATGTTCACCGTTCCGGCGCCGGCCTCGATCGCGGCGGACACCACCTCGGCCAGGTATGCGAGCTCGGTGCGCGAGGCATCCTCCGGCGAGAATTCGACGTCGTCGCACAGCTCGCGCGCGAGTCGGATCGCGCCGACCGCGCTGTTGATGATCTCCTCCTTGGCCATCTTGAGCTTGTACTGCCGGTGTATCGAGCTCGTCGCCACGAACACGTGGATACGATGTCGTTCGGCGCCCTTGACTGCCGCATGGACCTTCTCGATGTCTTCCGGATTGCAGCGGGCGAGCCCGCAGATCGTAGGCCCGAAATTCTCGTCGGCAATCGCCTTGACCGACTCGAAATCGCCCGGCGACGCGGCGGGAAATCCCGCCTCGATGATGTCGACGTTGAGATCCGCGAGGGCTTTGGCGACGCGGAGTTTCTCTCGGAGCGTCATGCTGCAACCCGGCGCCTGCTCGCCGTCGCGCAACGTGGTGTCGAATATCTTTACTCGAGTATCAGCCATGGTCGGTCTCTAGTGGAGTGAGTTGACGTATCGCAGCCCGAACGCGGTCGTCTCAGGCCTCGAGCCAGTCCATGCGCCCGCGGAGCTCGGCGCCGACCTTCTCGATCGGATGCTCGAGGTCCTCGTTCATCATCCGGCGGAACTCCTTACCGCCGGCTTTGCTCTCCGCGATCCAGTTCTTCGCAAAGGTGCCGTTTCGAATGTCCTCGAGCACGGTCTGCATCTGGTCGCGAACGTGTGCGTCGATGACCCGCGGTCCGCTGACGAGATCGCCGTAAGCTGCGGTATCGCTGATGAATTCATGCATCTTTTTCAGGCCGCCCTCGTGCAGCAGATCGACAATGAGCTTCAATTCGTGCATGCACTCGTAGTAGGCCACTTCCGGCTGATAACCGGCCTCGACGAGCGTTTCGAAGCCGGCCACGACGAGCTCGGTGGCGCCGCCGCACAGCACGGCCTGTTCGCCGAACAGATCGGTCTCGGTTTCCTCGGCGAAGGTCGTTTCGATGACCCCCGCCCGCGCACCGCCGATGCCGTGTGCGTAGGCGAGCGCCAGCGCGAGCGCCTTACCGCTCCGGTCCTCCTCGATGGCGACGAGGCAGGGCACGCCGTGGCCTTCCTCGTATTGGCGCCGCACCAGGCTGCCCGGTCCTTTTGGCGCGATCAGGATGACGTCGAGGTCAGCGCGCGGCTCGATGCGCCGGTAATGGATGTTGAAACCGTGGGCGAACAGAATCGCCGCGCCCTGCTCGAGCGACGATTCGACCGCTCGGTAAAGCTCCTCCTGCACCATGTCCGGCGTCAAGAACGCGACGATCGCAGCGCCTTCGACCGCGGCGGCCGGTTCGGCGACCCGCAGCCCGTCGGCCTCGGCCTTCTGCCAGCTCGCCCCGTCCCGTCGGAGACCGACGACGACATCGAAACCCGAGTCTTTGAGATTGAGCGCATGAGCCCGCCCCTGGCTGCCGTAGCCGAGTATCGCGATCCGCCTGCCCTCGAGCACCGAGCGGTCGACGTCTTTTTCCGTGTACATTTGCATCCTTCGAGTTCCCCGTCGGCGACCGCGCGACGCGGCCGCACCATCAAAAAACCCCGCGATTCGGCTCGAATGCGGGGTTCGCGTTGCCTAATGTCCTTAGCTTGCGCTACCCGCGGTCACACCTCGTAAGTGCCAGCAGCGACAGCTCCTGCAGC
Organism: Woeseiaceae bacterium; assembly: GCA_041579335.1. GTDB lineage: Bacteria > Pseudomonadota > Gammaproteobacteria > Steroidobacterales > Woeseiaceae > JBFGFX01. Next base: position 10,556 of record JBFGFX010000019.1, on the reverse strand, counting down.
CGCAGCTCGGGGCGGGCGATCAGACGCGTCGTCGTGGCAGTGGTCGTGCGCATACCGGCGGATCATGTTGGAAGCGTCGGTTGATGTCAACCGACGAAAAATCAGTTACTTGTGTTACCAACGGCGCGGCTCCGGTGCCGACGGCGATTCGGCACTCCGATGGTGCCGTCGAGGGTGGTGGCGCGGTGAGCATCGCGCTATTCTCCGCCGTCCCGTCGCACCGGGTACACACACGTATATATAAGGGTCGCATACGCGCATGGATTTTGAACACACACCGAAAGTCGAGCAGCTCTGCGCTGCCGTGTCTGCGTTCATGGATGAGCACGTCTACCCGAACGAATCGGACTACGTCGACTACGTCGACAAGGCGCCGTCGCGTTTCACCGTGCCGCCGATCATCGAGGAGCTCAAGAGCCGAGCCCGCGAAGCGGGCCTATGGAATCTGTTCCTGCCGGACAGCGAGTTCGGTGCCGGACTGAGCAACCTGGAGTACGCGCCGCTGGCCGAAATCATGGGGCGCTCTCCGATCGCTTCGGAGGTGTTCAATTGTTCGGCTCCCGACACCGGCAACATGGAGGTCCTGGTTCGCTACGGCACCGAGGCGCAGAAGTCCGAGTGGCTCGCGCCGCTGCTGGCCGGCCAGATTCGTTCGGCATTCGCCATGACCGAGCCGGACGTGGCCTCGTCGGACGCGACCAATATTCGTGCCACGATCGTGCGCGACGGCGACGAGTACGTCATCAACGGCCGCAAATGGTGGACCTCCGGAGCGATGGATCCACGCTGCAAGGTTCTCATTTTCATGGGCAAAACGAATCCGGACGCCGACCGCCACCGGCAGCAGTCGATGATCCTGGTGCCGATGGATGCGCCAGGCGTCGAGGTCGTCCGGCCACTGACCGTGTACGGCTACGACGACGCCCCGCACGGGCACGCCGAGATGCGTTTCGATGACGTTCGCGTACCCGCCGGCAACCTGCTGCTCGGCGAGGGACGAGGCTTCGAGATCGCGCAGGGTCGACTCGGTCCCGGACGCATCCACCACTGCATGCGCTTGATCGGCATGGCCGAGCGTGCGCTCGAGCAGATGTGTGCGCGCGCCGACGAGCGGGTCGCGTTCGGTCGACCGCTGTCCGAGCAAGGTGTCGTCCGCGAGTTCATCGCCGATTCACGTGTCGAGATCGAACAGGCGCGGCTCTTGACGCTCAAAGCCGCCGACATGATGGACAAGGCCGGCAACAAAGCGGCGAGGAGCGAGATCGCGATGATCAAGGTGGTCGCACCGACCATGGCGCTCAAGGTCCTCGATCGGGCGGTACAGATCCATGGCGGTGGCGGCGTCAGTGGCGATTTCGATCTGGCCGCGGCCTGGGCCGGCGCGCGGACTCTGCGCCTGGCCGACGGGCCTGATGAAGTCCATCGGGCCGCGATCGCGAAGCTCGAGCTCGGCCGGCAGCGGGCGTTACAGACGTAACTAGCCCGTTTATGTAATGTCGGCCATGGGTGGCGATATACCGGGCTTATGGTATTCTTGTCGCGCGGTACAGAGAGCCCGAGCCAGGCATTGGCGGGATGCGCCGGGCCTCACCGCCGAAGTGGTCAAAAAAACCAGACACTGAGAACAATTTGGTGACACAGAATTATCGCTGCGGCGGCAGGGGAGAGGGTCGCACGCGCATCAGGGGGCGTGCCGATTGAGGCCACAGCTCCCGTTGTCATGTGCCCGAATTCGATGAGTTCGGCCACCCGTCTCCCACAAATTAGACAACTACAAGAACTACAGCAGGTAAGGAGCATCCATGAAACGGTGGAAAACTAGCGGTCGCCAAACCACGGCCGTGTTTGTAGCGGCAGCCGTTGCCGCCATTGCGGGCAGCGTCTTCGCGCAAAGCGTCGATGACGTCCTTCGTGCGGATCAAAGACGACTCCAACTGGCGCAAGAATCTCAGGAACGCGTTAATCAGATCGTCGAGGGCACACGCAGCTTGACCGACCAATACCGTGCGATCAACAAAGAGATCGACGGCCTGCGCGTTTACAACCGCCTGATGACGGCGCAGGTGCAGGGGCAGGAGGCGACGCTCGAGGACATCTCCTTATCGATGGATCAGGTGGACGTCATCAATCGGCAGATCTTCCCGCTGATGGAACGAATGATCGACGGCCTCGAGCAGTCGATAGCGCTCGACGTCCCGTTCCTGCTCGAGGAACGCGAGGACCGCATGGGCACTCTCAAGGAGACGATGTCCCGCTCCGACGTCAGCGTCGCCGAGAAGTTCCGCAAGGTCATGGAGGCCTACCAGATCGAGATGGACTACGGACAGTCGGTCGAGGAGTATTCGCAATCGCTCGAGCTCGAGGGCTTGGGGGTGCGCGATTACAACATGCTGCGGGTCGGCCGCATCGGCCTGTACTTCCAATCGGACGATGCCCAAATCACCGGCTGGTGGAACGCCGAGCTGGGTGACTGGGAAGTGCTCGGCAACGAGCATCGCAACGAGATTCGCAAGGGGCTGCGTATGGCTCGGCAATTGATCGCGCCGGAGCTCTTGCTCCTGCCGCTGCCCGCTCCTGAGGAGGCTTCCTAAATGAAACGCATCGCAATAACAATCGCTGCTTGCCTGATCGGCGCCGGAGCAGCACAAGCGCAGGAAGCTGCCGGCTCGATGCAGGAGCTCCTGCAGATGATCGAGCAGGGCCAGGCCCGTGATTCTCAGGAAGCCCGTCAGCACGAAGCTCGCTTTGCGCAGGCGCGCAACGAGCAGCAAAACCTGCTGAATCAGGCCCGCGCCGAGCGCACCCGCCAGGAGAACAACAGCCAGCGGCTCGAGACCCTGTTCGCCGAGAACCAGCAGAAGATCATCGATGCGCGCGCAGCTCTCGACCGGCGCTTGGGTGCGCTGAAGGAGCTCTTCGGCGTGCTGCAGACCGTATCGGGTGATGCGCAAGGCCGCTTCAGCAACTCGCTGACGAACATCCAATTCCCCAACCGGGAAGAGTTTCTGGTCGATCTCGGCAGCAGGATGGCAAGCGCCAGCAGCCTGGCATCGATCGAGGACATCGAAAAACTCTGGTTCGAGCTGCAGCGTGAGGTCGGCGAGCAGGGCAAGATCGTCCGCTTCAATCACGAAATCGCGACCGCAGACGGCGAACGGGTCACCGACGAGATCGTGCGCGTCGGCGTGTTCAACCTGGCGTTCGAAGACGGCTTTTTGCAGTACGATCCCGAGACCGGCAACGTCAGCGAGCTGCAACGGCAGCCGGAGCAGGCACGCTTCGTGAATTCCGCCGCGGACATGGTGAATGCCACCGACGGCACCGTGCGCTTCGGTCTCGACGTAACCCGCGGCGGCATTCTGGCGCTGCTGGTCGATTCGCCGACCCTGACCGATCGCATCAACCAGGGCGGTATCGTCGGCTACTGCATCATCGGCCTCGGCATCATCGGGCTGTTGATCGCCATCTGGCGGTGGATTGCCCTGGGTACCGACAGCCGCAAGGTCAGCGCTCAGCTGAAGCGCGACACGGCGAGCACGGACAACCCGCTTGGACGAGTGTTGGCCGCCTACGAATCGAACCAACAGGCCGATACCGAAACCATCGAGTTGAAGCTCAGCGAAGCGGCGTTGAAGGAGATGCCGGGCCTCACCAAGGGCCTGCTGTTCATCAAGGTCATTTCGGTCGTCGCGCCGTTGATGGGCCTCCTAGGCACCGTGACGGGCATGATCAAGACCTTCCAGGTCATCACGCTCTACGGCGCCGGCGATCCGAAGATGATGGCCGGCGGTATCTCCCAGGCGCTCATGACGACGGTGCTCGGCCTGGTGGTCGCCATCCCGATGGTGCTGATCCACACGCTGGTCAGCGGTCAGAGCCGTCGGATCGTCAATATCCTCCACTCGCAGAGCGCTGGTATCGTTGCGCAGCATGCAGAGCGGCACGGCGGCTAAGGCGCGGAGGCACCGACGATGCTGTGGTTTATAGACGCGTTCGAGGCCATTCGCGATTTCATGGAGTTGGGTGGCCCGGTCCTACGCTGGATCGCGATCACCATCTTCGTGATGTGGGTGCTGATCGTCGAACGCATCGTGTTCTTCCGTACCAACATGCGTGGCCTCGCGGCGAATATCCGGGAGGCGTGGGAGTCGCGATCGGAACGCAAGTCGTGGCACGCGCATCAGATTCGGGAAGGCATGATCTCCAAATTCTCGATGGCGACGAACCGCTCGATTCCGATGATTCAAACGCTGGTGGCGCTGTGTCCGTTGTTGGGTCTACTCGGCACGGTCACCGGGATGATCAAGGTGTTCGAGGTGATGGCGGTGTCCGGCTCGGGCAACGTTCGGGCGATGGCGGCGGGTGTCAGTCAGGCGACCGTGCCGACGATGGCCGGCATGGTCGGAGCGCTCTCCGGCGTGTTGCTGGTCACCTTGCTCAGCCGCCGTGCGGCGCGTGAGGTCGAGTTCTTGGAAGACTCGCTCACGATGGACCATTGACAGGTAATCGGATATGCACAAAAGAGTTGGACAGGGACTCGACCAAGCAGACGACGAGAATGAAATCAACTTGACGCCGATGCTGGACGTCGTGTTCATCATGCTCATCTTCTTTATCGTGACGGCGTCTTTTATCAAGGAAGCCGGCTTGGATGTGAACCGGCCCGACGCGCCGGTGACCGAATCCAAGCCAGAGGATGCCAACATCCTCGTCGCCATAACGGCGAACGACGAGATACTGATCGACAATCGAATCATCGATCCACGGGCGGTTCGGGCCAACATCGAACGCCTGCATGCCGAGAATCCGAAGGGCTCGGTCGTCATTCAGGCAAACAAGCGCTCCACCAACAAGATGCTGGTCACCGTGATGGACGCGGCGCGGCAGGCCGGCGTCTACAACATCTCGATGGCAGACAGCTCGACGTGATCGGCTGGCGATCGGAGTAGGGTACCCAAGATGCGAAAATACGGAAACGCCACAGGGGCGGAAGAGGAAGAAAATGAGATCAACTTGACGCCGATGCTGGACGTCGTGTTCATCATGCTCATTTTCTTCATCGTAACCGCGTCGTTCATCAAAGAGTCGGGCATCGACGTGGATCGGCCGGCGGCGCCGACCGGCGAGCGCCAGGAGGACGCGTCGATCTTGATTGCAATCAGCAGCAATGACGAGATATGGATCGACCGCAAGGAGATGGACCCTCGCTCCGTGCGCACCGCCATCGAGCGGCTGCATGCGGAGAATCCCAAAGGGTCTGTTGTCATCCAGGCCGACCAGGAGTCGACGAACGAGATGCTCGTCCTGGTCATGGAAGCGGCCAAACAGGCGGGTGTCGCAAACGTCGCCATTGCAACGGAGAGCAACTAGGAACCAATGCTCAGGGCGTTTGTCTCAGAGCGTGAGGCCCCCGGGCGCACAACCCGAGCGGTGAATGCCGCCGAGGAGAGCTGAAAATGCTAGGCCGATACATTTTTTCGATCGCCGTCGGGGTCGTCGTCACCCTCGGCCTTCTGTTCGTGATGCAACTCCTTATCGTCACCGGTAAGGCTGCGCTGACCGAGCCGCGAGAGCGTTACCTGCTCGAATTCGTCCGCGTGCGCCGTAACGAGAACATCAACGTCGACGACTTTACGCCCGAGAAGCCGCCGAAGCCGCCCGAGGTGCCGCCCGAGGTGCCGCCGCAAGACATGGACACCGTCGATCCGAACGCGCCGAGCATCAACGTGCCGCCGCCGTCCGTATCGCAGTCGGTCGACATCGGTGGGCCGGGCGGCATGAACATCGCGGAGGGTGACTATCTGCCGATCGTGCGGGTCGCACCGGTCTACCCGGCGCGCGCGCTGTCGCGCGGCCTCGAGGGATACGTCGACCTCGAGTTCTTCGTGACGTCGGCGGGCACGGTCCGCGACCCGGTCGTGGTCTTCTCGACCAGCAGCCTGTTCGAGCGGGCGGCGCTCAGGGCGGTGCTGAAATTCAAGTACAAGCCGCGCGTGGTCGATGGCGTGCCGGTCGAGGTGCCGGGCGTGAAAACGCGTATCACTTTCAAGATCGAAGATTAGGAAAACCCGAACGACCAATTCCAAGTGCGGGAATCACTGAGGAATAGCCTATGACACACACCAATCGGATGTCCACGGGTTTGATGCTCTTGGTCGTCGGCGCCGCGCTGGCGGCCGCACCTGCGGTCGCGCAAGACGACGACGAGCGTGCGAAACGCGACCAGCAGCAGACCAAGCAGGCGCAGGCCGTCAGTAAGGAGATCTACGACCGAATCCAGAAAGCCCAGGAGGAGGTCGACGCGAAGAACTACAACGGTGCGCTGAAGATCCTGAACAGCCTCCGGGCCAAGGACACCCTCACGGACTACGAGCGGCAGAACGTGCTGAATTACATCGGCTTCGTTCACTACATCATGGACAACGTCGCCGCCGCGATGCAGACCTATGAGGAGATGCTGCGCATCCCCACCATGGAGGAACAGATTCGCAAGCAGACGATCTACACCTTGGCGCAGCTGAACACGATGCAGGAAAACTACACTCGTGCGATCCAGCTCATCGAAGAGTACTTCGTGCTGGAGACCAATCCGGCGCCGGAACCGTTTATCCTGTACGCGCAGAACCTCTACCAGGTCAATCGCTATGCCGACATGATCAAGCCGATCGAGACGGCGATGGAAGTGGCGCGCAAGCGCGACAAGCCGGTCAAAGAAGATTGGTACGTGCTGCTGAACTTCGCCTACTTCCAGCAGGAAAACTACGAGATGGTCCGCGACATACAGAAGATCCTGCTGGTGAATTGGCCGAAGAAACGCTATTGGTTCTCCTTGGCGGGCGCCTACACGGAGCTCGGCGAGGACAACAACCTGATCTATGCGTACGACGCTGCGCATACTCAAGGAATGCTCGAGAAAGAATCCGAGCTCGTCACGATGGCGCAGCTCTATATGCAGGCCGAGGTGCCCTACAAGGCTGCGAAACTGCTCGACACCGAGATGAAATCCGGTCGGGTCTCGGGCGAGGCGAAAAACTATCGGCTGTTGTCGCAGGCCTGGACGCTGTCGCAGGAAGACGAACAAGCGATTCCGGCGCTCAAGGAGGCCGCCCGCTTGAGTACCGACGGCGAGCTGGACGTGCGGTTGGGCAACGCGTATCTGAATCTCGGCCAATACGGAGAATGCGTCTCCGCGGTTGAATCGGGCCTGCGTAAAGGCGGACTGAAGAGCCCCGACAATGCACAGATCTCGCTCGGTATGTGCCTTTACAATCAAAAGAAATATCGAGACGCAATCACGGCGTTTCGTGAAGCGGGCAAATCGGCCCGCTCGCAGCGCATTGCCAATCAGTGGACCCGTGTGATCGAGAGTGATATCGAGCGCGACGAGCAGATTCGGCTCGCCGAGGCGGCCGCGCGCAAGCAGGCTCAGGAGCTGGAGCAGCGCCGTAAGCGCTCGGGCCGTATCTGAGAACTGAGAAGCTCGCGAAGAAGAGCAGCATACGAAGCGGCCCGGCTTCTCAGCCGGGCCGTTTGTTATCGGGCCCCGCAAAGTGCCACGCAGGCTGTTGACCGTCGCCGGCTCGAATCCGTACAATGGCGCGCCTTGCGCACAGGGATGGACAACTCGATGCCGGTAATCACCTACATCACGCCAGACGGAGAGCGACACAGTGTGGACGTCGATAACGGCTATTCCGTCATGGAAGGCGCGATCAACAACAACATCGACGGCATCGTCGCCGAGTGCGGCGGCGCCTGCGCGTGCGCCACCTGTCACGCCTACGTCGACGAGGCGTGGCTGGACAAGCTTCCCGAGATGGACGACATGGAAGACAGCATGCTGGATGCGGCGTTCGAGCGTCAGGACAACAGCCGCCTCACCTGTCAGCTCGAGGTCAACGATTCGCTGGACGGCCTCGTCGTCCGCGTCGCCGACAACGAGTACTAGACGCAGCCGGAGTAAGGGCCCCCTCAGCGAAGGCCGGTCTCGTGGCGGCCTATCACCACGCGCTGAATCTCGCTCGTGCCCTCGTAGATCTCGGTGATCTTGGCGTCGCGAAAATAACGCTCCAGCGGCAGCTCCTTGCTGTAGCCCATGCCGCCGTGTATCTGCACGGCCTGATGGGTGATGAACATGGCCGCCTCGGACGCATAGAGCTTCGCAATACTGGCCTGCAAGGTGTTCCTGACGCCGGTCGCCTTGCAGCGCATCTTGTTCCAGGCCGCCTGGTAGGTTAGCAGGCGGGCCGCTTCCAGCCGGCACTTCATGTCGGCGAACTTATTTTGGATGGTCTGAAAGCTGCCGATTTTGACGCCGAAGGCCTGGCGCTCGCGCGAGTACGCGAGGGCGGCATCGTAGGCCGCCTGCGCAATGCCGAGCGCCTGTGCGGCGATACCGATCCGGCCGGTATCGAGCACGGTCATCGCCAGGCGAAAGCCTTTGCCTTCCTCGCCGATGAGGTTCTCCGCCGGACACCGGTAGTCGTCGAGCTCGATTTCGCAGGTTGCGGAGGCGCGTATCCCCAGCTTCGGCTCAGTCTTTCCAAGGCTGAAGCCTTCCTTCTGGGTATCGATAACGAACGCACTGATGCCCGCCGAGCCGCCCGCCTCCGGGTCGGTCTTCGCGAACAGGATAATGAAGCGCGCTACCGGACCTGACGTGATCCAGGACTTGCGGGCATTGATCGTGTAATACGAGCCGTCGGGAGAGAGCACGGCACGTGAGCGCATCGCCGCCGCATCGGACCCGGATTGGGCCTCGGTGAGCGCATACGCACCGTTGACCCGGCCGGAGGCCACCGGCTCGAGGAAGGCCTTCTTCTGTTCATGAGTGCCGAACTCCAATAGCGGCACGCCGTAAAGCGAGTTGTTGACCGACACGATCGTACCGTGTGCCGCATCGGCCGCCGAGATCTCTTCGATCACGAGGGCATAGCAGATGCTGTCCAAGGCGGCGCCGCCGTATTCCTCCGGGATTTCGATGCCCATGAAGCCAAGCTCGCCAGCCTGGCGAATCGTCTCGACCGGAAACTCACCGCTCTGGTCGAACTCGGCGGCGATCGGCGCGATCTCGTTTTGTGCGAATTCGCGCGCCGCGGTCTGGATCATCTGTTGGTCTTCGGTCAGTTCGAAATTCATGTCGCCTCCTTGGCGGCGAATTATACGGTGGGGAGCGCGCCGCGGCAGTACGCCAATAGCGGTAGCCGGGTCGGCAAGAGCGCAGCGGCTGGCGGCGAATTTGCGCCTCTCCAACTTCTAAGCACTTATCGAGATTTAAGTAATAAGTACACGTTTTTTAACTAAAAAGTTACCCATCTGGACAGCCTAAAGCTGCGAGGTGCGACTGTGGACATTGTCGCGGTCGTGGTCCGTACGCGGTTTTGGGTGACTGCACCGGGCAGACCGCATAGCATGACGTGCGGCTCGCTCAGGGCGACGATCCGAACACCATTCAAGAGCGCAACAACTAAGGAGAACATCGATGGCGATACAAAAAGGAGACCGAATGCCGTCCGGCACATTCGGCGTGATGACCGAGTCAGGGCCTGGCGCGATCTCGACCGACGAGCTGTTCGGCGGCAAAAAGGTGGTGCTGGTATCGGTACCGGGGGCGTTCACACCGACGTGCTCGGCCAACCACCTGCCGGGGTTCGTCGATCACGCCGACGAAGTGATGGCGAAAGGCGTGGACACGATCGCCTGTATGGCGGTGAACGACGTCTTCGTCATGGACGCGTGGGGGAAAGACCGCGACGTCGGCGATAAGGTGCTGATGCTCGCCGACGGCAACGGCGAGTATGCCAAGGCGCTGGATCTGGAGATGGACGCGACCGGCTTCGGCATGGGCATGCGCAGTCAGCGGTTTGCTATCGTCGTCGACGACGGCGTCGCGACGCACGTCGCCGTGGAGGCGCCCGGTCAGTTCGAGGTCAGCAAAGCCGAGGCCGTGCTCGCCGCGCTTTGAGCTTCGTGGGATCGCGAGTGATTCGGCTCAGGACTCGAGCGCCTTTTGCAGCTCGGGCACGATCGTGAACAGGTCCCCGACAAGACCGATGTCGGCGACTTCGAAGATCGGCGCTTCCTCGTCTTTGTTGATGGCGACGATCGTGCCGGCGTCCTTGATGCCGGTCAGGTGCTGAATTGCGCCCGAGATGCCGATTGCGACGTAGAGTTCGGGTGCGATGATCTTGCCGGTCTGACCGACCTGCATGTCGTTCGGCACGTAGCCCGCGTCGACCGCTGCGCGTGAGGCTCCGACGCCGGCGCCGAGCGTGTCGGCCAGCTTGTAAATCAGCTCGAAGTTCTCGGCGCTGCCGAGCGCGCGACCACCGGAGACGACTCTGGCCGCCGTTTGCAGATCGGGGCGATCGGAGCTCCCGCTTCGAAGCTCGACGAATCGCGTGTGATCCGGCAGCTCCACGTCGAGGTCGCGCGTCTCGACGTCCGCCGCGTTGCCGGAGCCGACGCCGCGGTAGGAAGCGGAGCGGACGGTTGCGACGACGACCTGCTCGGGCGGTGCGTCGACCGTCAAGATCGCGTTCCCGGCGTAGATCGGT
>JBFGFX010000018.1:0-21657 GCA_041579335.1 Woeseiaceae bacterium | reverse complement strand
GTTCGTGCGTCACCATGATGATCGTCGTGCCGGCGGCGTTGATCTCTTCGAGCAGATCCATGATGCTGCCGGCCATCTGCGAGTCCAGGTTGCCCGTGGGCTCGTCTGCAAGCAGGAAGCGCGGCTCGCCCGCGAGCGCCCGCGCAATCGCGACTCGCTGCTGCTGCCCGCCTGACAGCTGCGACGGCAGATGTCGCATTCGCGACGCCAAGCCGATCATCTCGATCACGTGCTCGATGCGCCGCCGCCGCTCGGCGGCTTTGAAGCCGCGATACCGTAGCGGCACGTCGACGTTGTCGAACACGTTGAGCTCCGGGATCAGGTTGAAGCTCTGGAAGATGAAGCCGATCTTCTCGTTGCGGATGCGCGAACGTTGCCGATCGTCTAGCGCAGAGACGTCATGCCCGTCGAGCTCGTAGGTGCCGCTCGAGAGGTCTTCCAGCAGCCCGGCGATATTGAGGAATGTGGTCTTACCCGAGCCCGAGGGCCCGCTGACCGAGACGAACTCGCTCTCCTCGACGTCCAGCGAGAATTCACGCAACGCATGTGTCTCGATCGTGTCCGTGCGATAAACCTTCGATACGTTCTTCATGGACAACATGGACGACTCTCCTTGTTAATCAGACGTCAATCGGTGATCAGTACCGTGTCCGCGCCGCGGAACTGATCGATGCTGGAAATGATGACGCGGTCGCCGGCCTCGAGCCCGCCGACGATCTCTACGGCCGCGAGGCTGCGCGCACCGATGTCGATCGAGCGCCGTGTCGCCAGGCCGTCTTTGTCGATCACGTAGGCGACGCGCCCGCCACCGCTGTCGAGGAACTGGCCGCGTTTCAGCGTCAGGACGTCGGCCCGCTCTTCGAGCAGTATGCGCGTGGCCAGGCGCTGGTTCTGGCGCAGATTCGACGGCATGGCGTCGACGAATCGCACCCGGGTCGTGACCTGATTCGCGACGATCTCGGGCGAGACGGCAACGAGCTCTGCCGTATAAACCCTGCCGGCGACCGTGACCTCGGCGGGCATGCCGAGCGAGAGGTCGTCGGCGTAGCTTTCGGGAATCTGCGCATCGATCTCGAAGTTCGACAGATCGACGACGGCCATCACGGGCGTATCGCTCGACACCGCGGCTTTTTGCTCCACCAAGAGATCGCCGACGATCCCGCCGACCGGTGATCGTATGGAGAGCTCGTCGACCTGCCGCTCGAGGTCGGCGACGAGCAGCCGCTGCCCCTCGAGGGCCAACTCGCTCGCCTTGAGCTCGAACGCCAAGCGCTCATCGAACAGGTCGGCATCCGCGATCGCGTGCGCGTGGGCGAGCTCGGCATTGCGCAGGTCGTCCTGCGCTTTCTCGAAGTCGATGACGGAGATGACCTTGACGGCGTTCGCCTCGTCGGCACGCCGTTTCTCTCGCCGGGCCGCAATCAGCGTAACCTCGGCCAGATCGGCCTGCTTGCGTTTCTCCAGCGCCTGCTGGCGGGACTCGATGCGCTGCCGCTCGAGCTCGACGGTCTGCTGATCGAGCGCGGCGCGGGCCTGCTGCAGGCGGTTCGACAGCGCAGGGCTGTCCACCACGGCCAGCACCTCACCTTCTTCCACCCGGGCGCCAGCCTCGACGTGAAGCGTGATCGTGCCGGCCGCGGTCGCGTACAGCGTCGGGCTGACTGCGGCGACCACGCGCCCTTGCACCGACACATCGCGGGTCAGGTCACCGCGCTCGACCGTCGCGATGCGCAGGCGCTCGACCGGCACGGTTTTCGTCGCGGTCGCCCAGCGCTGGACGACCGGCACCGCGATCCAGGCCGTTGCCATGAGCGCCGCCGCGACCACCCCGCCGACGATGATCGGCCGGTTGCGCCGCGCGGGTGCAAGCTGCACGTCCTGCGCCGAGGTGTCCGCTATTCTCAGAGTAGCCTCCCCGCTTCTTTGTTATTGAGAGTCGTGCCTTACAGACTTAGATGCGCCACTCGGGCAAATCGTTTGCTCGAGCTCAAGGTTCGGCCGACAGCCGCGGATTCGCCGCGGCGCGCTCGATGAGCTCCGGATCGTCGTCCCTGACCGCGAGCGAGACGAGGGTGCCGTCGCTTTCTAGGCGCATGAGCCACGGATGGAAGCCGTCGGCCTCGCCGCGGCGATAGTAGCCCGACACCTCAAAGCCGCCGTCGCTGGGGTAGATATAGACCTTGCCGGCCGCGCGGTTCGGCGCCAGCGGATCGACGATCTCGAGCTCGGCGCCCGGCGCGATGGTCCGTGCGACGATGTCGCGCGCGCGCAGCACGATCGCTTCCTCACGCTCGCGCGCGACGCCGGGGTCCGGATCGGTAGCCCGCTCGTAGGCGTACCAGGCGACCGCCAGCCCCACCGCGAGCGCAAACACGAGGCCACCGATCTGCCGCATCGTTCGTTCGACTCCGGGGGTCAGCGAATGCCGATCAGTTTGTGGGTTTGCAGGCTGAGTTTCCACTGCGGATGCGACAGGCAGTAGCGAATCGCGGCGGCCGTATGTTCGGCGAGCGCGGCGTCATCGAGCGGCTGCAGAAAGAAATGGTCGAATTCGAGCCCGGCGAATCGCTCGGGTTGCGCCTCCCGCTCGGCCTGCGGGTAGACCAGCTTGAGCTCGTCGCCGCGGGTCTGCACCAGCTCGGCGTTCGCTTTGGGACTGACGCACAGCCAGTCGATGCCGGCAGGAGCGGCGATCGTTCCGTTGGTCTCTACGCCGATCTCGAAGCCGCGAGCATGCAGCGCGTCGATCGCCGCGGCGTCGAGCTGCAGCAGGGGTTCACCGCCGGTGCACACCACGTACGGCCGGCCGTGGCGGGCGCCGGCCGGCCACAGGTCGGAGACTCCGGCTGCGAGCTCGACGGCGGTGCCGAACCTGCCGCCCCCGGGCCCGTCCGTGCCGACGAACTCGGTATCGCAGAAGCGGCACACCGCGCGCGCCCGATCCGACTCGCGGCCCGACCACAGGTTGCAGCCGGCGAAGCGCAGGAAGACCGCCGGCCGGCCGGTCTGCGCCCCCTCGCCCTGCAGCGTGAAATAGGCTTCCTTGACCGAATACGTCATGACTCGAGCAGCGGATCTGCAACGCCGGCTTCCGCAAACCCCTTGGCGCGCAACTCGCAGGCCGCGCAGGCACCGCAAGGGGGCCGCTGCCCGCGGTAACAGGTGTGGGTCAGCGCCATGGCATCCATCGCGCCGAGCTCGAGCGCGAGCAGCACGGTCTCCTTCTTCGAGCGATACATGAGCGGCGTATGAATATCGAAGCGCGCATCCATGCCCTGTCGCAGTGCGTCTTCGAGCGCGCGGATGGCCGGCTCGCGGCAGTCCGGGTAGCCGCTGTAGTCCGTTTGGGCGACCCCGGCGACGAGATGCCGAATGCCCCGCTGCCAGGCATAGGCGGCGGCAAACGTCAGGAAAATCAGGTTGCGGCCGGGCACGAATGTGTTCGGCAGCGCGTCGCCCGCGGCGGCGCGCGGCTCGAGCTCCGGGTCGGTCAGCGCGCTGCCGCCCAGGGCCGCAAACGTGTCGATTGGCAGCACGCGATTCGGCACACGGGCATGCTCCGCCACGGCTTTCGCGCTGTCGAGCTCGATTCGGTGGCGCTGACCGTAGTCGAAGCTCAGGCTCTCGACGCGGTCGCGGCCAAATCGGTCAATGGCCCAATACAGGCAGGTCGTCGAGTCCTGTCCGCCGGAAAAAACGACCAGGGCTTTGTCGCTCATGAGGCTCTACTTGAACAGGTCTTCGGCGGGTTTGACGGCATCGTCCGCGTCGCTCGCGGCTGCCTCGCCATCGCCGAACAATGCCGCGAGCTGCGATTGCGCCCGCGCGTGATCGTCGGCGCGCTCCGCATCGAACGCGTTCGGCCGCGGCTCGAACCACTCGCAGAAGTTGACCTTTTCCTTGTCCAGCACTTCCTCGGCCTCCTCTTCGCGGCACTGACCGAGCATCTGGGGATCGAAATGCTCGCACATGCGGCAGACGTGCACGTGTGCCGAGCACGCCGGGCACATGTCGCGGCGCGAGAACGGCGGCGTCAGCTTAGCGAGCGACTCGCCGCAACGGTAGCAAACGATTTCGGCACTCATGGGGTCTCACGACTCTGGCGTTGGTACAAAGGCAGAAGTATAAAACGCCTGAGAGCGAGCGTGCCCCATAGTAGATTCCACATTAGAAATAACTTCTTAATTATTGAATTAAATGATTGTTTTTAGATCAATACTCGCCCACGACAGGGCCCGGCCGCTGGCCCTGGCGATGCTCTCGCTCGCTGCGTGGCCCGTCCTTGGCGAGGAGCTCAACAGCGAGCGCATCGAGCGCCGTTTCGGCAGCTACGGCGTCGCGGTGCTCGAGCAGTCGGCGGACCTGCGGCTCGCCAACCTGTTCAGCGTCGAGGAAGGCGGACCGATCTGTCGCACGTTTGCGATCGTCCGCTTCGGGCAGCCGCTACCGGCGGCCCTGGCTGCCCCGCATCGTGCGATCTTGGCGGGCGGCTCGATCGGCGCGGTGTTCGAGCAGCACGGCTGGCAGATCACGAAAACCCATCTCCACGTCGGCGAGTACGCCGCGCAGACCGATGCGAGGCGCGTGGCCGAGCTGATGAGGATAGCCCTGCCCGCGTCGCTCGCGATGCACGTGTACCGGCTGAGCGCGGCGCGTGATGGCGCCCCGGTCGACTATGCCACGATCGTCGAGCTGCACCATCCGGACTACCTGACACTCGAGGCGCTCGAGCGCCTGTACGCCGCGCCGTCGTCGTCCCTGCCGCCCGCGGAGCGCGCGCGTCTCGACGAGCTGGTCCGGCGCAGCGTAGCGCCTTAGAAACCGTTGTTTTTACTAAATTCTGTGACGTCGTCCATGTTGTCGGCGGCGTCGATGCGTCTACACTTTGCGCCAACATTGTACAGACGGTCAGTCAAGGGGCGAACGATGACCTGCACAAGAACGCTCTGCACTATCGCCATCTCGGCGATCTTGTTGTCGATGACCAGCGCCGGCGCGCAAACGGTGTCGGATGACTCGCAGGTCTGGGCGGTCATCGAGCAGTCCTGGCGCGCCGAACGCGAGGGCGACAGTAGCTGGATCGAGGAGCGGTTGTCGGCCGACTTCGTCGGTTGGTCGAACGATGCGCCGGCGCCGCGCGACAAATCCTCGACCCGCCTTTGGAACGCGTTCGCCGCCAAGCAAAGCGAAATTCTCGAATACGAGCTGTATCCGCTGTCGATCATCGTGCACGGCGACACGGCGGTCGCGCACTACCTGTACAGCAGCGCCACCAAGCCCAAAGGTCAGCCGGTCGAGATGAACAACGGGCGCTACACCGACGTGCTGGTCCGAGTCGATGGACAGTGGAAGTTCATTTCCTGGCACGGCGGCGATTCGCCGTAAGCTAACTCTTCTGTAAGGCTCGAGCGGGCTCGATCTCGGCGGCGCGGCTCGCCGCCCGCCGCTCGCCGCGGCTCAACACCAACAGGTTGCCGGCGATGACGAGCGCGACCCCTGAGACGACGCTCGCGGTGATCGTGAGGCCCTCGAACAGCGCCGACAAGACGAGTGCAACCACGGGGAACATCACTACCGCATAGCCGGCTCTGTGCGCCCCGATGCGCCCCAGCAGAGTGAGGTACGCGCCGAACGCAATGATCGAACCGAACACGACCAGGTAGGCCAGCGACAGCATGTAGCCGGCCGACCAGTCGAAGTTGAACGTCTGGCCCTCGATCACAGCGATCAAGCCGGTCAACAGCGCCCCGTACAGCATCCCCCAGGCGTTCGACTGGATGATCGGCAGCCCGGCGCGCTGGGCGCCCTGCGAGATCATGTTACCGAGCGAGGCGATGAACGCGCCGGATACGGCGAGCGCGGCACCCGCCAGCGTCGCATCGCTCAACGACAGCGCGTCGATGCGCGGGTAGAAGAGCACGACGATGCCCGCGATCCCGGCAATCGAACCAGCGATCACGCGCGGCCCCGAGCGAACGCCGAAGAACAGCCTGGAATTGAAGATGTTCATCCACAGCATCGTCGAGAATGCGATGGCCGTCAGCGCCGAGGTAATGTACGCCTGCGCGTAGTAGGTCAGGATGTAGTTCAAACAGAACAGAAACATCCCGAGTCCGACGAATCGCAGATGCGCGCGCAGCGGATAACGCAGCGTCAAGCCACGCACGCCGCAGCACAGGAACAGGAGTAGCGCGGCGGCGCTGTAACGATAGAACACCGAGACCTCGGGGGCGACCACGCCGAGCTGAAACTCGATCGCCAGCCAGGTAGAGCCCCACACGAGCACCGTCAGACCGTACAAGAAGCCATTGCTCATCGTCAGCGTCCCGGTCAGCGGTCGCCCGCGTCGCCACACGGTGAATTGCAATCGACCGCATCCAGCGCATCGCGCAGCATGCGCGAATGCAGCTCCCGATACCGGTGGACACGAAATGCCGCGGACACGAGGCCGAAAAGCGCCCGTCGCCACGACCGGCGGTTTGCCAACAGTTCCTCGGGCCGGCCTGCCGCCCGACGCGCCGTTCTGGAGTCACGAACTTGCATGGTTGCCGCCTCTTAGGGTCTGTCGAATCCTGGGCTTGACTCTACCGCCGTTTTGCAGCTATAACAGATCCAGTTTTTGAGAAATGAGAGCTATACAGTCCGAGCATGCTAGCCGTCGACCGCGAGAGCAACGATTTCCTGTACCGCCAGGTGATCGACCTCATCAACGAGAACATTTCGAGCGGCACGCTGAGACCCGGCGACCGCTTGCCGTCGCTGCGCCGCATGAGCGAACAGATCGGCGTCAGCATCCCGACCGTCCGCCAGGCCTATATCGAGCTCGAGCGCCAGCGGCGGGTCGAGTCTCGCCCTCAATCGGGCTTTTACGTGCGCGGCATCAAGACCAACGAGCTGGTCAAGCCGGCGCCCCGGCCGCGCACCGGCCCGGTGTGTGTGAGCTGCCGGCCGCTGATGGAACGGGTCTACGACGGGCTCTACTCAGCCGACATCGTGCCGCTCGGCATCGCCAATCCGTGCATGGCGCACCCGGCGGCCAAAGCGCTGCATCGGACGATGAAACGCATCATGTCGCGCGTAGAGGAGCGCGCCATCCGCTACGCGCCGACCCTGGGCGAGCTTCGACTCAGGCAGCAGATCGCTTATCGCTACCTGGATACGGTAGGCAGCACCGTGGATCCGCGTGAGATCTGCATCACGAACGGTGCCCAGGAGGCACTGCTGCTGGCGCTGCAGGCCGTCGCCAAGAGCGGTGACGTCATCGCGGTCGAATCGCCGACCTACCACGGTCTGCTCGAGCTGATCGACAGCCTCGGCCTCATGGCGATCGAGGTCGAGACCTGCCCGGAGGAAGGGGTGATGCTCGACGCCCTCGAAAGCACGCTGGACAACCACTCGGTCACGGCCTGCATGTTCTCGACCACGCTCTCCAATCCGCTCGGGGTCTCGATGCCGGAGGACAAACGCGCCGAGCTCGTACGCATCATCGAGGAGCGCGACGTCATCCTGATCGAGGACGACGTTTACGGCGACCTGCTGTTCGACGGCCACCGGCCGAAGCCGGCGGAATGCTACTCGAGGAAAGGCAACGTGTTGACGTGCGGCTCGTTTTCTAAGACCGCGGCGCCCGGGTACCGCATCGGCTGGCTGCTGGCCGGCCGTTACGCGGCGGAGATCGAGCGGCTGAAACGGGCATTCTCCTGCTCGTCGGGCCTGCTGCAGCAGCTGACGCTCAGCGAGTTCCTGGCCGCCGGTGACTACGACCGCTATCTGAAGACGCTGCGGCCGGTCCTGAAATGCAACGCCGAGCGCATGAGCGCCATGGTTGCGGAGCACTTCCCGGCAGAGACTCGCACGTCGAAACCCGTCGGCGGCTCGGTGCTGTGGCTGGAGCTGCCGGCGAAGGTGGATGCCGAGGCGCTGTTCGACAACGCGATCGCGGCCGGGATCAGCATCGCGCCGGGCCATATCTTCGCGCCGGGCGGCTGCTACTCGAATTTCGTACGGCTGAGCTTCGGTCATCCGTGGTCCGACGAGATCGAGGCTGCCATCGCGTGGCTGGGCCGCGAGGTGACTCGACTCGCGGCGCCCTGAGACGTCGACGCGTTCGAAGGCGGCACGCGACGCCAGTCAAAAATGCGTTTTGCGCAAATCGCGCACCGATCGTTCGAGTTCGATCTGTGAAATTACTTGAACTAATTTGCAGAACAGTGCGTTTCGATTTGACGGCTGGTTGCACGAACAATTCGTTGCAACAAAAACGTTTGCGCTCCTCGTCGTAACGAGTCATCTTCACCGTGGGGCTTAGGCCCCGAGTCGACAAGCTTGCTTGTCGACGACCGCCCTGCTGAAAGAGGTCCGAGCCTCTCCAAGTGTCGGGGGCGGTGGACGCGACAACGGCGGAACCTTCGGGGAAAGCGGCGGGTGAAAGCCCGGCGAAGGAACGGAAGGAATGCTTCGGTGGAACTCGGAAAGAAACCAGGGCGTTACGTCGAGGGTGGCCCGATACTAAGAACGATTTTGGGCTGAATTCGGAAAGCTGGCCGAAAGGCTAAGCGGACGGGGTTCAGAACCGGAAACGCGACAAAGCAGATCGACCCTAGCGTCCTCCTAACAGCGAAAGCGGCCCGACGGCCGCTTTTGTTTTGCTGAACCGGTCACCCGGCGGCGCGTTTGACGGCCTGGGCGAACGCCTGTCCCTCTTCCTGCAGGCGGTAGCCGATGCGCATGTGCGGTTTGTCGATCGTGATCAGCCGCGTGAGATCGATGGGCGTGGCGATCAGCACGATGTCGCAATCGACCGCGTTGATCGTGGCTTCGAGATCACGAATCTGCGTGTCGCCGTAGCCCATCGCGGGCAGCAGCGGACCGGTTTCCGGATACTCCTCAAACGTGTCGGCGATCTCGCCGACGGCCCACGGCCTCGGATCGACGACGGCCGCCGCACCGTGCTGTCGCGCGGCGAGCACCCCCGCGCCGAACGGCATGTCGCCGTGTGTCGTCGTGGGCCCGTCCTCGACCGCGAGCACGCGCTTTCCCCGGATCTCGGTCGGCTCCGGTACGTCGAGCGGCGATCGACCGCGGACGACGGTCGCGCCCGGATTGACGCGCCGGGCGTTCGCTTCGATCGTCTCGATTTGCGCGCGGTCGGCCGAGTCGACTTTGTTGATCAGTATCACGTCGGCGCGCTCGAAATTGGCGGTGCCCGGAAAGTACTTCAGCTCGTGCCCGGCGCGGTGCGGGTCGGTGACGACGATCCACAGATCGGGCTTATAGAATGGCGTGTCGTTGTTGCCGCCGTCCCAGACGATGACCTCCGCTTCGCGTTCCGCTTGGTCGAGAATCGCCGCATAGTCGATTCCGGCATAGACAATGACGCCGTTTGCGAGATGCGGCTCGTATTCTTCGCGCTCTTCGATCGTGCAGTCGTGCTCGTCCAAGTCGGTAAAGGTCGCGAATCGCTGCACGGCCTGCTTCGTCAGGTCGCCGTAGGGCATCGGGTGGCGAACGACCACCGTTCGCTTGCCGAGCTCCTTCAACAGCTCAGTCACCCGCCGCGACGTTTGGCTCTTGCCGCAGCCGGTGCGAATCGCAGATATCGCGATGACGGGTTTGCGCGACGGCAGCATCGTCGCGTCGATGTCGAACGTCGCGAACGAGGCGCCCGCCCGTTCGGCCCGCTTGCGCCGCTCGTCCACGTAGACAAGGCTGACGTCCGAGTAGGCGAATACGACGTCGTCCACCCCGTGTTCGCGGATCAGCTGCTCGAGCTCGTCCTCCGCTCGGATCGGTATGCCGTGGGGATACCGCGGGCCGGCAAGCGCCGCCGGATAGCGGCGATCGTCGATGTGCGGAATCTGCGCGGCCGTGAACGCCACGACCTCGGACTCGCCGCTGTCCCGGTAGCAGCTGTTGAAGACATGAAAATCTCGACCGGCGGCCCCCATGATGATCACTTTGCGGCTCAAGTTGCTCCCCTTTCGGCAGTGATTTCTTATGACGTTAGTTGAGGCGTAGGGCCTTCCTTGCCCGCGCTAGCCGCTGACGATACCAAACCCGTCTCTGCGGGTCGCCTGCGCTACACTTGCCGGGTCCCCGCTAGAAAGAGAGGCAGGCTTATGTCACCTGCAAGACGCCGCTTCCTCGCGGCGATGATGGCTCCGTTTCTGCTCGTATTCGGCGCGACGGTCGCCGCCGATACCATCGCGATCATCGGCACGGGCAGCGTAGCCGGGGCGCTCGGGCCGGAGTTCGCGGCGCTCGGCCACGAGATCGTCTACGGCTCGCGCGATCCGGCACGCGCGACGGTTCGCGAGCTGGTCGAGCGCACCGGCGGCGGGGCCTCGGCGACGACACCTGCCGCGGCCGCAGCCCGCGCCGACGTCGTCGTCTTGGCGGTGCCGGGACTGGTCGTGGGCGAGGTGGTCGCGGGCCTCGGCGAGCTCTCAGGAAAAATCCTGATCGACCCGACGAACGCGCTTGTCCGCGACGACGACGGCAAGTTCCGGATGGGGGTCGACACTTCCAACGCCGAGCTCATCCAGGCGCTCGCGCCGGACGCGTTCGTGGTCAAGGCGTTCAACACGTTGAACTTGCGTACGATGGTCGACCCCGCCACCGGCGGTGGGCCCGTGTCCATCCCTCTGGTCGGGGACAGCGAGGCCGCCAAACAGGCGGTCGCCACGCTCGTCGAGGGCTTGGGGCTCGAGCCGATCGATGTCGGGCCGCTGGCGCACGCGCGCCACGTCGAAGGCATGCTCATCCTGTGGATCAACAATCGTTTCGCCGGCGGCCAGCCGTTCGACTATCACCTGCGCAAGGTCCCCGGCAACTGAGTAAGCGACGGATTATGGCAAGTGCGGATGCGCGGCGGACCGGTAGGCCGGGCGGTCCGCGTTCCGGCTGTCCGGCGAGACCCCATCTCGGTCCGCGGAACGTCATCGATTAAGCGCTTGTTCAGGTTGTCGCCGCTACGCTTTGTCCCACGATGAGCGCATCATGATGGATAATGCGCATGGAAGCCGGAGACCGCAATGAACGGCAAACCGAGATTCTTTGAGGCAGTGTGGCGACGACCGATGGCAGCCGCCCTGTGCGTACTGCTGGCTACCGGCGGCGCGCACGCGCAGGTGCCGGTCGACGAAGACGGCAATCCGTACGCGACGGAGGTCGAGCCGCTCAGGAACGGCCTCGACGTGGAGAACCCGGCGCTGGGCGAGACTGCGATCCTGTCCGTCGCCGAGCTCGAGACGCTCGTGGGGCCGATCGCACTGTACCCCGACGACCTGCTGGCGGTCGTGTTGCCCGCGTCCACGTATCCGCTCGAGATCGTTCAGGCGGCGCGCTTCTTGGAACGCGCCGAGCACGATTCGTCGCTCGAGCCGGACGCCGATTGGGACGATTCGATCGTCGCGCTCTTGAACTACCCGGATGTCCTCAGAATGATGAACGAGGACATCGACTGGACCTGGAAGCTCGGCGAGGCAGTCGTCGGCCAGCAGGCCGACGTGATACTCGCGATCGAAACGTTCCGCGATCGCGCGTACGCCGCCGGCAACCTGAAGAGCGACGAATATCAGAACATCACCGTCGACGACGGCATTATCGAGATCGACCCGGTCGACGACGACGTCATTTACGTGCCCTACTACGAGCCGACACGGGTGGTTCACTATTCGCCGACGCCGGTGTTCCACTACTATCCGCGGCCCTGCCCGGTGTACTACTACCCGTATCCGCGCAACCATTATTTGACCTCGAGGCTGTTCTGGGGCGTCACGACGGCATTCACGATCGGTTGGGCGACGGACCGCCTGCACGTCTACCACCACAGCTATTACGGCCACCCGTACTACGGCTACAGCTACTACGGCTCGTTTTGGCGGCGCCCGTCGATACACGTCTACAACACCTATTACGTGAAGCCCTACCCGCGGATCCGGCACGATCGCTATCGCCAAGGTGACTTCTGGCGACCGCGCCATAGGAGCGGCGCGCGGCCGAGGACCGTCGTGACGGACAGCGGTTACCACCGCGACCACCGACCGAGCGATCGCGAACGCTACTATCGCGACCGCGGCAGCAATCGGCTGGATTACGGCATCGGCAACCGGGGACGAACGAAGGCAACGCGCGACGCGACGCGGCACGACGCCGTGCGCGATCCGAACCGCCTGAACCGCCGGCGCTCGGCCAACACGGGCGCGACGACCGCGGACACGAGCTCACGGCGCGCGGCTCGAGGTAGCCGTGATGCCGGAACGCGTATCGACCGCGATGCCATCAAGTTCCGACCGCGCGGCGACGGCGGTTACTCGGCGCGCCGCTCGCAGCGCGTCGAGCGGGGTGCCGCCGTGCCGAGACCCACGCCGGTCCAGCGCCAGCGATCGCTTAGCGATAGCGGAAATCAACTCCGTGCGACGTCGCGTGAGGCGGTCAACCGGAGCACGCCGCGTACGCGTCGCTCCGCAGCGGCGGCATCGTCTCGGGCCGCAAACCGCGTGACCAGCGTCGACCGGTCGAGGCGGAACCAGAGCAACGTAGCGACTCGCGTGAGCGCGCCGAAAGCCGTGCGCAGCCAGCCGAGTCGGCCGACACGGACGACGCAGCGCACCAGCCGGCCGTCAAACCAGACGGTAACGAAGCCGGAGCGGCGTGCGGAGGGCAGAGACAGCCGACCGGGCCGCTCTTCGCCACGGTCGGGCAGAAACGAACGCGTTCGTCACTGAGGTCAACGCCTAGCGGGTTTGCTTTTCCGCCTCAGGATCGGAATCGGCCCGCGGCAGATTCGTCGGCACCTCGTCGGGTGACTCGACGTCCGGCATGAGCCGCCACGCGAAGTAGCAAATCGCGGCGCTCACCCAGATCGCGAGAATGATGAGAAGGATCATGAGCAGGTTCATGATCGCTCCATAGTAGCACTACCTGAGCGGTCTCATTCAGCCGCCGCGCTGCTCTTTTGGTAGCCTGCCCTGCTTGCGCAGGGCCTCGCGTAATACGAACTCGATCTGCGCATTCAAGCTGCGCAGATCGTCGTTCGCCCAACGCTGCATCGCGGCGAGCGTCTTCTCGTCGATCCGCAGCGCAAACGCTTTACGTGTGGCCATCGCTCGGGGTCACTGGACGGATCGTCAGGTGTACAACGACCCCGTGTTCAACACCGGCTGGGCGTTCTCCTCGCCGCACAAGACGACTAGCAGGTTGCTCACCATCGCGGCCTTGCGCTCCTCGTCCAGGTCGACGACGTTATCTTCGTTGAGCTGCTCGAGTGCCATCTCGACCATGCCGACAGCGCCTTTCACGATCTGCGTGCGCGCCGCGATGATCGCCGACGCCTGCTGGCGGCGCAGCATCGCGTGCGCGATCTCCTGCGCGTACGCGAGGTGGCTGATGCGGGCTTCGATAACCTCGACGCCGGCCTTCTCCAGACGATCCTGAATCTCTTTCTTCAGGGCGTGCGCAATTTCGACCGGATGGCTGCGCAGCGCCGTCCCCTCGCCCTCGTGCGGCTCGTAGGGATAGGTCGTTGTCAGGTTGCGCAGCGCGGCCTCGCTCTGAATCGTGACGAACTCTTCGTAGTCGTCGACCTCGAACATCGCTTCCGCGGTGTCGATCACTTTCCAGACGACCACGGCCGCGATCTCGATCGGGCTGCCTTGCGAATCGTTGACTTTCAGCTGCCCGCTCTCGAAGTTGCGCACGCGCGTCGATACTTTCGTCTTCTGATAGAAGGGATTGGCCCAGCGCAGGCCGGCGTCGTGCACGGTGCCGACGTACTTACCGAACAGCTGCAGGACCTTGGCTTCGTTCGGATGAACCATGAAGAAACCGGCCCACATGATCGCGACCAGTGCCATCGCAACCGCCGCGCCGATGATGGGCAGCGGACGCGCACCGATCAACGCCTGCACGAACGCGTAGATCGTCGCGGCCTGGGCAATGAACAGTAGCAATAGGACGCCGTATCCCGACGGCACTTTGCGTTCGTTTTCCGTAATCATGCTGGCCTCCCGTGAGCTATCATTATGATATCATCTTGATATCAAACGAAGACCGCGTCAAGCTCCCCGATCGACCGTGCCGTAAGTGCTTGAAAAGCGGTTGGTTCAGGCGTTGCAGCCGGCGGATTACGTCAACTCCGACAAGCGGCCGAGCGTGTGCATGCCACGGCTCGGCCAATCTGTGTATTGTCAGCGGCTCGGGGCCGTCGATACTGATTGGCCGAGTCCTCAGCCCTACTGGAGGAGCACTGTGACTGTGACACCGGCCGAAGCAACGGCGCTGACCGACGAGCGATCGCTCGATCCCGATGACTGGGAGGCGCTCGGCGGGCTATGCCATCGCGCGCTCGACGACATGCTCGAGTACCTGAAAACGGTCCACGAGCGGCCCGTGTGGCAGCCGTTACCCGAGACAGCGAAGGCGCTGTTTCGCGAACCCGTGCCGCGCGCGCCCAGCGACCAGGAGGCCGTGTACGAGCAGGTGCGCGAGCACATCCTTCCCTACCCCACGAACAACATTCACCCGCGATTCTGGAGCTGGGTGGGCGGCACCGGCACTGCGGGACAGCTGCTCGCCGATCTCGTGATCTCGGCAATGAACTCGGCGGGACTCGGCTTCGACGAGGTCGCCTCGTCGTACGTCGAGCTGCAGCTCTTAGACTGGCTGAAGACGCTGTTCGGCATGCCGCAGGACGCCAGCGGCCTGCTCGTCAGCGGCGGGTCGATGGCCAATCTGGTCGGCCTCGCGGTGGCGCGGACGCACGGCGCGCCGTACGACGTCCGGGCGCAGGGAGTCGACCTGCGCCGGCACCCGCGGCTCCGTTTCTACGCCTCGACGGAGACGCATTCGTCGGTGCGCAAAGCGGTCGAGCTGATCGGCCTCGGCGCCGAGTCGCTGGTGACGATCCCGGTCAAGGACGATTTCACGATCAACGTCGCGCTGCTCGAGGAACAAATCGCGGCGGATCGGGCTGACGGTCACCTCCCCGCCTGCATCGTCGCCAACGCGGGCACGGTCAATACCGGGGCCACCGATGCCCTCAACGAGCTGGCCGACGTGGCGGAGCGGGAACGACTCTGGCTGCACGTCGACGGCGCTTTCGGCGCCTGCGCGCGGTTGTCGCCGCGCTTTGCTTACCTGGTCGACGGGCTCGAGCGCGCGGACTCCCTCGCCTTCGACTTGCACAAGTGGTTATACGTGCAGTACGACTGCGGCGGCGTACTGATACGCGGCGACCGGCCGCACCAAGAGACGTTCTCGGTCATCCCTTCGTACCTGCGCAAGCTCGATCGCGGTCTCGCCTCGGGCCCGTTCAACTTCTCGGAATACGGCGTGCAGCTGTCGCGTTCGTTCAAAGCGCTGCGCGCCTGGATGGCATTCAAGACGGACGGCGTGGACCGATATGGACAGCAGATCGAGCAGAACATCTGCCAAGCACGCTATCTTTCCGCTGCCGTCGACGCGCATCCGCAGCTCGAGCGACTCGCGCCGACGGCGTTGAACATCGTCAACTTCCGTTTTTCCGACCGCGAGCTTGCAGCCGACCAGCTCGATGATCTCAACGCCGAGATACTGATGCGCCTGCACGAGCGCGGCATCGCGGCGCCGTCGTCGACCCAGCTCGACGGTCGATTCTCGATCCGCGTGGCGATCTGCAACCACCGCAGCCGGCGCGAGGATTTCGACGCGTTGGTCGACGGCGTCGTCACCCTCGGCAACGAGCTGCGCGCCTAAGCGGGGGCGTCGGACCGGCTCGCCGCCGCGCGGCGGCGGATTACCTGGTAGGCGAGCCTGCCCTGCAGCAGGTCGACCGCGCCGTGCAGGACGATCGGCAGCCACAAGGAACCGCTCAACACATAGAGAGCGGTGAAAACGCCGCCGACGATCGTGATCCGCGGCAGCGTCCGCCAGCCCTGATAGGCATGCGCGAGGCCGAAACCGATCGTGCTGAGCAGCGCGGCCGGCAGGAGCGGCATGTACAGCGTCAGATACCAGAGCAGGTAGCCGCGCCACAGCGTCTCCTCGACGATGCCCGCGGTAATCGACAGCAGCGAGAACCGCGCGAGCTCTCGACGATCGTGCGGCAGCAGGTGCACTAGGGAGCCGAACGAGCGCTCGATCCGCCGCAAGAGATCGGCGTCCGCCGCGGCGGCGAAACGGAGCTGGCCGATCAGGATCACGATGCCGCCGACGGTCAACCCGGCCGCAGCCAGCAAACCGAGGCTGAGGTCGAAGCCTAACCCTAGCATCTTGGCGTCGCGGGAAGCCATCGTCCATAAGATCACGGCGACGGCGAACAGCAGCCAGTGTCCAATCAGCGTGGCGTGGTAGAGCTTGAGTCGCAGGACCGCTTGTCCCTGCGCGACGCGTTTGAGCAGGCGCTGGAAGCTCACGAAACCGACGGCCGGATAGACGATGGCGAACAGCACCACGAACACATGGTCGAGCGCCAAGGCGACTCCGTTGACGGACACGGTGCTCACCGGATCATGCCGCGCGGCCGAGGCATCAGGTCTCGGGCTCGAACGGCAGGGTGACGACGAACGAGGCGCCGTCGGTATAGGTAGGGTCGAGCTCGAGCGTACCGCCATGGGCCTCGGCGACCAGCCGCGCGAGATACAGTCCGAGGCCGTGGCCGCCCGTATGCCGCGTACGCGACGGGTCACCGCGATAGAACGGTTCACCGATGCTCTTCGCTTGCTCGGCGGTGATTCCTGGACCGTGATCGCGAATGCGAATCACCCATGCGTCTTCCGTGGCGCTGATGTCGATCTCGACGGGCCCGTCCTCGCTATTCGAGTAGCGCAAGGCGTTGCTGACGAGATTCTTGAGCAGCAGTGTGATGCGCGCCTCGTCGACGTTCAGGTGCACGGACTCGGCGACGTTGACCACGATGCGGTCGCGATCCTTCGAAAAGTAGTCGGCGAGCAGCGACTCGACGAGCTGCTTCGCGTTGACGCGAGTGACGTTGATTGCCGCATGGCGGCTGTTCAGCCGTTCGGCCTCGATCAACGTCGAAATGATCTTCTCCATCTCCTGAACGTCCGCGCTCAATGGGTCGGCATCACGGTCGTTGCCGGCGATCTCCAGCGCCAACCTCATACGCGACAAGGGCGAGCGCAGCTCGTGGCTGATGCCGTACAGCAGCTGACGTTTGGCGTCGAGCATGCGCTGGACGTCCTGCGCCATCTGGTTGATATCGTCGGCGAGATCGCCGAGCTGGTCGCGACGAACGTCGGTGATGCGGTGCCGGAAATTGCCGCGGCCGATTTGCGCGGCGCCGGCGCGAATCGCGCGGATCGGCTTGAACAGCCAGCGCACCGCCAGATACGCGAGCAACACGAGGAACAGGCCGAAGCCCATGATAATCGGCGTGAGGCTGCGATCCTCGGGGCGATCTGCGATCTTAGGCGTCGACACCACGATTGCGTAGTCGCCCTGGTCGATCTTCAAGAACCCGTGGGCGCCCAGCGTCGCGAATTCGACCCCTTCGAGATCCTCGAGCCAGCCTTCGGCCTGCTCGCTGAAGATATCGCTGCTGCCGAACTCGAGCTCGTCGAGCCGCGGGAAAGCCGGATCCGAAGCCCATTGAACACCCGGGCCGACGATGAGTATGTCGACCGGCACCTGCTCGGTGATCGCAACGGCGCTCTCGATGCTAGGCGGATCGCCGATGTCGTCGCGCACGTATTGGACGTGCAGCGATAGGTGGCCGCTGACCAGCTCGCGCAGGTCGTCGGTCATGTAGACCCAGCGGATACCGAGAACCGCTCCGTACGCGAACAGCACACCCATGACCAGGAAAATGGCCAGCAGGCGGAACGAGAGCGACCGCGCGAGGCGTCTAAGCATTCGTGGCGGGGCGACCGACGAACACGTAACCGCGGCCCCACACCGTCTGGATGAATCGCGCGGGCTTTGCCGAGTCGCCGATCTTCTGCCGCACCCGGCTGACCATGATGTCCACCGAGCGGGTCAGGATCGCGGTATCGATGCCGCGCAGCTCCGACAGTATCTCGTCTCGCGACATCTTGCGCCCTGCATTACGCGCCAGGATACACAGCAGCTCGTACTCCATCGAGGTCAGATCGACCGGCTCGCCGTCGACCTCGATCGTCCGAGCGTCGGTGTCGATCGTGATGCCGTCGAACGCCATGACGCCACCGTCAGCCTGGCCGCGCCCGTCCACACGTCGCAGTATCGTCTGAATGCGTGCGACGAGCTCGCGCGGCTCGAACGGCTTGCCGATATAGTCGTCGGCGCCGAGCTCGAGACCGGAAACGCGATCGATGACGTCTCCGCGTGCGGTCAGCATGATGATCGGAATATCGCTGGTCTTGCGCACCTCGCGGCAAATTTCGAAGCCGTCGCGGCCCGGCAGCATGATGTCGAGCAGCAACAGATCCGGTTTCCCGGCGGCGAGCTTCTGAAGCCCGCTGTCCGCGTCCGGGGCGCAGTCGAGCTCGATACCGAACTGCTTCAAGAACGTCTGCAAGAGCTCCGAGTGGCGCTTGTCGTCGTCGATGAGAAGGACCTTCGTCATTTAGCAATGATACCCCGATCGCGCAGCCCGATAGCGCAGGATTTGGAACCACGTTACGAATAGATACAAACCGTTACCGTCGTGACACCGGTTCCCGTGTTTTTTTCGGCCTTCGTATTGCCGGCCCATTTCCCTATACTCTTCGCTCCGGAGCGAGCGCAGCCGAACAGTCTGGGGGAGACGCATGCAATTGCGAAGTCGTTTTATTGCTGCCAGCGCCATCGTCATCATGGCGTGCGGGCCTGCCACCGAGGCGCCGACCCCGGTCGGGGTAGAGGCGTCTGCCGACGGGCCCACCGACTCCGCGGCGCGCGCTGAGGAGATCGCGCGCGCCTCGATCATCGTGGACGCGCACATCGATGTCCCGGATCGGGTTTACGACCAATGGGAAGACGTGACCGTCGCGACGGCGACCGGCGACTTCGACTATCCGCGCGCGGTCGCCGGCGGTCTCAACGCACCGTTCATGTCGATCTACACGCCGGCGAGCCTCGAAGCCGAGGGGGAATCGAAACGGCGGGCCGAGGCGCTGATCGACATCGTGGAGCGGATCGTCGAGACGGCCCCGGACAGGTTCGCGATCGCACTCTCCCCGGCCGACGTCGAAGCGCACTTCGCGAAGGGGATCATATCGCTGCCGATGGGCATGGAAAACGGCTCGCCGATCGAGGGGGATTTGCACAACCTCCGATATTTCTACGACCGCGGCATACGCTACATCACGCTGGCGCATTCCCTGTCAAACCGCATCTCCGACTCATCGTACGACGACAACAAGGCGCACGGCGGGCTGAGCGAATTCGGCGCGGAGGTAGTCCGGGAGATGAACCGCTTGGGCATCATGGTGGACGTCAGCCACGTTTCGGACGAGGCCTTCTGGCAGGTCCTGGCGATCACGACCGTCCCGGTCATCGCATCGCATTCGTCGGCGCGACATTTCACACCGGGGTGGGAGCGCAACATGTCCGACGACATGATTCGGGCGCTGGCCGAAAACGGTGGGGTCATCCACATCAACTTCGGTTCTGCCTTCATCGCGGAGGAATCGCGTGACTACAGCAGCGCCCGCAGCGATGCGTGGGACGCGTTCCTCGAGGAATCCGGCCAGGCGTCGAGCGATGAGCTGCGCGAGCATTTCAACGAACAGTACGCCATGCAAAACGGCCCGTACCCGTTCGCCACGCTCGACCAGACCTTGGACCACTTCGATCACGTCGTGCAGCTGACCGGCAGTGTCGATCACTTGGGAATCGGCTCGGACTACGACGGCGTCGGCGACAGCCTACCGATCGGCTTGAAGGATGTGTCGTCTTATCCGAATCTGATTGCAGGGCTGCTCGCGCGCGGCTACAGCGAGGCGGACGTCCGCAAGATCTTGGGCGGCAATACGCTGCGCGTCTGGCGGCAGGTCCAAGCCGGCGCCGAGCGCTGACGAGGGCGAGAGCGATGGCCGCAGCGGGAGCTGAGATGCATCGACGATTCAAGTCCGGCATTCTGGCGTTGTGCTGGTTGGCGTTCGTTGGCGCCTGCACGACACCCAGCGACTACGACGTCATCGTTCGCGGCGGGACCGTCTACGACGGGCTGGGTGGGGAACCTTTCGTTGCGGACATCGCGATCGACGGTGACCGGATCGTCGCAATCGGGGATCTCACGAGTTACGACGGCTCACTCGAAATCGCCGCCCCCGGCCTCGCGGTCGCGCCGGGATTCATCAATATGCTGTCCTGGGCTACGGAGTCGCTGCTCGAAGACGGTCGGGCGATGAGCGACATCATGCAGGGCGTCACGCTCGAGGTAATGGGTGAAGGCTCGTCCATGGGCCCGCTGAACGATGCCATGAAGACCGCAGCGCTCGAGCGGCAGGGCGACATCAAGTTCGACATCGCATGGACGACGCTTGCCGAGTATCTCGAATTTCTGGAGAGGAAAGGCGTCTCGCCGAATATCGCGTCGTTCGTCGGCGCAACGACGCTGCGTGTGCACGAGGTCGGCTACGACGATCGCGCGGCGACGCCCGACGAGCTCATTCGCATGCAAGAGCTGGTGCGCAGCGCGATGCGTGACGGCGCGCTCGGCGTCGGCTCGTCACTGATCTATGCACCCGCCAGCTTCGCCGATACCGGTGAGCTCATCGCACTCGTCGGCGCGGCCGCCGAGTTTGGTGGCGCGTACATCTCGCATTTGCGCTCGGAAGGCGATCGGCTCGAGGAAGCGGTGCAGGAGATCATCAAGATCGCGAGCGTCACGGGTGCGCCTGCCGAGATTTACCACTTGAAGGCGTCCGGACAGGCTAATTGGCACAAGCTGGACAATGTGTTCGAGCTGATCGAATCCGCCAACGCCGCCGGTATCCGCATCTCCGCCGACATGTATGCCTATCCGGCCGGATCCACCGGCCTCGACGCGACCATGCCGCGCTGGGTGCAGGAAGGAGGCCACGCGGCCTGGGTCGAACGTCTCAAAGATCCGGACACTCGGGCGGCCGTCGCAGAGGAAATGCGCAACCCCGACGTCGAGTGGGAGAACTTCTTCGTTCAGGCCGGACCCGAGGGCATTCTCCTGCTCGGCTTTCGCAATCCGGCGCTCAGACCTCTGATCGGCAAGACGCTGGCAGAGGTAGCCGCCGAACGCGGCGCCGACCCCGCCGAGACGGCGATGGATCTCGTGATCGAGGACGACAGCCGCGTGCAGGCCGCGTTTTTCTTGATGTCCGAAGAGAATGTCCGCAAGAAGATTGCCAAGCCCTGGATCAGCTTCGGCTCCGATGCCGGCGCGCCGGCCACCGAAGGTGTGTTTCTGGAGTCGCGCCCGCATCCGCGCGCGTACGGCAACTTCGCGCGTGTGCTCGGCAAATATTCGCGTGAGGAGGGCCTGCTGAGCCTGGCCGACGCGATACGCCGCATGACCTCGCTACCGGCGCAGAACCTCGGCATCCGCGAGCGCGGTCGGGTCGCCGAGGGTTACTACGCGGATGTCGTGATTTTCGATCCGGAGCGGATTATCGACAAAGCAACCTTCGAGGCGCCGCATCAGTACGCCGAGGGCGTGAAGTTCGTCATTGTCAACGGCGAGCTCGTGCTCGACGACGGCATCCATACCGGCGCGACGCC
>JBFGFX010000017.1:0-21829 GCA_041579335.1 Woeseiaceae bacterium | reverse complement strand
GAGCTCCTCGCAAGGCCCGTCGATGAAGGCCTGCTCCTCCTCCGAAAGCTTCGGTGCCGGATACGACATCAGCCGGCTCCACTCCGGCATGCCCGAGAACAGCTCGCCGTCCCACCAGACGTTGCCCGCTTCGAGGGCTTCTCGCTCGGTGTCCGACATCGAGGGCAGCAGGGTGCGATAGATCGCGAGCAACGGCTTGGTAAGCTTCTCGCGACGGAACTCGGTCAGGTTGAGGGCCGCGAAAGCGGCGAACAAGAGCCACAGAAGCAACAGCCAGAGAAACGATCCGTCGCCGAACGCCGTGTACGCAACCAGCGCGGCGCCGGCCGCCACCGTCGATGTGAACAAACCGATCCTGTTGTAGGCGAGGTAAATTGCGCCGCCGACGAACAGCAGCAACCAGAACACGTCCAACACTTGTCTCAATCCCAAACTGTCGATAGTGGCCCTAACCGGCCACCCTAACACCCGGGTTTGCGGTGCGCCAGGGAGCCGTACCCAATCCGGATTGGACGCTAGAGCAGATGCTCGATGGCGGCCCGCTCTTCGCGAAGCTCCGCCTCGCTGACCTCCATGCGCTCACGGCTGAACGTATTGACGTCCAGACCCTCGACGACCTCGTAGCGGCCGTCCGAGCAACGGACGGGATACGAATAGACGACACCCGGCGCTACGTCGTAGCTGCCGTTGGAGGGGATCCCCATGCTCACCCAGTCATCGCCCGGCGTTCCCAAGGACCAGTCGCGCATGTGATCGATGGCCGCCGATGCGGCCGACGCGGCCGACGACGCCCCCCGAGCCTTGATGATCGCCGCACCGCGCTGTTGCACGGTCGGAATGAAGTCGCGCTCCAGCCAGCCCGTGTCGACCAGCTCGATTGCCGGCCGTCCCGCTACCGTCGCGTGATGGACGTCGGGATACTGCGTTGCCGAGTGGTTGCCCCAGATTGTCATCCGCCGGATGTCGCTGACGTGCTTGCCGGTCTTCTGCGCGAGCTGGGCGATCGCGCGATTGTGGTCGAGCCGGGTCATTGCGGTGAAGTTTGCGGCATCGATGTCCGGCGCGTTGGCGCTCGCGATGAGCGCGTTAGTGTTGGCAGGATTGCCAACGACCAGCACCCGGATGTCGCGGCTGGCATGCTCATTGATCGCCTTACCCTGGACGGAGAATATTTGCGCATTGGCCTCCAGCAGGTCCTTCCTTTCCATGCCGGGACCGCGCGGCTTGGCGCCGACCAAGAGCGCGTAGTCGCTGCTCGCGAACGCCGCGTCGGCGTCGGCTGTCGCGACGACCCCGGCGAGCGAGGCGAACGCGCAATCGTCGAGCTCCATGACGACGCCATCGAGCGCCGGCAGGGCTGGCGGGATCTCGAGCAGTTGCAGGATCACGGGCTGATCGGCGCCGAGCATTTGCCCGGAAGCGATGCGAAACGCGAGTTGATAACCGATCTGGCCGGCGGCGCCGGTAATGGTCACGCGAACGGGGTCTTTCATGTCGAGTTCCTTGCTGCGGCGATGCGATGTCGGGCCGCAATATATCATCATGTGGAGCAAGGACTCGGCCCGCCCGCAAGCGTAAGGGACGACGGCTGGCGGCAGTCGCGATTGATCCGATCGCCAGGCAGCGTCGTGTGCGGGGCCGATGCTATGCTAGCGCCGCTCGGGCACGAAATTCGGATAGGCCTCTTGGAGAAGCTCGAGCTCGGCCTCCGCCTCTGCCGCGCGCCCCGCCTGTCGCAGCGCCTCGATGCAGGCCCACCACGTTTCCGCCGTCGCCGAATCCTCGTCATCGCAATAGCGCTCCGCGGCCGCGCGCGGCGTTGTCACGGTAGGCACCGGATCCGGCGCCTGCGCCTGTTCCCTTGCCCTTGCGCCGATCGCGCGGACGCGCGCGGAGCTGTCCGTTGCTGCGGCGGCGAAATCCTCCACGACGTCGGGAGACTCCGCGACGGCGGGGAGGCCCGGTGCAACGCCACCGTCGGTCTCCCACGGATCGTCGAGTTCGAACAAGAGCGCCAGGCACAGCGCAAAAGTCGCGGCGAACGCCGCGGGCCGCATCCACGGAATGAACTCTTTGAACCAGGCGTCTCTGCCGACCTCGCTCGCCGCCTCTTTGAGTACCGCCTCGTCGAGATGCGGCGGCACCGTGTCGGACGCAACGGATCGGTACAGGCGGCCGGCGGGCGACTCGCGGTTGCCCGGGGAATCTTGCGGGCCCGATTCTCTCATCATACTAATTACCCGCCTTGCCGCCGCCGCCGGACACGGCCGGCCGATCGCTTCGGGCAGTGAGTGCGGCCGTCAGCTTGCGGTTTGCGTAGCGCAGGCGGCTCTTAGCGGTTTCACGATTGACCCCCGTGACGGTGGCGATGTCGTCCAGGCTCAAGCCCGCTTCCTCGCGCAACAGAAACACGTCGCGCTGCTCGGCCGGTAGGTGCTCGAGCGCGGCAAGAAGCCGGCTTCGAGCCAGGGTCCGCTCCACCTCTTCCTCCGGCGACGGCGCGCTGTCAGCGAGCTCTTGCGGTTCGACGGTGCCGCCGCCGTAGCGGCGGTTGCGGCGCAGGTGATCCACGAAGCAGTTGTGCGCGATCCGGTACAGGTAGGTCGTGAACTTCGCCGTCGGACGATAGCGGAGCCGCGCCTTGATAATCCGGCTCCAGACTTCCTGATACAGATCCTCCGCCGTGGCGCGGTTCAGGCACAGACCCAGAAAATAGCGGAACAGGCCGTCGTTATGTCGCCGGTAAAGCGTCTCGAACGCAGCGACATCGCCGTCTTTGAACTTCCGCATCAGCGCCGCATCTGTGGGTGTCGCCGTCATGGAGCGAGCATATGCGAGCCGCGGCGTACCTGGAAATAGGGCGACCTCGCGCAAGGCTCGGGCGCCACCGGCGGCCAGCGCAATCATCCTTGCGCCCACGGTGGCGTGCCGCCACCGCCGCCGACATCATCTAAGCCTATGATATGTATGCGATTCATCCTAAGCTCCTTACGACATATAAACGAGCGCTCGGCAGGCCTCGGGTTAATCGCTCGGCGGCACCCACTTGCAATCACGAACATTAGTGTTATAGTTGACTATAACACTACGTCACCAAAGGCCGGCAAGCGAACCGCCCAGGAGCAGCGAACGATGACGACCCCAATCGACGACCGCAAAGACGGCATCATCGGCTTGAGCGTGCTGGCGCTCATGACCGTCGCCTTCGTTGCCAGCGAGGCCCGGAGCGGCCTGCCGTGGATCGAGCGGCTCGAGGCGGATTCGCCCGCCACGCTGCCCCCGCCGGTCTTGATCGACCTCGGCCCGCCCGCGACGAAAAGCGGCATCGGCGGCGCGATCCGCGAGCTGCGCGTCCTGCCGATCACGATCGATTCGCGGCTCGATTTGCATTGGTCCCCGGACGACACCGTGATCGAGGAATATCGCCGTACCCGTTACTAGGACGGTCGGCCCGGAGAACCCCGATGCAAGAGCTGCCACGATGCTGCGGCTGCCAAAGAACGGTGCCGCACTCCCTAGATGAGCGCTCGCCGGTGCCTTACCGTCGCGGGCTGTTAACATACGTGCCGAGAACGGCGGCTTTGGATCCGCATGCGTGTAGCAGCGAGAACAAGAACAAATGACCGCGGCGGGCCATTCTATGGATCCTAAGTGGAACGAAGACCTGCCGATCTACCGGCAACTGCGCGACCGCGTGGTGGCGATGATCCTCGAAGGAGTACTGGCTGACGGCGACGCGCTGCCGTCGGTGCGCAACGTCGCGGCCGAGTATCGCCTCAATCCGCTGACGGTCCTGAAGGGCTACCAGGAGCTCGTCGACGAAGGGCTGGTCGAGAAAAAACGCGGCCGCGGCATGTTCGTTACGGACGGGGCACGCAAGCAGCTGCTCAAGGACGAGCGACAGCGCTTCATCGAAAAAGAGTGGCCGCAAGTCGCCGCCACGATCGAGCGTCTCGGGCTCGACGTAAAGAGCCTGCTGGCCGAGATCGACAGGTCGAGGCCGAAGCCGGAGGGCAAGGATGAGTAACGTGATACACGCGCGTAACGTCACCAAGCGCTTCGGTGACCTGCGCGCCGTCGACGACGTCAGTTTCGACATCGAGAAAGGCCGAATCACCGGCCTGATCGGACCGAACGGCGCGGGCAAGACGACCTTGCTGAAAGCCGTGCTCGGCCTGACCGACTGCGAAGGCAGCCTGTCGGTGCTCGGACTGGATCCATTCCGGCAGCGAAAAGAGCTGATGCGAAACATCTGCTTCATCGCGGACGTCGCCGTCCTGCCGCGCTGGATCCGCGTCAATCAGCTACTCGACTACGTCGAGGCGATCCATCCTCATTTCACCAGAAAGCGCGCCGAAGAGCTGCTCGCCGAAACCAAGATACCGTCGCGTGCCAAGGTGCGAGAGCTGTCGAAGGGCATGGTCACCCAGCTGCATCTTTCGATCATAACGGCAGTCGACGCTACGCTCTTGGTTCTGGACGAGCCGACGCTCGGACTCGATATCATTTTCCGCAAAGAGTTTTATCGGAACCTGCTCAATGACTACTTCGATGAGCAACGGACGATCCTCGTGACGACCCATCAGGTCGAAGAAATCGAGAACCTCCTGACCGACGTCATGTTCATCAACAACGGCCGCCTGGTTCTCGACGCCAGCATGGATTCGCTGCCGGAACGCTACGTCGAGCTCATGGTCGCGGGCGAGTTTGCAGACCGCGCGCGACAGAGGAAGCCGATTTTCGAGCGCGAGGTCTTCGGCAAGAAAGTGCTGACGTTCGAAGACGTCAAACGCGAGGATCTCGAGAACCTGGGCGAGCTGCGGACGCCGGACATCGCCGATTTGTTCGTTGCCAAGGTCAAGGGAGCGGCAGCGTGATTCAGAGCCAGCTTGCCCTCATCAGACGCGAGCTCTGGGAGCATCGCGCGATCTACGTCGTGCCGGTCGTGCTGGCGCTGGTCGTCTCGCTCATGTCGATCACTGGTCAGGTCGCCGTCTCGACGTCCGACAAGGCGGTCGACATTGCGATCCTCGGCGCATCGAATCTCGGCGAGAACGAGCGCGCGGCCGCGTTGAACGTGCTGCTCGTCGCCACATCGTGGATATTTCTGATGGCGATGGGCGTGCTGGTCATCTTCTACGCGCTCGACGCGCTGTACGCAGAGCGCAAGGACAAGAGCATCTTGTTTTGGCGCTCCCTACCGGTCACCGACGCCGAGACCGTGGTGTCCAAGCTGCTGACGGCGGCGCTGATCATACCCGCGATTACTCTCGTCTTTATCATGCTCACTCATATCGTCGTGATGACGATAACGAGCATCTGGGTCGGTCTTCGCGGCGCCAACGCCTGGCATCTCATCTGGCAGTCAGCGCCTTTTGTCGATAACTGGGCCGCCACCTCGATCATCATGCTCGCGCTGTCGCTGTGGGTTTCGCCGTTTATCGGCTGGTTCCTGTTCGTGTCGGCGTTCACCAAACGCTCGCCGTTTCTGACCGCGTTTTTGCCGTTGATCGTGATACCCATGCTCGAGAAGATCTTGCTCGATTCTTCGCTGTTCGCCCGGATGCTATTCGAGCGATCGCCTTTTCAAATACCCATCTTCAAAGACATGACCTCTGCGGGCTTCATCTTCGACGACACGGACGAGCTGCATTCGCTAGCGGAATCCGGTGTCCGCCTGATGTCACTGCTCGACGTACCGAGGTTTTTGACCGACGCCGGCCTGTGGCTCGGGCTTGCCGTGTGCGGCCTACTGTGTACGGCCGCCATCTACGTCCGCCGCTATCGCGATGAGTCCTGAACCGCGGCGGCGCCCTAGCGCCGATCGAGTGCGTGTTTGCGCAGCTTGCCGCGGAGCTGGTGGTAGCTGAGCCCCAATAAGTCCGCCGCGACCCGCTGATTGAAACGTGCTTTCTCGAGCGCCGCCTGCAGCAAGTGTTTCTCCGTCTCCGACACCCGTTCCTTGAGATTCGTCGGTAAAAGCGGCGCCGCGCGGCGCGAGCGCGATGCGCGGCCGGTGCCGGCCTGTTCGCGTTCCGAGCGCAGCTTGAACGGTGAATCGAAGGGGTCGAACGCGACCTCCGTGATCGGACGTCTTTTGTCGGTGGCTCGGTAGACTGATCGTTCGATCGTGTTCTTGAGCTCACGCACGTTGCCCGGCCAGTCGTGGCGCAGCAATGCAGAGGACGCCCGGGAGCTGAATCCCGGGAACAGCGCAAGCTTGAGCTCGCTGACCATGTTGACGGCGAAGACGTGGGCCAGAGGCAGGATGTCGTCAGTGCGCTCGCGCAGGGGCGGTACGGTGATGACGTCGAAGGCCAGCCGATCCAAGAGGTCCTGCCGGAACGCGTCCGCGGCGGCCAGCGCCGGCAGATCCGCGTTCGTCGCACCGACGATTCGCACGTCGACGCGCAGCGTATCGCTGCCGCCGACTCGCTGCAGCTCACCGTATTCGATCACCCGGAGGATCTTCTCCTGCATGCGCAGCGAGATCGTCGCCAGCTCGTCGAGCACCAGGGTGCCGCCGTCGGCGCGCTCGAAGTGGCCCGTGTGGGCCTTGATCGCCCCGGTGAACGCGCCGGCTTCGTGGCCGAACAGCTCGGATTCCAGGATCGATTCCGTCAGCGCCGCGCAGTTGACCTTGACCAGCGGCTGATCCCAGCGCTCCGAAAGATAATGCAGCCGCGACGCGATCAGCTCCTTGCCGGTACCACGTTCGCCGACGACCAGGACGGGCTTGTTGAGCGGCGCCGCCCGCGAGACGTGTTCCAGCATCTCCAGGAAGGCGGGCGCCTCGCCGATGATGGGCTGCACTGGAGGCTCAGGTTGCATCGGTCAATTATGCGAATTATGAGTGAGAAAAGCTAATAATTAGTAATTTTAGCTAACTGTAAGGCATCGTAAGCAACTGCGTCCCAAACGGAAATATCGATTAGAAACAATGGATTATATTTGTTCAAGGAATTTGGCACGGAATCTGCAAGATAGACAGCGACTTGACAGTACCCACCAGAGGAAACGCCATGGGCATTTTCACCCGCTTCAGCGACATCGTGAATTCGAACATCAACGCCATTCTCGACAAGGCGGAAGATCCCGAGAAGATCGTTCGCCTGATGATTCAGGAGATGGAGGACACCTTAGTCGAGGTGCGCTCGGCCGCCGCTCGTTCGATCGCGGACAAGAAGGACTTGAACCGCAAACTGACGGCGCTCGAGCGGGAGGCGAGCGAATGGGACGGTAAAGCCGAGCTCGCGCTGCGCAAGGGCCGAGAAGACCTCGCCAAGGCCGCCCTGGTCGAGAAATCTCGAGCCGCGGCCGCAGCCGATATCGTCAAGTCGGACTACTCGGCCATCGACGACGGCCTCGCCAAGCTGAACGATGACATCGCGCGACTCGAGGCAAAGCTGAAGGACGCCAAATCGCGGCAGAAGGCGCTGCTCGCCAGACACAAGACCGCAAATAGTCGCCTCGCCGCGCGGCGTAAGATTCACGACTATAAGATCGACGATGCCATGGTCCGGTTCGAGCAATACACTCGCCGCATCGACGACGTAGAAGGCCGAATCGAAGCCTACGACCTCGGTTTGCCGAAGGACCTCAATCATCAGTTCGCCAGCCTGGAAGCCGAAGAGGCGGTTGCGAAGGATTTGGACGAGCTCAAGAAGCGCGTTGCGGAGACGCCGGCGAGCTCCGCAGACGCCGACTAAGCGGAGGCGGCGTTGAGCACATTCCTCGGTATCGCGCTGATCGTTTTCCTCGCGGTCCCTGCGCCTTTATTCATCGTCCTGTATTTCATCACCAAGTGGAAGCAGTCGCGAGAAATCTCGGGCACCGACGAGAAGATGCTCGAGGACCTGTGGGGGCTGTCGCACCGATTGGAGGACCGGTTGGAGGCGCTCGAAACCATACTCGATAACGAAGTGCCTGAATGGAGGAGAAAGTTATGAGCAGAGGCACCTGGAATCTCGATCACGGTCCGTTAAGGGGCCTTTACAGAGATCGGGAAAACGGTTGGATATTCGGCGTGTGCGCCGGGCTGGCGGAGTTCCTGAATTTCAACGTCGGGCCCGTGCGTATCGCTGCCGTCGTCTGCCTCTTGCTGTTCTTCTGGCCGGTCGTGCTCGCTTATGTAGCGGCGACTTTGCTCCTCCGGGAGAAGCCCTTGATCTACTCGGGGAGGGAGGCAGAGTATGAGTTTTGGCGTAGAGCTTCCTATAAAGACCGCTGGAGTCACTGATGGCCTATGACGAGTCCATTCGACGGCGACGCTTCTACCGCAACTCCAGCCGCGCGATGATCGGCGGCGTCTGCGCCGGGCTGGCCGACTACTTCGGCTTCAATCTGAAGGTGACGCGGGTCCTGGCCGTGATCGCGTTGCTGTGCGCGATGCCCGCTACGCTGCTGGCTTATTTCGGCACGGTATTCCTGGTGCCGTCGCGGCCTAGCCCGCCGCCGGAGCCGAACTACGACCCCGAATTTCGGCACGCGCTGCGTTCGGACCCGAGTCGCACGTTGAACGAAGTCGGTCGGCGCTTCAAGAAACTCGACGCCCGCCTGGCTCGCCTGGAGCGGTACGTCACCTCTCCCCGATTCAATCTCGACCAGGAATTTAGAAAGCTGTAGCTACGCCTTTTCAAGGGAAGACTTCGGATGAAAGAACCTTTTGTATTTGTCCTGCTGATCATTTTCATCGTCATGGCGTTCAGGACGATCCAATCGTGGCTCGAGCGACGCGAGCAGAAGCCTGCAGGCAATGAGGAGGCGGAGGACATGCTCGCAAAAATCGAAGTGCTCGAGGAGCGGATTCGAGTGCTGGAGCGAATCGTCACCGAGCATAAAGTCGACCTGAAGCAACAGATCGACAACTTGTAAGATGTCAGCACTACTGAAGCCGATGGACAGCGACGCGATCCGTAAGCTGCTGAGCGATTTGGGCATCACCGATGCCGGCGCATCGTGCCTGGTCCTTTCCTACGATTCCGATGCGTCGTCGATCTCGGCCAAAGAGATCGGCGTGGCCGAGGTTCGCTGCCTGGGCGGCGTCGCGAGCGTAGCGGACCTCGACGGCCTCGGCCGGTATTCGCTCGCGATCGTCGTCGGTCAGCCAGGACAAATGCGCAAACGCGACGTCGTCCACCTGCTTGCGCGGCTACGAGACCGCTACGCCGAGCGAGTGGCCCTGCGTGAAGAGAGCTCGAACCTGAGCTCCTCGGAGCTGATGGCGCTCGGCTTCGTTCGCTTCCGGCGGGCGAGCGGGCGTTTCTACGTGTACGACCCGGACACCTACTTCGAACCGCGCGAATGGAACAATTCGCGCCAATGGGCAAATCCCGAGAACTTCAGAAAGTACCGCTGGTAAGCGGCACCTACTGTTCGCGGCCCCGGTAAGCCTGCACCTCGGTATTGAACGCGGCGGCAACGCGCTCCATCTCATCGACGGCCGCATTGTATTTCTTGTTCAGCACGTCTTCGCGCTGCTGCTCGTCCTCGGGTGGCAGATCGGCCATTTCCGACCGGGCCTCTTTTTCCTCCGCGACGATACAGTCCAGGTAGGCTTCCATATCTGCCACGTACTGTTTTACTTCGCGCTGCCCATCGAGCATTTCTTCTTTGGTGGCGGTGCCGCCGTTCGGAATCTCTATGCGCTTCGGATACTCGCAGGCGAAGATTCCGGGTGCGAGCATCAGCGCGGCGCCACCGCAGAGGATTCTAATCATTCGTTTCATGACACACGCCAATCCTGTTGGTTTCCGGGACGAACGGGAGTCCCGTCGTTGCAGGCCGGCAGACATTTTAAGCATTTTGAACCGGGCTAGTGAAGGCTCGGTATAATGCCATGCAAAACAGTTATTTATGAAAATCACTCAGGCAAAGAGCGCGCGATATTTGTCGGTGCCTTCGGCCTGTGCGAGCACCAGCTCCAAGTAATCGTCGGCGCTCATGGGATCACCGAAGAGCAGACCCTGAACGAATGCACACCCCAGGTTTTGCAGGAACCCGAGCTGCTCTTCGGATTCGACGCCTTCCGCGACGACTTCCATATTCAGGCTCTTGCCCATCTGGATGATCGTGCCGACAATCGTCGCATCATCGGTATTGACCGCTACGTCTCGGACGAAGGACTTGTCGATCTTCAACGTGTTGATCGGAAATTGCTGCAGCGCGCTCAATGACGAGTAACCGGTCCCGAAATCGTCGATCGCCAGATGCAGGCCGAGCGAATACAGCTCATCGAGGATCTTGATTGTTCGGACAGGGTTCTCCATCAACGTCGTCTCGGTGATCTCAAGCTCGAGCGAGGTCGGCGATAGCTCATAGCTGCGCAGGATGCCGCTGATGCGGTTGATGAAGTTCGCCTGGCGAAGCTGCTTCAAGGACAGGTTGACCGAGACCCGACCCGGCGACGATACCGATCGCTGCCAATAGCGGAAGTCCTCACAAACGCGGTCGAGCACCCATTCTCCGATCTCGACGATCAGGTTGGTCTCCTCGGCAAGCGGAATGAAGTCCGCTGGCAGGATGATGCCCCGCTGCGGCAGCTCCCAGCGCACCAGCGCTTCCGCGCCAACAACCGTGCCGGTCTCGATGTTGTAGCGAGGCTGATAGCGTACGAGCAGCTCGTCTCGCTCGAACGCGCGCTTGAGCTTGCTCTTCGTCATCAGTCGCTCGACGGCCGTGCGGTTCATATCGGGCCGATAGTAAGCAGACACGTTGCCGCCCGCCTTTTTGGCATGGTAGAGCGCAGCATCCGCGTTGCGGATCAGGTCGATGACGTTGGCCGCATCGCCGGGATAGCAGGCGATGCCCATGCTTGCGGTCATGAAGACCTCGTGGCCTTGGACGTATAGCGGCTCCGACAGCTTGTTCAACGTCTTACGCGCCAACTTGTCCAGCCGCCTGAGGGTCTCGTCGTTCGGCACCAGTCGATCGACGATCACGGCGAATTCGTCGCCGGCCAGCCTGCCGATAACGCATTCTTTCGGCAGTGTATCCGCGAGACGGTTGGCGACCGTTTCCAAGGCGGTGTCGCCAGCCAAATGGCCGAAGGTGTCGTTGATCTCTTTGAAATGATCGACGTCGATGTAGAACAGCGCGAGCGACCGTTTCGATCGTTTCGCCCGGGCAATCGCACGCTGCAGCAGGTGCTGAAACTGCATGCGATTCGGGACTTTGGTAAGCGCGTCGATCCGTGCGAGGTAGCGGATGCGCTTCTCCGCGCGGCGGCGTTCGCTAATATTCTGCGCGGTGAAAACGGTCGTGCCTGGAGAGCCGTCTTGGGCGTCGATGATCGAGCCGGTGTATGACACTGGGATCGACTCGCCGAACTTGCTGATCAGCATCGCCTCGTCCGGAATGCCTACGTCCGTACTCGTCTGCAAACCACCGTTCTTGGACGAATCGACGACAGATTCGAGAGGCTGACCGACCAGCTCGTCTTCTTCGAAACCGAGCATTCGAGACGTCGCATCGTTGACGCGGGTGATGGTGCCGCTGTCGTCGGTCACGATGATCGCCTCGTTCATCCCCGACAGGATCTTGTCCATGTAATCGCGCGACACCGTCGTCTTCTGCAGCTTCTCACGCATTTCGTTGAAGACCTGAGCGAGCTGTCCGAGCTCGTCGCTGTGCTGCACAGCCAGCGGCTCCCCGAAGTTCGCCTGGCTCAGCTTCTGCACCTGCGTCTTGAGCGCCCGGATGCGATTCGACTGGCTGCGCACCACGAGCCAGATCACCGTGCCGCAGAGCAATCCGCCGAAGACCGTGACGGCGAATATGCGTGCGAAGCTTTCGGCCCGACGCGCCGAGTCCTGTGCCAACAGCAGTTCCTGGAACGCTCTGGTCTCGGCGCTCACCGAAAGGCGCGAGAAACTCGCATGCAGCGAGCCGAGCGGGCGATCCGCGTTCAAGACGTCGTATTGCAGGAATAGATTCTCCGCCCGTTCCGCACTGGGCGCGGCGTCCACGGTCGGCACCGGTGCGCCGACGGCGATCTGGGCGCCGGTCTCGTTTACGTAAAGAAGCCCGAGAAGGTCATTGTCGCCGGTCATGGCGGACTGCATGACGTCCGTGACGTCGGCATCGCCGGTGATGGACCGGTGCAAGGCGATGGCGTCGGCGATTCGATGCAGGCGGCTGCGGGCACGCCGTTCGAAACTCGCCGCTTGGGCCGCATCGAATTGGGCGACGCTCGTGTCGACGAGCTGGGCGCTCTGCAGCCGGTATTGCCCGTAGAAGACGGTCAGCAGCAAGCCGCCCACGACAATCGAAAGCGTAGCGGTAAGCGCGAGGTACCTCGGAACAGTTCTGCCAGTCATC
This sequence comes from Woeseiaceae bacterium, assembly GCA_041579335.1. Taxonomy (GTDB): domain Bacteria; phylum Pseudomonadota; class Gammaproteobacteria; order Steroidobacterales; family Woeseiaceae; genus JBFGFX01. The sequence goes on along the minus strand of JBFGFX010000017.1, from coordinate 9,511 downwards.
GCTTGTTTGGACCCCGGCGGCCGGGGCAGATTCCCCGGTGCTGACCAGCCACCGGCCGAATTATTGTTTTTCCGCCGTCGCGGGACTAGGCGAGACGCCGGTTTGCGCTAGTCTACCACCGCGTGGCCGGGCACAGGTAGAACCTGGTGCAAGCGGGCAATTTTTCGTGGCAAGCCGCCCGTCGGTCCGGCTAATGCGGCACCGCGCGCCGCCGCCCCTGAGCCCGTTATGACAACGTGGGCGCGGACGGGTGAAAGAATCCCTACGGTCCGGCCCGCTATACCTGTCGTTTTTCCACGAATTCCACCGGCTCGGCGCGGCCGGTCGTCTTCATGACGCCCTCGACGACCGCACCGACGGCGACCGCGATCGATTCTCCGGTGACGGTGCCGTTGATCCGTGCCGTCTCGCTGATTTCGACGTTGCCGCTCGCCTCGACGTCGCCCTCGACGGTGCCGGCCACCACCACGGTCGCGGCTTTGATGGTGCCTTTCCAGAAGCCCTTCGCCGCCAACGTCACCGAGCCGGTCAGATCGCATTCGCCGTCGATCTCGCCGTTGACCATGAAATCGCCATTGCCGGTAATGCTTCCTGTGATCTTGCATCCTTCGCTGATCAGAGTGGCTGGACCGTTCGAACGGTCGCGCAGGCGTCGCAGTTTCGATTCGCTCATAACAGCTCCAGTCCCAGTTCACCGAGTCGGCCCACCATCATAGTACGGCCGCTGCGGGAGAATTGTGAATCAATCGACATCCTACTCTTTGTGGTCGTCGATGTAGCCGTAACCCATCGTCCGAATCGACCTCAGGATCCCGCCTTCGAAGCGCAGCTTCCGCATCAGCTTTCTGGGCCCGAAATTGAACACCATCTCGGTCACTTCGACCTCCTGAAGATAGTGGCCGTAGCGGTGCGGATAGTCGCGCCGTCGAGGGAGAAGGGATCGGCTGCCGTAGCTGAAGGAACGCACCACGTAGCCGAGGTGGCGCACGGAGATCGGCTCGCCGCAGAGTCGGATCACCTCGACTTCGTGCATGCCGTCTTGAACGACACGCGATCCGCAGCGAAACGCGAGCGCGGCGTCGCTCGCGGCCAGAAATCCGATGGCAACTGCGGAAGCGATCAGTCGGTTCGGTTGATTCCTTCGCATACCCTATAGCACCGCGCTGACACCGGCTGCCATTGTAGGCAATCTACCGCGCATTCGCACGATGGACACCTGAGACTTTCAAGCCGCAAAGCGCGCGGCGCCGTCGAACGCCGTCACGTCGCGCCGCTACGGAGTGCCCATTGGCGCATCCCACAGGCGCCTGTATAGTCCCATTTTGCTGCCGGGTCGGAGAGCGAACCCCGTGAACGAGGTATTTGACCGGAGATTGCGCGCCCTCATCGACCACGGGTCGGCCGACTTGCTGCACGGCGGCCTCAAAGGCGTGGAGAAAGAATCCCTGCGTGTCGATCCCGACGGCAAACTCTCGCATCGACCGCATCCGGCGGCACTCGGCTCGGCGCTCACCAATAAATACATCACCACCGATTTCTCCGAGGCGTTGCTCGAGTTCGTCACGCCGGCGTTCGAGACGACCTGGGCCGCGCTACGCTTCTTGTGCGACATCCATCAATTCAGCTACGCCAAGTTGGGCGACGAGCTCTTGTGGGTCGCTAGCATGCCGTGCTTGATCATGCCCGATGGCGACATACCGCTGGCCCGCTACGGCGACTCCAACGTGGGCCGAATGAAGACGATCTACCGCCGCGGCCTGGGATTTCGCTACGGCCGTGCGATGCAGACGATCGCCGGTTTGCACTTCAATTATTCGTTGCCGGAGGCCTTCTGGCCGGTCTATCAGGAAGCGGAACGCAGCAAGCATCACCCGGACGCCTTCAGGTCGTCCGCTTATCTCGGTCTGATCCGCAACTTTCGACGCTTCGGCTGGCTCGTGCTGTACCTGTTCGGCGCCTCGCCCGCGGTGTGCAAGTCGTTTGCAGCCGGCCGCGACATCGGGCTCGAGGAGCTCGACGAAGAAACGTATTACGAGCCGTTCGGCACCTCGCTGCGAATGAGCGATCTGGGTTACAGCAACCAGACGCAGGCGAGCATCAATATCTCGCTGAACGATCTCGACGAGTACATCCGCGATCTGAGTGCGGCTATCGATACGCCGGAACCGAGCTACGAGAAGATCGGGGTCAAGGTCGGCGGCGAGTACCGGCAGCTCCGCTCCAGCAAGCTGCAGATCGAGAACGAGTACTACAGCCCGATACGCCCCAAACGCGTCGCCTGGTCTGGAGAGCGGCCGACGTCAGCGCTGCGCCGCGGCGGCATCGAGTACGTCGAAGTTCGATCCCTCGATCTCGGCCTGTTCGATCCGGTGGGCATCAATCAGAATACGATGCGCTTCATAGAGGCGTTTCTGATCTACTGTCTGCTTTGCGACAGTCCGCCGATCGGCGCGCGAGACTGGGACGAGATCAACGCGAACCAAGGTAGTACCGCCAAACACGGCCGAGATCCCGAGCTTCGACTCGCGCGCAACGGCCGGCACGTCGCGTTACGCGAATGGGCCGACGAGATCATCCGCGGCGTGCAATCCGTCGCGGAGCTCGTCGATCGCGGCAGCGATTGCGACGATTACGCGCATGCGGTTGCGGCGCAGCGGGTGCTTGTCGAGGAGGCGGAGGCGACGCCGTCGGCCCGCATTCTGACCGACTTGCGCGAGCAAAAGATCGGCTTCTTGCGCTACGCGCTGGAGCGCGCTCGCGGGAACAAGGCGTATTTCGAGGCGCTGGCGCCGCTCGACGGCGAGCGATTGGCAATGCTCGAAAAAGAGGCAGCCGAGTCGCTGGACAGGCAGACGCAGATCGAAGCCGCCGATCAGCTCGACTTCGAACAGTACCTCGCGAACTACTACGCCTCTTGAGCTCTAGAACGGCAGCGGCTTGCCGGTCGCGAACGCGCGCTCTCGGTGAAGCGCCTGCAGGCGCCGGGTGAGCTGCCCGGGCTCGCCGCTACCGATGACGCGTCCGTCTGCTTCGAGAATGGGCGTAAGCTCGCCCATCGTGCCGGTCGTAAAGACTTCGCTCGCAGTGTAGAGCTCCGTCAGCGAGATGTTCTTCTCCGACGCGGGAATGCCCTCGTCAGCGGCAATCTCCAGAATCATTTCTCGCGTCAGGCCCGGCAGGCAGCTGTCCGCGAACGGTGTGAGCAGCGAGTTGCGACGAACGATGAACAGATTCGTGTCGTTCGTCTCCGATACGTAGCCGTTGACGTCCAGCATGATCGCACTGTCGGCGCCGGCAACGTTCGCCTCGATCGCCGCGAGGATGTTGTTGAGCAGATTGTTGTGGTGAATTTTCGAATCCAGGCACTCGGGCGTGTTCCTCCTCACGGACGAGGTGATGACGCGGATACCGGAATCCGCATAGACGGGCGGCTTCCATTCGGCGAGCACGATGAGGCCGCAGCCCGCCTGATTCAGACGCGGGTTCATACCGGAGGTCACCTTCTCGCCGCGCGTCAGAGTCAGCCGAACGTGTACGCCGTCGCGCATGCCGTTGGCTTCGAGTGTTTCGAAGAGCGCCGCGCGAATGGCGTCCGAATCGGGTACGGCCGCGAATGCGAGTGCTTTGGCGGAGTCTTGCAGCCGCTCGAGATGGCGATCGAGCGCGGCGATGCGCCCGTCATACACCCGCAGCCCTTCCCAGACGGCGTCGCCGCCCTGCACGACGCTGTCGAAGACCGAGATCTTGGCCTCTTCTCGACGCTTGAGGTCGCCGTTGACGTAAATGAGTATGTCGGCGTTGCGGGGATCGGGTAGCGACACGATTCAACTCCTCGAGCTTCGTATTGCCCGTGCATATAACCTGTCGTAATACGGTTTGCATTCCTCGAGCAGCGGCTCGAGCGCGTCCGGAAACTCGGCTTTGGCCCGATACGGCTGGAAGCCGGTCGAGCGGTGCACCGACTCGTACCAGTGCCGTGCCCAGACGCCGTCTTCCTCGCGCGGCCCCGCTGGCCAGCGGAGCATCGCCCGGTCGAAGGGGACGCCGAGCGCGGCGCACAGCTCGCTCAACACCGCAGGCGGATCCAGCAGCAGCTCGCGCGAGTCGATCACGGTCGCTTCCTGATGCCGGTCCCGCAGGTCTCTGTACAGCCGCCACTGCGTCGCCAACCCGGTATCGGCAAGTCCGGCATGCGGCAGCTGCACGGTCAGCGACGGCAGCATGTCCACCGGGTCACGGATCAGAAACACGTTCGCGGTCTCGCTCAAGAACCCGAGGTCGATGTCGACGAGATGATGCGCCATCTGCTTGACGAACACGAGCTCCGTGCCATCCGCATACGACGTATCGAGAAGCGCGCGCATCACGGCGTCGCCGTCGCAATCGACGGCAGCGAGCACCTCCTCGCGACCCGGATGTCGGGCGCCGGACACGCGCAGATAATGGCCGTACAGCGGCTCGTCGATCACCACCGTGTCCGCCCGCTGCGCGAAACTGTACATCAGTGCGGTGGACACGTTGCGCGGTCCCGACCAGAGACAGACAAACTTCATTGTAAGGCTTCCGACAAGAGGCGCGGCTCGTTCTCTGCCGATTCTACTTAACGCGGGCTCCAGCTGTGAATTGCCCGTATCCGGGCGACGACGGACTGTGCTCCGGTTCACACTTCGCCCTATAGGGGGCTGTGCGACCCGGCTCACTTAACTAAACTCGGACTACTGGGAGAACCGCCGCTTCGATAGGGGTACTGCCGTTGTTCAAGACCTTTTTTCTCGGTGTCGTGCTCGGCGCCTCCGCGGTCGCCGCGCTCATGTACTTCGTGCCGGCGGTCGATCAGGGGCGCGAGCGATCCATCATCTCGGTACAGGCGAACGGCGGCAATCGTGAATCGTTTCGCGTCAACCTGCCCGCCGACCGTATCCTCGCCGGCGCGGCCGGCGCCGCCGTCTCGGTCCCGCCGGGCCTCGAATGGCCCGACTATCTGAATCTCAAAAACACTCAAACCGAGCTGTTCAAAGTCCGTAACGAGGCAGAGCGTGTTGTCGGTATCGCCAGCCGAATCGCCGTGAGCGGCGATCGGCCGTTCGTCGAATGGGCGGTACACCTGCCGGCACGCGGCACGATGTACGTCCTGTTGGACAGCAGCCCGACCCGGTCCGGTACGCGCGCGGGCACGCTGCGTGCCGGCACGCGCGAGTTTTCCGAGCTGCGCGGCTCGGTCTTCGAACGCTACGTGACCGACGTCGAAGGCGCCGACGAGGGATTCGCCGGCCGCCTGGAGCTCGTCGCGGCGCTGGTTGGGCCGGACGCCCCATTCACCGAGATGATGGACGACCCGCAATGAAATACGTGATCGCACTGCTACTCGGCATCGTCGCGGGCGTGGCTCTATTCGTCGCCACGCTCTATTACAACCCGTTCAGCGGCAAACAAACCGTGTCGCCGCTGGCCGTCGGCAGCCAGCAGATTTTGAGCCTGTCCTACACGGGCGTTCCGTCGGAGGCCGTGCTGTTCACCAATAACGGCGAGTCGGTCGTGCAACCGCACCCGAAGGACGCGGCGCAGCTGTGGGAAGCGACTGTCCGCAATACGCGCGTCGCTGTCGTCGAGCTCTCGACCAGCCGCGGCGAGCCGGCGGGCATCGGCATCAAGTTCTCGTCCGATTCGGAGTCCACGCGTATCCTGCATTCGCAAGCCGTCGTCGACAGCGCCTGGCATATCGTGCTGCCCGATCGCGGCACACTGTTCGTGAACCAGCAGGAGAACTACTGGCCCTATATTCGCGACATCATCGTCTCCGCGCGCTGGAATTCGGCAGACAGCTGGCGCGGCGCTTGGAGCCGGGTGATGACGATGGGGCCCAACGCGCTGGGCACGGGCCGCGTCGTCGGCGGCAACGGCGAGTTCGCCGGTATCGAATCAGAGGCCGTGGAATCGCTCAGCGCAACGGCCTACTCGGCGCAGATCGGTCCGGTCGCGCTCGACGGCAACCTGACGATCTCGCTGCCCGACAAGCGGACGAGTCAGGCGGCGCAGCAGAACTGAGCTAACGGCCCGGTCGCCACTCCATCTCTTTGAGCTCTACGGCCGAATCCTCGAGCGCTCCCCGAGCGATGATCGCGTGCGCCGCGATCAGCGGCTTCGCCTGCATGAAGTCGCGCGGCCTGTTGACAGCCTCGACCGCGATGAGACGTTGCTCGGCGAGGTAGAGGCAGGCGAATGACGGTTCCTCCATGTCGCCGCGGACGACGATGTCGTCATGATCCGTCGAGATGCCGGCGATCTGGAGCTTCAGATCGTACTGATCGGACCAGAACCACGGCACGTCGTCGTAATGCGCGTCGCCGCCCGCGATATTGATCGCGGCGGTCTTGGCCTGCTCCAATGCGTTATGCACGGACTCGAGCCTGATGCTGCGGCCGAGCACCGCGTTCGGATGGAAGGTGCAGTCGCCGATCGCATAGATATGGGGATCGGAGGTACGGCATCGATCGTCGACCACGATGCCGTCGGCCACCTCGAGGCCGGCCTCTGCGGCGATCTCGGTGTTCGGTATCGCGCCGACGCCGACGATGACGGCATCGGCGTCGAGCGGCTCGCCGCGTACGAGCTGCACGCCCGCGAGCGAATCGTCGCCAAGGAACGCGCTGACCCCGGTGCCTAGGCGAAGGTCCACGCCGTGCTGCCGATGTACCCTCTCGTACACCGCCGAGACTTCGGCCGAAACGACTCGGCTCATCACGCGATCGAGCGCTTCGACGACCGTGACCTCGACGCCGAGCCCGACGGCGACCGCAGCCACCTCGAGACCGATGTAGCCGGCACCGACGATCACGAGGCGCTCGGCGGCCGCGAGCGCCGCCCGAATCTGCTCGACGTCTTCGATCGTGCGCAGGTAGAAGACGCCCGGCAGCGTCGCGCCGGGCAGCTCGATCCGTCGCGGCCGCGAGCCGGTCGCGAGCACCAGGGTGTCGTAGGGCAATGCCTGGCGGGATGCGGTCATGACCCGACGCCGATCCCGAACGATCGCCGTGACTCGGGTGTCGAGCGACAGCGTAAGCGACGGATCCCGATAAAAGCTCTCCGGCTTGACGAACAGCCGCTCCGCCTGGAGCTGGCCTGCCAAAAACTTCTTCGACAGCGGCGGCCGCTGGTACGGCAGCCACGGCTCGTCGCCGATCAGGGTGAGGTGCCCGTCGAAACCGCGCTGCTTCAGCGAGACCACGAGCTGGCCCGCGCCATGTCCCGCGCCGACGACGACGAGCTCGGTCATGCCCGCACCTTGGCCGGCTCACATCGCACTGATGCCACCGTCGATCAAGAGCTCGGTCCCGGTCACGAACGCCGACTCGTCCGAGGCCAGATAGAGCACGGCGTAGGCGACGTCGCGGGGCGCGCCGATGCGCCCGAGCGGGATCTGCCGTTCGAGCTTGGCGATCCCTCGGGCTCTGTCCTGCGGGCCTGCCAAGCCGTCCAGGATCGGGGTATCGATGAAAGCCGGATGCACCGAGTTGCAGCGGATGCCGTTGCCCGCGCGCGCGCAATGCAACGCCACCGACTTGCTCAGATGGCGGACGCCTGCCTTGGCGGAATTGTAGGCGGCGAGATTGTGGCCCGCGATGATGCCGGAAATCGAGGAGATATTGACGATGGAGCCGCCACCGCTCTCGGCCAGCAGCGGGATCGCGTACTTGCAGCCCAGGAACACGCTATCGAGGTCGACCGCATGGACATGCCGCCAGTTTTTCAGTGATTCTTCCTCGACGTTGCCGATCGAGCCGATGCCGGCGTTGTTGACCAGGATGTGGAGGCCGCCGAGCTCCCGCTCGGCGAGGCCGATGACTTCCTGCCAGTCGGATTCGCGGCTGACGTCCTGCCGGCACGCGAGCGTTCGCGCCGAGTGCTCGGCGGCGATTCGGTCCGCCTGCCGCGCTGCGCCTTCCTCGTTGATGTCCGTCAGAAGGACGCTGGCGCCTTCGGCCGCAAGCAGCTCGGCCGCGGCTGCGCCGAGACCTTGCGCTGCGCCGGTTACCAGTGCCTTCTTGCCGTGTACCCGTCCCATCCGTCAAGAGTTCGAGTCGATGACGGCAGGCATTCTACGTGGTCGGTGCAGGCGGCGACAGCCGGCCGTTCACGCGTCGTGTTTTTGAGGCGCCTTCGCTATGCTCTAAGTCCGACCGCAACAGGAATCGGAATATGAAAACGCACGCGATTCGGATCAAGGAGTTCGGTGGACCCGAAGTGCTCGAGTTCGTCGAGGTCGAGCTGCCGGAGCCCGGGCCCGGCGAGGCGCGCATTCGGCACACGGCGATCGGGCTGAACTTCATCGATACCTATCATCGGACCGGGCTCTACCCGCTCGAGCTACCGAGCGGCCTGGGCAGCGAAGCCGCCGGCGTCGTCGAAGCCGTCGGAGCCGGTGTCACCGGCATCGCACCCGGTGACCGCGTCGTCTACACCGGCCGCAGTCCCGCCGACGGCTATTCGGAGCGGCGCAATTTCCCGGCGGACAAGCTCGTGCCGATCCCCGCCGGGGTGACCGATGACGAGGCATCGGCCGCGTTCCTCAAAGGCTTGACGGCCTGGTATCTGCTGCGTCGTAGCTACCCGGTGCAGGCCGGCGACGCGGTGCTCTTGTACGCGGCGGCCGGTGGCGTCGGCTCGATTGCCAGCCAGTGGGCAAAGCACTTGGGCGCGATCGTCATCGGCGTCGTCAGCACGCCGGCAAAGGCCGAGCTCGCTCGAAGCCAGGGCTGCGCGCACGTGATCATGGCGGATCACGACGACATTCCCGCCGCGGTACGCGAGTTGACCGCGGGCCGCGGCGTCGCCGCCGCGTACGACTCGATCGGCAAGGACACGTTCTTCACGTCCCTCGATTCCCTCGCGCCGCACGGCGTGATGGTGACGTTCGGCAACGCGTCGGGACCGGTGGAGCCGTTTGCACCCGCGGAGCTCGCGAAGCGCCACTCCCTGTACGTCACGCGGCCGGTCCTGTTCGACTTTATCGACACCCGGGAAAAACTACTGGCCGCTGCGGCCGAGCTGTTCGACGTCATGACGAGCGGCAACGTCCGGGTCAGCGTCAAGCAGCGCTACCCGCTGAAAGACGCGGCACAGGCGCACCGCGACCTCGAGGCGCGTTTGACGACCGGCTCGACCGTACTCGTGCCCTGAGGCTTCAAGGGCCGCGTTAGACCGGCACCAGTGGCCAAAACACCGGCAACAGCAGGATGACTGCGACAAACACGACGATCGTCAGCGGCACGCCGACTTTCAGGTAGTCCACGAATCGGTACCCGCCCGGCCCCATGACAAGAATATTGGCGGGATGCGAGATCGGGCTCGTGAAGCTCGCCGACGCCGCTAGCGCGACCGCCATCATCGCCGTTTCCGGCGCGAAACCCATATCGGCCATCGCGGACAACACGATCGGCGACATCAATACGACCAGCGCCGCGGTCGGAATGATCATCGTTCCGGCCGCGGTGATGACGTAAAGGCCCGCGAT
>JBFGFX010000016.1:0-22985 GCA_041579335.1 Woeseiaceae bacterium | reverse complement strand
GATCTCCTCGAGCAGCCAGAGGATGCGCTGCGAGCGGGAGTTCTCCAGATGATGGACGGTAATCATGCGCGCGCTCCGTGGTTGTCGGGCGAGTCGCCCATCTCGCTTGCCTCTGCCGCGTGCAGTTTGCGGTACGCCGCGCGGACGACCTCCTCGGAATACTCACGCTCCAGGCGGCGAATCGCGAAGTGCCCGCGGGCCATGTCCTGAAAATGGGAGATGAACACGGTATTCACCAGCCCGCCGCCGACGGCACCGATCACGGGCACGGCCTGCGCCATCGCTTTCTGCGTCACCGCAACACCGAAGCGGCTCGCGACGGCCGAGATCAGTCGCACCAGCGCCGGCGCCCCGATGTTACCCGCGCTGTGTCGAGCAACGTACTGCAGCGCCTCGGAAACGGCTTTGCCCAGCGCGAGGCGCACGCCGTAATACGACGTTTCCGCGGCGTCGTCTTTGCTCGAGGCACCGCTGCCCAGGGCGAAGACCTGCAGCACGTTCACGACGGTCTCCGGGTCCCGGGGAGACTCGCCCTCGGCGCGAGCGATGTCGGCCATTGACCGAAACATGATGCCGGTAGTCAACGGTAGCTCGACGAGCAGGGCCTTGATGCCGAAAAAGCCACCGACTGCGCCAGCGGTCGCGGCCGCGGCCGTGTGCATCTTCGGGCTCGCCGGCAGCGGCTCATCGCCCTTGAGAGTGCGCAGCGAGCCCTGCATTGCCAGCTCGATGGCCCGGTGCGTGGAGCTCGTCACCGCCTCGACGATCGCCTCCGGCGCTTTCTTGCCGAGCTGCCTCGCGACCGCCTCGACCGGCATGCCGAACGCCGAGCTCAGCCGGATGACCAGCGAGGGATTCTCGAGCTTGGCGTAGGCGTCGGCGAGCGTCGCGAGCTCGTTGTCGGTCAGTTCCATCGTGCCTACGCCGACCGCTAGATTTCCCGAAATCTCTTGCCGTTGCCGTTTCGTGTCTGCTCCCTGGCGATGGCGCGGTATCGCTTCGCGAGCCCTGCGTCGCCGGCCCCGGCCGCCGCCTCCGCTGCGCCGAGCAGCGCGTTCAACCGATTCGGCGAGCCGTCGAGCACCGTGCGGTACTCCGTCAGCGCCGCGGCATATCGGCCGGTCTGCAGCAGCATATCGGCATACAGCTCTCTCGCCGGCAACACCTCGCCGGGCGTCACTGGATGCTTGTCCACGGCGTCCTCTCGGTCCGCGGCGGCGGCGGCGCGGCGCAGGCCGTCGGGCTCTTTGCCTTCGCCCAAGAGGATCCAGGCGGCCACAGCGTCGCCGTGGACGAGTACTTCTTCGCGCCAGTATGGCAGCGTCGAAGCGGGCATCTCGCGCTCGAGCGCCTGAATCACCGCGAGCTCCCGGCGCGCCTTCTCGAGCTGCCCGCTGCGGGCCGCGCCGATCCCGCGAGCAAAATGATGGATCGACTTCGCGAAGCCGAATTCGTCCCAATCGAAATCGGCGCGAACGAACTCGAGATTCGCCGCCTCTGCCCAAGCGCGGCGCTCCAGCGCGTAGCGCGCCGGCGAGGATGCGTAGGTGTAAGCGACCTTGAAGTTCTCGGTGTCGGTCCGGCCGATCGACTTGAGCGTATCGAGCAGCGCTTTGGCCTCTTCGTCACGCGCGGTCTGCAGCATCGCGTACATGAGGTAATCCATGCTGTGCAAGCCCTCGTCATAATGGCCGGTCAGGCGAGCTCGTACCGTGTAGTCCGCCGCCGATCGGGTCGAATCGTGATTGGACGCGAGCGATCGATCCCACAGCCCGAGGCGTGTGAATATGTGCGACGGCATGTGCTGCGCATGCGCGGAATCGGGCGCCGCCTCCGCATATATCTTGGCGGCCTCCAAGGCGAGGTGCGCCAGGCCTGGAAAATCGTAGCTGTGGATCAGGTAGTGCAGCACACCAGGGTGCGTGGGCTGGGTCTCGCGCACCCAGTTCAAAAGACCCGCCGCCTTGAACTGGTTGCGGTAGGTCTTGTCGCGCGGATCCGCAGACGCCAGGAGCGACAGCGCATAGAACATGGCGGCCTCGGGATCGTCGAGGTTGAGCGCGTACACCTTGCTCATTGCCTGTTCGTGGGCCTTAGCGCGCTGCCGGTGCGTGCTCGGGTCGGTACTCGAGAAAAACGTCCGCAGCGCGTCGATGTAGGCCCGCTCCCGCGGGGTCGCCGCAAAGTCTTCGGTCACCGCCAAGAGGCTCGCACCCCGTTTCAGGTCGGCGACGCTCGGCGGCGCCCAGAGCGGGTGCCAGATGCTCATCGCGGCAGCCCAATAGGCCATCGCACAGTCCGGCTCCTGGTCGATGATTTGCTCGAAGATGCGTGCCGTCTCGGGATACTCGAACGAATGCAGCAGCGTTATGCCGCGATTGAACTGCGATGCTGTTCGGTCCGAGCACGAGTTGTCGAACTGTACCTCCACCGGACCGCTCTCCGCCGGCGTCGATAGAATGAGCCCAAACGCAACGCACTCGATGAGCGGGGCTCGTCTTTTGGTCCACGTCATGTCCGTTCTCCTGGAGGACAGCAGACTCACGCTGCGCCTCCGATCTCGATGATGATGTTCCACAGGAACCGCACCATTTCCCTAAGCGATTCCTCCGAGATGCGCTCGTCGTCGCTGTGCGAGCCGAAGCGGCTGTTGATCTCCTCGAGCGTCCGCGCCGGCCCGATGCCGTAGGCCTGGGTCCCTTTGGCGCGAACCTGCGCCATGTCCGTGGCGCCGGTCGCCATCACCGGCAAGGTCGTCGAGTTAGGATACATCCGCTTCGAGACGGTCTCGATCGCCTCGAACATCTCGTTGTCGATTGCCGACGGCGGCGCAGCCGGTCGGTAGATCGCTTCCGGCACGATCTCGATGGCCGGGTTGTCGATGACGGCCCCTAGCTCGCGATAGAAACCCTCTACGTCCTCGTCCGGAAGCATGCGAATATCGAGCATCGCCGTCGCCTCTGACGGTATGACGTTCCTGCGGAAGCCCGCATCGATGATCGTCGGCACCACCGATGTCCGCAGCGACGAATAGTGGTGCGGGTCATTGATGCGAAACCAGGCGTCGATCTCGTCGCGATGCTCCGGCTGATCTACGTTGCCGTAGCGGAACGCCGCGTCTCCCGCGCTGATCGTCGCCATGCGGTCGAAGTAGGCCCGGGTCGTCTCGTTGAGACGGATCGGCGTTCGCCAATTGCCGGCCTTGGCGACCGCCTCGGCGATCATCGTCACGGCATTGTCGGCGCGCGGCCTGGAGCCGTGTCCCGCTGTGCCGCGGGCGACGAGCGTGGCGCGCCGCGGCATCTTTTCGGTGGTCTGCACGCCGACGACTTTGACCTCGCCGTCTTCCTCCCGCATGCCCCCGCCTTCGGCGATGCAGTACTCCGCGGCGATGACGTCCCAATGTTTCTCCACCATGAAGTTGATGCCGACCTCGGGAGTGCCCTCCTCGCCCGATTCGGCCAGGAAGATGATGTCGCGATCCAGTTCCACGCCGAGGCGTTTCAACAGCAATATCACCATCAGCCCGGCCGTCACGTTGTCTTTGTCGTCCAACGTGCCCCGACCCCAGATGTAGCCGTCTTTGCGCACTCCGCTGAACGGCGGTTCGGACCATTTGTCGGCCTGCACCCCGACCACGTCCGTGTGTCCCATGATCAGTATCGGGCGCTTGGAGCCGTTTCCCCGGATGCGAGCGACGAGATTGGCGCGCGCCGGATCGAGGGCGTACCGCCGCGAGGGAATGCCTTCGCGAGCGAGCGCATCCTCGAGATACGCGACCACCTCGGTCTCGTTACCCGGCGGGTTGGACGAATCGATGCGTACCAGATCGACCAGGAAATCGATCGCTTCGTTACCGACCTGGTCCCAGTCGATCAGGAAAGAATCTTGGGCAGCAGCGGTCACGGGACCGAGCATCAGAGCGGCGGCGAACAACGTGCGCATTCTTAATTCTCCGTGGAGTTGCGGCTATTGCGATCAGCCGCGAGTGTACGTCTTTTGCCGCCGCTGCTGTTCCGCGAGTGTCGAAAGACTTTACAGTGCCTCGAAGTTCGCACAGCAAAATGCTGAGTTTATGCGCTTTTCATTCCTGGCACGCGGTTTGCATCGACACTGTGCATGGAACCGCGACGGACGGCAAGACTTTCTTATTTGACCCTCCTCCTTGTCGTTGCCGTGCCGCTTGCGAACGCGGGTGAGCTCAACGCGGTCATTAACGGCAAGTCGTTCCACCTAGGCGCAGACAAGGACTGGAACGAGCAAAATTACGGCCTCGGGCTCGAATATCACTTCACGAGTCGGTCGCGCTGGAAAACCCTGGTCATGGTCAACGGTTTTCGCGACAGCAACGACGACCTGTCTTTCATGGCCGGGGGCGGCATCTTCAGGAATCTTTACGCGACCGATCGCCTTCACGGCTTCTATGTCGACGCCGGCATCAACGCGTTCCTGATGACCCGCAAAGACGTGAACGATCGGCGGCCGTTTCCCGGCGTGCTGCCGAGCCTGGCGGTCGGCAACCGCTACCTCGGAGTCAACGTCACCTACGTGCCTATCCGCGCTGTCGAGAAAGTGCACAGCGTGAACATGGGGGACAAAGGCATCGACGGCATCGTGTTCCTGCAGGTCAAACTGAGCGTCGAGCGGCTGCTGCTCGCCGATTAGTCGTCCATACGCCTCGAGGCGCGGCCGCGGCTCATTAGTTGTGCCCGGAGCAAACGAGCGTGAAGGCGAGCGGTAATTCGGTACACTGTGCCGAAAATCCGGAGGTGCTCGTGCCCTGGTCTCAAGACAAATACCAGCGGGCCTGGAATTTCGCCTCGCTGTACCATGAGGGGCAGAAGGTGACCCGTTCGAACGTGGCCTACATCAATCACGTCGGCCTCGTGGCAATGGAGGTGATGACCTGCCTGGCGGGGGACGCGACGATCGACAGTCCCGACCTTGCCGTCGCGTGTTCGCTCCTGCACGACACGCTCGAGGACACCGACGCGGAATACGCGGACTTGAAGGCCGAGTTCGGTGCCCGCGTCGCCGACGGCGTGCTTGCGCTCACCAAGGACGCGAGCATTGGCGCCAAAGACGAGCAGATGCGCGACAGCCTGGCGCGCATCAAGAAGCAGCCGCGCGAGGTATGGCTCGTCAAGCTCGCCGACCGAATCACCAATCTGCAGCCGCCGCCGGCTCACTGGACCGGCGCGAGGATACGGGCGTACAAGGCCGAAGCCGAGCTAATACTCGCCGAGCTCGGCTCTGCGAGCGAGCTGCTGAGCGAGCGGTTGGCCATGAAAATCGAGGCTTACGGGGGTCGCTAACCCATGGCGGGCTGGCTGTTCCTCATCGTCGCGCTCCTGGGCGTCCTGGCGGTCGCGAACGCGGCCTGGCCTCGCCGCGGACCGCTGCTGCTGGTGCCGAGCTGGGCGCTCGCGTTTCTGACCACGGATCTCGCTCCGTTTCATTTCCTGCTGCAGCTCGTCCTCACCGCCGGTTTTGTCGCGGCCGGCGCATTGGCATCGCTGCCGGGCAAGCTCGCGCTAATACTCCTGTTCGTGTCCGCGGCGACGCTCTTCATCCTCTGGCTGCCGAACCTGGAGGCGAAGCGGATCGCGGCGGACGTCGCGGACGCGCTGCACCTGGACGAGACCGAGAGTATGCCGCGCCGGCTGCTCCTCACGCCGGTGCGCAAAACCGTAGACGGGGTCGTCGTGACTCGCGACGTCGAGTACTTCCGTGCCGCCGGACGCGCGCTAAAGCTCGACGTCTATCGATCGAGCCTCGCGGCCGACCAGCGCCCGGCGCTGCTCTATCTGCACGGCGGCGGCTGGGTTGTCGGTGACAAGGCAAACCAGGGACGGCCGCTCTGCAACCACCTGGCGTCGCTCGGCTGGGTCTGCTTGAACGCGAACTACCGACTCAGCCCCGCGGCGACGTATCCGGATCCGGTCGTCGATGCCAAGGCGGCGATTGCATGGCTTCGCGACCATGCGGACGGTTACGGAGTGGATCCGTCGTTCGTCGCCATCGCGGGCGGTTCCGCCGGTGCTCATATCGCGGCAATGGCTGCACTGACGCCCGGCGATCGGTCATTGCAGCCGGGGTTCGAGGACGCGGACGCGTCGCTGCAGGCGGTCGTCACGTTCTACGGCGCCTACGACCTGACGAACCGAAACGGCAGCCAAAATCCCGAGTTTGCCACCAGGATGATCGGCCCCTACGTCATCAAGGCATTCCCGGACACGGAGCCCGAGCGCTTCAGCGCCGCCTCGCCCCTTGACCACGTGCAGCAGGTCACGATGCCGTGGCTCGTCGTTCAGGGCGGCGCCGATACCTTGACACCGCCCGCCGACGCCAGGGAATTCGCGATCGCCCTCGAGCAGCATTCCGATTCGTTCGTCGGCTACGTCGAGTTCCCGGGCGCGCAGCACGCGTTCGACCTCTACTATTCGCCGAGGGCGATCGCGGCGGTCGAGCTGTCGGCACGGTTTTTGATTACGGCGCATCGCCGCGCCACGTCGTCGCGCGCCGAAAAGTGATCTCCGGATGACTCGATCAGGCGCTCAACGATGCCGGGCGCAATCCGCCGACGGCGCGCCGGCAGGCCGCCAGAAGCTCGGCGTAGGCGGCACGCTGGCACTCGTAGTAGAACGCCGGGTCCGGCATCATCTTGCGATCGCAGACCGGCGCAATCGTCAGCTTGCCGTCGTAGCTCGTCGCGGTATGGTGCAGCCCAAGGTTATCCATGAGTGCTGCCATGCCCGTGTAGCCGACCAGGCGCGCTCCGCACAGGTACAGCGTCTGTGCGGGCCCCGGGTGTACCGAGATGATGGTGTTGTGATTGTCGCGATACTGGCGACCCGGTCCGAGCCGCGCCGCAATCGTCTTCGCCGCGAGCGTCATCGCCGTCGACGGCAGCACGTCCTGGATCTCCATCATGTCGTCGGCGCCGAGCGGCTTGAGCACCTCGGCCTCCGCCATCTCCTCGCGGATGCAGGCGAGCCGCTCGATCGGATCGGCGACGTCGGTCATGAGCTTTAGCCGAATCAGCTGTACGCGGTGACCCGGAATGCCCTCTTGGCTTTCGCGGTGCAGGTGCAGGGGCACGAGCGCATACAGCGACTGCTCCGGCAGCTCGTCTTTGGAGACGAGGTAGTTACGGAGCGCGCCGCCGCAGACGGCGATCACGATGTCGTGCAGCGTGGCGTCCGGAATTGCGGCGGTGATGTCGGCCGTTTCCGCCAGGTCGAAGGTGAACGGCGCGAGCACCCGATGCGGTGAGATGCGCCGATCGAATCGGGTCTTGGGCGCGTCTTCCTGGTCGAAATGCAGCACGTCGTCGGGATCCACGTGCTGCCCACCCAGTCCGGGGAGCCTGTCCAGCAATGTTTGCCCGGTCTCCAAGAGCTTGATCGTGTTATTGAACCAGGCGAGCGCCAAAAGCTGCGCCGCGCCCGGTTCCGATTCCGAGAACCAACGCCGCTTGGCCTCCTCGGGCTCGGGCTGCGCCTCGAGATCGTGCAGCGCCACCGTGAAGTCGTCTTCGGTCACATCGTCGACGGCAACCTGATGCACCTTGACCATCACTGCGAACGATCCCGCGGGCAGCCACGACACGTTGTCGAGACCGTCGATGACGTACATCTCCCAAACGGGCCGCCGCAGATCGAGGGGGCGAGCATGCAGTCGCGACACGAGAATACAGAATTGCCGCCAGTCCCCCGGATGCGGCAGCGCGATGTGACGGACGTGAAATTCCAAGTCGAAGTACTTGTCGTGAATCCAATACGGATAATCGAGATTGAGTGGCACGTCGATGAGCCGCTGGCGAAACATCCTGGACGTGCCGAGACGCTCGCGAACGTGCTCGAGAATCGTCAGAAAATCGACGCGGCCGCCCGGCGCCGTCGAAGGATCGTAGAGATACAAGGTCGACACGTGCTGGTGCCTGCCCGGCTTGTCCGAGTACAGGAAGAAGGCGTCGGAGCCGCTCAGTTGGCGCATGTTCTCCTCTCCGGTGTCCTAGCGACTACCGAATAGCGATCGTTCGGGCAGGCGGAATCCGGCCGTGTCGTCGAGTATCTCATTTTGACTTGCGGGACGCACAATCGGTTTATCTACCTATTGTCACCGCATTCATCGGTCGGCGGTCGCCAGCATGTCGCGAATCCGGACGGGTTTCAACGGCGAACGCGGTGCGAAAAACGAGTACTCGTCGATCATCTGGCCATGATCCTTCGCCAGCATGTGCAGCACGACGGGCGCGCAGTAGCGTCCCTGGCAGGGGCCCATGCCGAGACGAGTACGGCGTTTGATCGCGCCCAGCGTCCGGCCGTGCACAGCGATCGCTTCTTCGACGTCTGCGAGCGAGACGTTCTCGCACCGACAGAGCACCGTCTCGGGACTGGCGAGCTCGGTATAAAACCTCGGTGCCTGGAACAGCCGCCAGAGCGCCGACTGAAATCGCCGGTGTCGGCGAAGCCGGCGCAGCGCGCTCCGGTACTCACGCCGGTGTCGCGCCGAGACGGGCCTCGCCAACGCTTCGACGACGCCGATCGCCGCGATGACGCCGTCCTGCAACGCCGCCGCGGCACCGCTGAATCCGCTGCAATCGCCGATCGCGTAGACACCCGGCACGCTCGTTTCGCCGTAGCGATCGCGCTCCGCGACGAGGTGCCCGCGATCTGCGTCGTAGCGATGCCGGCATCCCAAACATCGCAATATCTCGTTGCTCGGCTGAAACCCGTAACCCATACAGACGATATCGGCCTCGTAGGCGTCGACCGCATCGATGCCGCCTTCGCGCGCTCGTCCGACTCGGGCGATCAGCCCCGCGTCGGTCTTCTCGATCGATGCCAAGCCTTGCTGCCACAAGAGCGGCACCCCGAGCTTCCTCAAGCCGGAGACATAGCGGATCCCGGCGAGCGTCAGACTCGGGACGGAAAGGCCCAGCCGCGCGCCGTGAAGCAGCCGCGCGCCGGGGGACAGCGCCGCCAGCTCGAGCACGGCGACGATATCCGCGCCGGCACGGCTGAGCTCCAGCGCCACCTGCAGATTGAACGGCCCATTGCCCGCCACGAGGATGCGCCTGCCGGGCAAGGTGCCGTAGCTGCGGAGCAGCGTCTGAGCGGCGCCCGTGGTCATAACGCCGGGCAGTGTCCACCCGGGTACGGGAAGGCCCCTTTCGTGGGCGCCCGTCGCGACGATCGTCTTTTTCGGCCGGTAGACGCGGCTCGCGACGCCGTCGAACACCGCGAGCTCGTTCGGCGCGAATGCGCCCCACACCTCGGCGCCGGTCACAAGCTCCGCACCGGCGCGCAGCGCGCGGTCGATCAGCCGCCTGCCGTCGGAGAACTGGCGATCTTGCGCCAACGATTCGGGAACGACGGCGGCTGACGAAGGCTGCTTGTAGTACTGTCCGCCGCCAGCGGACCGCTCGTCGAGGACGGTCACCTCCGCACCCGATTCCGCGGCAATGGAAGCCGCGAGCAGCCCTGCCGGGCCGGCCCCGATGACCAGTACCTCGGGCGTCACCGTTGCCAGGGGCGCGCCAGGTTCGGCGCCGGCTTCGGCGTGGCTTCCCAGCGACGCGACCGCCCTCTCGCGCACGACCCGAACGCCGGCTTCGACGGGCGTCATGCAGGCGCGAACGCCGCTTCGGCCGTCGACGTTGACCAGGCACTCCTGGCAGACGCCCATGCCGCAGAACATCCCGCGCCTGGCACCCGTCTTGGTTTCGCGCAGCTCCAATTCGCCCGCCGCGACGAGTGCGGCGGCCAGGGACACGCCCGGTCTCGCGCGAACGTCGCGACCGTCGAACAAAAAACGGACGTCTGCCGACGCGGTGCCTTTGCGCTCCATTGCCGCCGCTCCGGCTCTACCTGCGCCGCCTAAGGCGCGCGTCGTCTTCGGCGTTGCCGTCGATGTTCGGTGCGACCCAGCCGTCCGGCGCTGCTATGCGCTCGAAGCGGTTGATATCGACCGTGAACCCGGCGTCGCAGCCGTTCATCAGCATGCGGCGCTCGGCGATTCGCCATCTCTTGTCTTGGCGTACGAATCGGTCCTGGTACTGTCCCAAAACCGTCGCGGTCGAGCCATCGGCGCGTTCGTGCCAGGCGTACACATAGCTTCGGACGTGCGCCTCGTCG
This sequence comes from Woeseiaceae bacterium, assembly GCA_041579335.1. Classification (GTDB taxonomy): domain Bacteria; phylum Pseudomonadota; class Gammaproteobacteria; order Steroidobacterales; family Woeseiaceae; genus JBFGFX01. The sequence continues at coordinate 12,843 of JBFGFX010000016.1, read as the reverse complement.
TCACCTGCGAAGTCGATTCTCGCATTCGTCAGATGATGCGATGTGCGCGACCAGCGCCACATTCGCTCGAGCGACTTTTCGAGCGCCGCCGCGCCCCGGGCCTTGAGTGCCTCTTGAGGCCCGTAGTCGACCACGCAATCTTCGGTAAACAACGCGGACAGCCGCGGCAGGTCCATGCGATCGAGCGCGCAGCAGTACTCGATCAGCACGTCCGTGATCTGTTGGCGGGCGATGAGCTCCTGTAACGAACGCTGCTCCATGATCATGACCCTCTAACGGATGTACGTCGCGCCGTTGACGTCGAGCGTCGCTCCCGATAGGTGCCGGACGGTGCCTCGTGCGAGAAAGGCGATCAGCTCGCCGAGCTCCTGCGGCGGCACCCATTCACCCATCGCGAGCGTCTTCGTGACCTCGTCCTCGCCGCCTTGTAGCGCCGCGAAGTCGACGGACATCTTGGTGCGTACTATGCCGGGCGCGATGATGTAGGTATAGATGCGGTCTCTGGCGTATCCACGCGCCACCGATTGGGCCACGGCACGAATCGCGCTCTTCGACGCCGCGTAGGCGATCATTCTCGGGTTCGTGACCCCCCGCTCCGCAACCCAGCTCGACATCAGGATGATGACGCCGCCGTCGCGCGTACGGAAATGCCGCACCGCGGCTCGCATGAGCCTTGCCGGCGCCTGTACGTTGACCTGGTAGTGGCGTCTCCAGGCGGCGTTCCACTGCTCCTCGCTATCGTCGAAGCCGCCCGACGGATCCATCATCGCGGCATTGAGCACGATGACGTCCACGTGGCCGCGCCATGCCACCGCCCGCTGCCAGACGTCTTCCACGGCGGCATCGTCTTCGAAATCGCCGGCCACGAAGTGTTTGTTCTCGGGCGCGACGCCGGCGAGGGCGGCCTCGGCACCCTCGAGATCGGCGGGCTTCCGATAGTGCGCGATCAGACGCGCGCCCCGATCGCCGAGGATTCGCGCCGTCTCGGCGCCGATGCCCTGCGACGCGCCGGTCAACAATATCGTCTTGTCTTCGAGGGCCCGCATGATCTCTACTCCGGCGCTCCGGGAAGCGCAAACACGAACAGCGCATTGATGCCGCGGCTCGGTTTGATCTCCGGATGAAGGGACAAAACCCGCCGTTCCGGTTCGGCCGTTCCGCCGCCGACCGGGATCGCGACGAACTGGCGTCCGTCGACGGCATAGCTGATCGGATGACCCGTCACCGGCGCGCTCACGATCGTCTGCCACAGCACCTCGCCGGTTCGATCGTCGAAGGCCATGAAGCGGCGATTGACGTCGCCGCCGAAGACGAGTCCGCCGGCCGTCGCCACAAGGCCGCTGATCATCCCTGCGCGCTGTTGGTGGGTCCATGCCGTGCGGCCGCTCACGGCCGAGACCGCATCGACACGCCCCACCGGATAGGGCTCGTCCTTAATGTCCGGGTCTTCGACGAACACGACCGTCGACGCATAAACTTCTTCCGGCTTCGCCTGGGCCGTGTTGCCCGTGTGCAGCATACAGAGGTTCTGCTGCGGCTGGTACATCAACCCGGTTCTCGGACTGTACGCACCGGCGGGCCAGTTTTTGCCGCCGGATCTACCCGGGCACACCAGAATCTCGACGAACGCGTCGACGACCAAGTCTTCGTTTATCGATACCCGGCCGGTCTCCACGTCGATGTGTCTGACGACGTTCTGATTCAGCGTCGGCCGCGCCCACAGAAACTCGCCGTCTTCACGACCGAGCGTATACACGATGCCGGTCTTGCCGGGTATCCCGGTGATGACCTTGCGCGCCTCGCCGGAGGCGGTAGCGGGATTGATCCATGGCACGCTGCCCGGATCGGGCGCAACCTCGGTGTCGATCAGGAATCTCTCGAACGCGTGGTCTAAGTCCCAGTTGTCGCGCGGGAGGTGTTGGTAGTACCAGACGATGGCCCCACTATCGACATCGAGCGCGAGCGTCGAGTTCGAGTAGAGCACGTCGCCGCCGGGCGTACCGCGGACCCGCTCCAGCGACGGCGCCGGCACCGAGGTTCCCCAGTAGATCAGCCCGAGCACCGGGTCGTAGCTGCCGACGCCCCAGGCGCCGACGTGCCGCCGCTGCTCATAGGGCAGGTCGCCCCAGCTATCGCCTCCCGGCTGATCCGGCCGCGGGATCGTCGGCGTGCGCCAGATGAGCGTGCCGTCTTTCGGGTCGTAGGCGGCGATGTAACACGCCCGCGGACCGTCGACCGGCGAACAGGAGCGGCCGCTTACGACCTTGCCGTCGGCCACGATCGGCCCGGATGAGAAGTCGCCCTCGACCGGCACTTGCCAGACGAGATCGCCGGTGCGCGCAGCCAGCGCGATCAGGTGCGGCTCCCCTTTGGTGAAGTGGAATATCTTGTCTTCGTAGATCGCGATATTGCGCACCCGGGTCTTGCCGGCGGTCAGCCGGTGCCGGCGGTATTCCCAGATCAGGTCACCGTTGGCCGCATCGAGCGCCTGGATGACGTCGCCCGGATGCGCCAGGTACATGACGCCGTCGTGGACCAGCGGCGTCGTCTCCTGTTCGCCCGGTTCCATTGCCTGGGACCAGGCGAGCGTCAGGTCCGAGACGTTGTCGCGGTCGATCTGCTCGAGCGGACTATAGCCCCAGGCGTCGTAGCTGCGCCGGTACATCAGCCAGTCTTCCGGCGGCGGATCTTCCAGTAGCGTGCGGCTCACCGGCGAGAAATCGCTGACCGAATCCTGCGCCAGCGGCTGCAGCTCGATCTCGCGCAGATCGGGATAGCTCAAAGAGCGCACGTGGCTTACGAGCGCGATCAGATCGTCGCCGCGGATGGTCGGGAATGCGGGCATCTCGAAGCCGCCGAACTGCACGATCGCGGCGAGCGCCATGTCGGACAGCGGGTTCATCAGCTCCGAGTCGCGCAGATCCTTGGGCTTCGCGCTCAGATCGGTCCACAGCTCGCCGCCGCCGGCGCCGTCCACACCGTGGCAAGCGCTACAGTTCTGCTCATAGATCGAAGCGCCGCGCTCGAGCATGCGCGCATCGACGTTGAGCGTGGCCACCGCGGGCGCGAGTCCCTCGCGCGGCGGCGGATACACCGGCGGCGACTGGGCGAAACCGGCCTGGCCGCTGAGCATCCACGCGATGCCTGCGCCGACCGCAGCCAGCTCACGTCTGCGGTTTGCTCGCCAACTCACGGCGTTGCACGAACCGGGACGAGACGCAAGATCTTGCCGTCGTCGGTTCCCAGGTAGATGAGGTCGTCCGGTCCCTGCTCGACGCATCGGATTCGCCACTCCTGCTCTTCCAGCAGGCGTACTTCGCGCACGACTCGGCGACCGTCGATGACGAGCCGATTGACGTGGTGTAGCGCCAGCGCGCCGATGAACAGATCGCCGCGCCACTCCGGAAACGCGGAACCCGTATAAAAGAACATGTCCGACGGCGCGATCGACGGCACGTACGTGTGCACCGGCGGCTCCATGCCTTCGTGCTCGGTCAGGCTTTCGCCGATCTGCTCGCCGCTGTACTCTAAGCCGTGCGTGACGACGGGCCAACCGTAGTTTCGACCCGCTTCGATCACGTTGACCTCGTCGCCGCCCTGCGGTCCGTGTTCGTGCTCCCAGAGCTCGCCGGTCACCGGGTGGACGGCGAGACCCTGTGCATTGCGGTTGCCGAGGCTGAACACCTCGGGCATGGCGCCGGGCACGCCGACGAATGGGTTGTCCGCCGGCGCGCGGCCGTCGTGCGTCATCTTCAGCACCTTGCCCAGATGCGAGCCAGGGCTCTGCGAAAGATGCCTGAGGTCCCAGCGATCGCCCATCGTGACGAACAGAGATTCATCGTCGAACGCCAGGCGGCAACCGTAGACGATCGAGTTGTGATACCAGGGCAGCGCGGCGAAGATCCGCTCGCGATCGACGAGCGCGTTGCCTTCAAAGCGAGCCCTCTCGACGACCATGGTGTTGAGCCGCGCATCGCCCGCGGTGTAACAGTAGTAGACCCAACGATTGGCCGCGAATTCGGGGTGCAGCACGACGTCGAGCATGCCCGCATTGTCCTTGATGAAGACGTCGTCGGGGCCGCCGGTCGTTGGCGTCCACCCGCCGCTGTCGATGTCGACGACGACGATGCGGCCGGCGTTTCGCTCTGTGACGAGCGCCCTGCCGTCGGGCAGGAACGCGATCGCCCAGGGTATCTGCAGCCCTTCGGCAACCTCCTCGACGCGGAACGCGACTTCCTCGCTCTGCACGGCCGAGGGTTCCGGCGCGCGCCATGGCATCGGCTCACGGTCCGCGATCATCCGCCGGGCGTGTTCCCCCGCGCCGGTCATCTCCCAGCGCGTGAGCTCGATCGGCACCCAGGCCGCGGCGACGAGATCGTCGTGGAAGGTTCTCAGGCTGAAGCGGTCGCCGAGCTGCCGGCGGCGTTCGGTGAGCAGGCGCTCGATCTGCAGCTTGCCGACCAGGTAGACAATGCCGCCGGTCGGCGCCGCGAAGAAGTCATCGGCTTCCTCGCTTGCGATCCGCCGGTCCATCGGCACCGTCATCAAGGCCGCAACCGCTTCGTCGACGGTCATCTCGCCGAGCGCCATCTTGACGTCGACGATCACGCGCAGCGCGCGGAGCCGCATGAAGCTGTAGATGAGCTCTCGGCTCCGCGGCCGATCGTCGTAGAAGCCGAGCTGCACCGCCGTCTCTTCCCAGTAGGTCGACCAGCCTTCGCTCTTCACGCGATCGCGGTGCCGTGCTCGGATCGGCGACGGGTGGCGCGCCGACACCAGCCCTTGGAAGTGATGACCGGGAATGCCGTCGTGGAAGATGTTCGTGCTGGCGTCCACGCGCATGATGGATTCCCAGTACGTCTCGGTATAGGGATGATCCTCCGGCACCGAATACTTGACCGCGCCGTTATCCTGAGTGCGGTAGCCGCTCAAGCCGGCCCACAGCGAGAACGCCTGGATGTAGGCCGGCATCTCGGTGCGCCGGTAGGGGCCGACGAAGTCGGGGATCGTCAGCGCGTTGCGTCTCGTCAGAAACTCGCGGATCGCGAGCGCGTCCGCCTCCGTCCTGGCAGCGTACTCGGCGGTCGTCGCGGCCTTTTGCGGCCTCGGCAAACCCTCGTTCCGCGCCTCTTCGAACGCGGTAAACGACAGGTAGCGGGCGTACTCCTGCTCGCCCATGCGCAGGATGTCCTCGGCATCGTACGGCAAGAGCCAGATGCGCTTGAGAATCCAGTCGTACATCTCGCGCCCCAGCGGCTCTGCGCTCGGCATGCTCGGCAGCCGCGCCTCGATCCAGGCGCGGAAGTCCGTAAGCGATGCGCCCATCTCGAGCGCGGCCGCGTCGAGCTCGCCGCGAAGCTCCGGCGGGAAGTGCTCGCCGAGTCCTTCCGCGAAGGCCCGACTGCTGTCTTCGGCATTCGCGAGCGTGGGCAGCGCCCAGCGCGACATCTCTTTCGTCGGCTCGGTCAGGTTGCGTTTGGCCTGCTCTAAGATCCGCGGGATGTTTCTCATGTGATCGAGAATCTCGCGCGCGCGCTGCCGATCGAACGGTGGCGGCAGCTGCACGAGCTGTCCCAGCCGGCTCAACGTCGCGCCGCTCGACATACCGAACGACGAGATCGATGACAGGTAGAAATTCGGACTCCGCGACGTGGCCCGATATACGTTGAGGCCGTAGTCGAGCGTATCCAGCTCGGACCGTACGATCAGGTAGTCGACCTGGTCGGCGACCGGCCAGCCCGCCGGATCGATGCGGTCGAAACGCCTCTTGAGATCGGCAAGCCGTGTCTTCTGCTCGTCGACCGCAGCCGCCGAGTAGTCCGGGATGCCGTCGACGAGTTTGGGCTGTCTCAGCTCGCGGACCGTCGCGAAGATCTCGGTCAGCTCCGGACGAGACGCCGCTTGCGCCACCGCCGGGCTTGTCGGATCGGCGAGACAGAGGCACACGATGAACAGGAGCAGCGGTCGGCGCTTCATTCTTGTCTGCTTGGGCGCAATGCGAACACGTGTGCGCATTATTGTACACTATGACTTTCCGTGAATTCCGGTATCACCGATGAGCCGCGACAACGAACCCTGGCAGCTAGAGGACGACGAGTGGCGCCGCCTGGTAGACCGCGTCCGGGCCGGCCCGGCGCTCAAGCCCGAGTCCTGGCCGAACGGCGCGCGCTGCGCCGTCGCGCTGTCGTTCGACTGCGACCACGAAACCTACGAGCTCGGCAGCGGCGGCCGTGCGATCGGCCGCCTCGCCTGGGGTGAGTTCGGCCGCCGCGTCGGGGTGCCGCGGATACTCGAGGTGCTCGCGCGTCACAACGTCCCCGCGAGTTTCTTCGTGCCCGCGGTCTGCGCCCTGATAGATCCGACCGAGACCGAACGAATCACCGGCTTGGGCCACGAGGTGGGCATCCACGGCTTCATCCACGAGAACAACTCGGCCCTCGATCGAGATACCGAACGCGATCTCGTGCTCAAAGCGCGCGACGTTCTGGCCGCGCAGATCGGTCACCCGCCGGTAGGCTTCCGCTCGGCCAACTGGGACTTGAGCCCGCACACGATCGAGATCGTGGCCGAGCTCGGACTCGAATACGACAGCTCGCTGATGGCCGACGAGGATTGTTACGAGCTCCTTATCGACGGCAAACCGAGCGGCGTCATAGAGATCCCGGTCGAGTGGCTGCGCGACGACGCGGTCTACCTGATGTTCAATCGCGACCCGGCGACCCGTCCGTGGACGCCGCCCGATGCTGTGTTCGATATCTTCAAGCGCGAGCTCGACGCGGCGTGGGAACAGGGCGGCCTGTTCCAGCTCGTGATGCACCCGTTCGTGATCGGCTACCGGTCTCGCATCTGGATACTCGAGCAGCTGATCGAGCATGCGATCGGCAAAGGCGGCGTGTGGTTCGGCACGCACGCCGAGGTCGCCCGGTGGGTGAAGAATGAAGGCCGCGAGTAGCAGTTAGAAACTGGCCATTTTGCCTAGATTCTCGTGCAGAAAGTACTCATAAGTTGCTGTTTCAAATAAACATTGGATACCAATACTGGATATAATGACAGGTCTCTGATTCCGCCTTCGAGGGACCTGCCATGCCTACCGAACTCACACCGATCGATGCGCTCGATCGGGACATCCGGAACCTCTGCACCCGCATCAACGCCGCGACTTACGAGCTGCTCGTCATGATCCGCGAGTTCGACGAGCGGGCCGGCTGGCTGCAGTGGGGACTCTCCAACTGCGCCGAGTGGCTGGCCTGGCGCTGCGATCTGAGCGTGACCACGGCGCTCGAGAAGGTCCGTGTGGCGCACGCGCTCAAGACGCTGCCCGCCATTGCCGCGGCATTCGCAGAGGGCGAGCTGTCCTACACCAAGGTGCGTGAGCTTTCGCGGGTCGCCGATCGCTCAAACGAAGATGAGCTACTCGGCTATGCCCTGCGCACGACGGCTAGCCACGTCGCCGAGCGCTGCCGCGAGCTGCGTATGGGGAGTTCGGCATCGATCGAAACGGCCGCACGCGCGCTGGCAAATCGCTCACTGCGCCTGTGGCGCGATCGCGAGCGCGGCATGATGACGATCACGGTCGAATTACCCATGGACACCGGTGAGCTCATCGAGAAAGCCCTCGACAAAGCCCGCGACGACGAGGCGCTAGCGATACCGGATCTCGCTGACACGTCCTGGTCGACGCGGCAGGCGGATGCTTTCGTCAATATGGTCAACGGGTATCTCTGTGGCAAGAGCGCTAGCGAGGCGTCGAACGACAGCTATCTCGTCACGGTGCACGTGGACCAGTCGGCGCTGTCGGGAGACGGCGGGCGTTCGGCCCTGCCGATCGAATCGGTCAAGCGCCTGTGCTGTGACGGCCAGGCGGTCGTCATCGTCGAAGACGAGGACGGCGAGCCGCTCAGCATCGGCCGCAAGTCGCGCATCGTTCCGACCGCAATAGCTAGGGCCGTCCGCGCCCGGGACCGCCACCGTTGCCGGTTCCCTGGCTGCCGCAACCGGCGCTTCCTGCATTGTCACCATGTCGAGCACTGGTCGAACGGAGGCGAGACGGCGCTCGAGAACCTGATGCTCCTGTGCACGAAGCATCACACGCTCGTGCACGAAGGCGGCTTCCGTATCGAGAAGGACTTCCAGGATCGCTGCTTCTTCGTCCGACCGGACGGCATCGCCGTGCCCGAGGTTGGTTATGTTTCCCGGTTGGATGAATATCCTCCCGCGGGAGGATTGTCGAGCGTGGCGGAAAACTTCGTCGGAGAACCTCCACCACCGCAATTTCTGTACTGACGAAGCAAAGCCAGATCCCGAAGTACTCTGTTTTCGATGTCCGCTGTGAAGCGGAAGGCCGACAGGCGCGTCGCTACGTTGTCGCTTTGATCGTTCTGCTTGGCGGAGTCATTTTTCAAACAGGGTTCACGATATTCGAGTAGCGTGTATCCTTATCTGTTGAAAGACGTTCTCTTTTGAATTTTCACCTGCGAGGGAAGCAGGTTCCGCCGCAGGCGCCCCGATGCGTAGCATCGGCAAAGGCGCCAAGACCGCGCGAAGCGCGATCCGGGTTGTGGGACTAAGTGGTCCTATCCCCGCGTGAAAGCAGCGTCGCGGTCGCAGCATGGCCTGTGACATTGTTGAGCGTTTGCGCGAAGTCCACGATATCGTCGACGGCTTCGAGGATGATGTAGCCCTCGATCGGGAGTCCGATGGCCAGGTAGGCTGGCAGACCCCTCATAGGGACGCCGCCGCGGGGGACGCCCAGGATGCTGAAGCTGAGCAACACCATCGCGGCGACGAACGCGCCGATCTGGGCCGGGCCGAGGGCGATGCCGAACACGTGCGCGATGAAAAGGGCTTTGGCCACGGCCGACACCGGAGTAGTCACCTTGAACGTCGTGACGCATAGCGGCACGGTGAATCCCACGCTGGTATCGGAGTAGTGCAGGTAGCGGCGTCCGCTGTCGACGTGCGCGGGCAGGGCGGCGAGTGAAGATCGGGTTGCGAGTCCGATCAGCTGCGGCGGCGCCGCCGCACGCGCGAAGTCTGCGATCGAGGTTCGTCCGAACAACGCCACGAGCGGATAGAAGAGCGCGGTCATGATCAGAAGGACGGCGACGGTTGCGAGCACGTATGCCCCGAGCATCCCGATCATGCGGTCGCCGGTCTCGATCGCGACGCCCACGACGAGCGCGAACACACCGGCGGGCGTGCCCCAGAGTATCCATCGGATCAGGACGAGCATCGTGTCGGATACGGCACGGAAGAGCTGGCCCAGCTGTGCACGCGGTCCATCCGGCAATCGCGTGACGGCGAGGCCGAAAAGCACGGCGAAGATGAACAGCGGCAGGATCTGGCCGTCGGCGGCGGCGGCGAAGATGTTTGAAGGCACGAGCGCGACTAACCAATCCGTCGCCGACTCGCCGCCTGACTGCGCCGCGGCCTGTGCGGCTGGTGGTACCACGACGGAGCTCCGGATCGACGCGACGATGTCGGGCGCGACGTCATAGAGCGCGATGATCGGTCGCCCCACAAGCGCCGCGCCGATCCCGAACAGGAACAGTAGACCAACGAACAGAACGACGGCGCTCGCCCCAATCCTGCCCAGGCCGGTAGTTTCTCGCGCGCCTGCAATGGCGGTCAGGATCTGCGCGACCACGAGCGGGATCACGGTCATCTGGAGCGCGTTGAGCCACAGGGTACCAAGAGGCTGGACCGTTCGTGAGAGCGTGCCCACAAACGCGCTGCCCGATTCGTAGCCGTAGATGCCCAGGCCCAGCCCGACGATCAGCGCGCCCAGCGTCCACATCGTCAGGTGGGCGCCCGATAGCCGCGAATTCAAGTGCTTCGTCATGGCTCTAGGATACTCACCGGCCCCCACGGTGTCAGATCATGTGGCACCTTGGCACCAGGATGCAGCGACCCCTTGCCATTCCCGTCCTTGCTAACGATCAGAAGTTAGGCTTTCCAGTCACCGTCGCAGCTCAGTTCGGCCTGCACCTCGTCGAGCGCCTCGCGTACGCCATTGACCAGCGCGTCGATCTCCGCGTCGGTGATGATGAGCGGCGGTGAGAACGCGAGCGTGTCGGCGTTCGGCAGCGCCCTCGTGACGACGCCGCGCGCGAGCGCTTTCTTGGCGACCCGGGCCGCGACCGTGAGCTTGGGGTCGAACGCCTCGGGAGGCTCTTTCTTGGCTACGAGCTCGACGGCGCCGATCAGGCCGAAGCCGCGGATCTCGCCGACGAGCGGATGATCGGCGAATGCGGTCTGCAAACATCGATGCAGGTACGCGCCTCGTTCGCCGGCAGCCGCAACGAGCGACTCGCTGTCGATGATGTCCAGATTCGCCAAAGCTGCCGCGGCGCCGATCGGGTGCGAGCTGTAGGTATAGCCGTGGCCGAACACGCCGAACTCCTCGCCACCTTGCACGATCGTCCGCCACACCTTCTCCGATACCAGTACTCCGGACAACGGGAAGTACGCCGACGTGACGCCTTTTGCGATCGTTATCATGTCCGGCGTGATGTCGAGCGCCTGACACCCGTACGGGTGACCGAGGCGGCCGAAGCCGCAGATGACCTCGTCGGCGATCAGCAGGATGTCGTGCTCGCGAAGCACTTCCTGGATCGCCGCGTGATAGCCTGCGGGCGGCACGATGACGCCGCCCGCGCCCATGACCGGCTCTAAGATCATCGCGCCGATCGTCTCGGCACCTTCTTCTTCGATTAGCCGCTCGAGGTCCGCGGTCAGCTTGGCGGTGAATTCTGCGTCGGAGAGGCCGTGGCCTTCCCAGAGCCGGTGCGGCGCCGTCGTGTGCTTGACGAACGGTAACGGCAGGTCGAAGCCCGCGTGCACGCCGGGCAAGCCGGTCATGCCCCCCGCCATGATCGTCACGCCGTGGTAGGCGCGGCGCCTGGCGATGATCTTCTTTTTGTTTGGTCTGCCCAGAACGTTGTTGTAGTACCAGACCAGCTTCACCTGGGTGTCGTTCGCGTCGGAACCGGAGTTGCCGAAGAAGACCTTCGACATCGGTACCGGGGCGGTCGAAATCAGACGCTCCGCAAGCATCGCAGGCGCATCGCTGCTCATCGACGAGAACGCATGGCAGTAGGACAGCGTCTCTGCCTGACGCTGCATCGCCGCGGCGATCTCGCGGCGTCCGTAGCCCACGTTCACGCACCATAGCCCGGCCATGCCGTCGATGTACCGATGCCCGGCCGAATCCTCGAGCCACACGCCCTCGCCGCGCACCATCACGACCGGTGGGCCGTGTTTCTCGTGCTCGGCCAAGGCGGTGAAGGGATGGAAGCTGTAGCGGCGGTCGAGGTCCGCCAGGTCGACGTCGGTGGTGGCCATTCGTCGCTCTTGTTCGCACAAATGTTCACCCAGTATATCAGTCAATTCCGATAGTCGAGATTTGCAGAGGCGCCGCGCGCTGACACCGTTCGCTTTTTGCGAAAACTTGTACGCTATGAGAACATCTTTAGTCTCGTCCGGCCTGCTCCGTATGCCCATGACGCTTGCCTTAGCCGACTCCGCGCTGCTCCGTGATGCGCTCTACATCGCCGGCGAATGGCGCCGGCCGACCGGCCGCGACGAGCTGCCGGTACGTAATCCGTCGACAGGCGAGCTCGTGGCTTGCCTGCCTCAAGGACGCCGGGAGGATGCCGTCGCTGCGATCGATGCGGCCGAGGAAGCGCTGGCCGACTGGTCACGACGGACCGCCAAAGAGCGATCTATCCTGCTGCGCCGCTGGCACGATCTGGTCATCGACAACGTCGACGACCTCGCCCGAATCCTGACGGCCGAACAGGGCAAGCCGATCGCCGAAGCGCGGGGCGAGATCCTGTTCGGCGCGGCGTTCTTCGAGTGGTTCGCCGAGGAAGCCAAGCGAGTCTACGGCGAGACGATCCCGGCGCCTAAAGCCGACCAGCGGCTCTTGGTCCTCAAGCAGCCGATCGGGGTCTGTGCGGCCATCACGCCGTGGAATTTCCCGATGGCGATGATCCCGCGCAAAGCCGCGCCGGCGCTCGCAGCCGGCTGCACCATGGTGCTCAAACCCGCGAGCGCGACGCCGCTCTCCGCGCTCGCGTTGGCGGAGCTAGCGGATCGCGCAGGCATCCCGGCCGGCGTGTTCAGCGTCGTGCCCGGCGCGGCGTCCGCCGTCGGCGACGAGCTGGTCACGAATCGGAAAGTCCGCAAGGTGACGTTCACGGGCTCGACCGAGGTGGGATCGCAGCTCATGGCGAAGGCGGCGGGCAGCATCAAGAAAGTGTCGCTGGAGCTCGGCGGCAACGCGCCCCTCCTGGTCTTCGACGACGCGGATCTCGACACCGCGGTCGCGGGCGCGATGGCATCGAAGTTCCGCAACATGGGTCAGACCTGCGTCTGTGCCAACCGGATCTATGCGCAGTCCGGCATCTACGACGAGTTCGTCGCCGCGCTCGCGGCCGCGGCCGGTGCGCTCCGCGTCGGCGACGGCTTCGACGAAGGCGTCGAGCAGGGCCCGCTGATCGACGAGGCCGCCGTGCGGAAAACCGAGGAGCATCTGCACGATGCGGTGAGTCTCGGCGCCCGGGTCGTCGTCGGCGGCTCGCGACATCGACTCGGCGGCACGTTCTTCGAGCCGACGGTCATCGCCGACGTCGCAGCCGGAATGAAGATTGCCCGCGAAGAAACGTTCGGACCGCTCGCTCCGGTTTTCCGCTTCGACACGGAGAAAGAAGCGATCGAGCTGGCGAACGAGACGGAGTTCGGTCTCGCGGCCTATTTCTTCTCGCGCGATAATGCGCGCATCTGGCGCGTCAGTGAGCGGCTGGAGTTTGGGATCGTCGGGGTGAATACGGGCATCTTTTC
>JBFGFX010000015.1:0-23451 GCA_041579335.1 Woeseiaceae bacterium | reverse complement strand
TTTTCGGTGCGTAGTCGACGCAGAGAGAACCGGGCGCATGCCCGGTTTTTTCGTGTCCGGGCTAGTCGGATCCGATCTCCCCGACGGGCATGAGGTTACGTTCGACGAATTCGCGCACGCACTCGCGCAGCTCGACCAATTTGCCGTGGAAGAAGTGGGTCGTTTTCGAGAGGACGATGAGCTCCGGACCGGGGTCGAGTGAATTGACCCAGTCGATCGTCTCGTCGACGGGCACGAGCTCGTCGTCCTCGCCGTGCACGATCAACCACGGGCAGTCCGGCTGCACGAGCAGCGTGCCGCCGAATCGAGACGTCGCCGGCGCGACCGTCACGAGACCTGCAGCGTGCGCGTCTACGGCGGCACGAGTCGCCATGGCGGCGCCGAGCGAGAAGCCTGCTAGCCACAGCGGCCGCTCGGCGGATTGCTCGCGGAGATAGCGAACCGCCGCCAACACATCCGCGACTTCACCCTCGCCGTCGTCGAACTCGCCCTCGCTATTGCCAACGCCGCGAAAATTGAAGCGCAGCGTGACAAAGCCCGCGCTCAAGAATGCTCGCGCCAGCGTATGCGCTACCTTGTTGTGCATTGTCCCGCCGTGCAGCGGGTGCGGATGGCACACCACGGCGGCCGCCGAGGCTGGTTCGGGCACTTCGAGCAAGGCTTCGAGTTTTCCAACCGAGCCGTCGATAAGAAGCTCTTCAGACCGCTGCGGTTTGCGCATCGACTGGCTCCTTTCGTGCGGCGTCACGCTCTTTCGCGAAATAGACGATCGTCGTGCCGGGCCCGGGCTCGGGCGCCGCATCGGCTGGAATGAACTCGACGTCTTCGCTGCCGTTCATGAGCAGGATCTGCAACCCGTCCTTCGGAAGGTCGGCCCGAAAATCGTCATAGTCGTATTCGTCGGAGAGGCGGGTCTTGGAGAACTTCCATCCGCGCACGTAGTTGCGCCACAAGAGCTCGAAATATGCGTCCGTGTGGAATGCGAGCCCGCCGCGACGGGGTCTCGCGAGCGCCTTCGGATCTTCTTCCGGCTCGCTGCTGCCGAGCGCCAGCTGCAGTACCCGCTGTTGACCGATCTCCGGCGCGAGCGCGGTGCACACCAGCGCGTTGTAGGCATCGTTGCTGGTCGCGGCCAGCACGGTGCGTATGTGGGCGAGCTCTACCGACTCCTCGGCGAACTCGGACAATATTTCGCCGTAGAAGACCGGAATACCGGCCAGGCGGGCGGGCCTCAGATTGTGCCAAGACGAATCGGCGACCAAGACGTTGATGCCCATCTCGTGCAGCGTGCGCGCGAGCTCGACGGTCCACGGCGATGCGCCCACGATCAGCACGCCGTCCCGGTGCTTGGACGAGAGCCCGAGTTTTTCGGCCAGCCAGTTCAACGTCAGTCCGTGACTGAACACCGTGGCGAAGATGATCGCGAACACCAGCGGCAGCAATACGCCCGCGTCGTAACCGGCGTCAACCAGGCCCGGTCCCATCACGCCCGCGGTCGCTGCCGCAACGATGCCGCGCGGGGCAATCCAAGCCAACAGCAGGCGTTCGTTCAGGGCCATGTTTGAACCCACTGTTGCGAGCAGGATGGCGGCCGGGCGCGCGAGAAACATGATCGCAACGATCAGCGCCGTGCCGTGCCAGCCGATCGCGCCAAGCGAGCCCACGTCGAGGTCTGCCGTCAGGGATACGAATACCACCGAGACGAGCATGATGGTGATGTACTCCTTAAAACGCTTCAGATCACCGATGCCCGGCAGATTCATGTTGCCGACCACGATGCCCATGATCGTTACGCTCAACAAGCCGGCTTCGTGCTGGACGATGTTCGACACCGTATAGACGACGAGCACCAGCCCGAGCAAGACGGGACTCTTGAGATACTCCGGAACCAGACCCGCGCGCATCGCTCGTCCGATCGCCAACCCGCCGAGCCCGCCCAGGATGAGGCCGCAGGAGATCGCGAGACTGATTCCCGCCGCAACCTCCGCCCAACCCGAGCCGGTCTGCTGAAAGATGAAGAACTGAAACACCAAGACCGCCAATAGCGCCCCGATCGGATCGTTGACGATACCTTCCCATTTGAGGTAGGAGGCGGTGCGGCGATTGAGTCCGGCCTGGCGAAGCATCGGCATGATGACGGTGGGCCCCGTAACGACCATGATGGCGCCGAAGACGAGCGATACCGGCCAATCGAGTCCGCCGATGAAATGCGCGCACAGGCTGCAGAAGGCCCACGCCAGCGGCACGCCAGCATAGACCAGACGGCGCACGCCGCTCGCAGCTTCTTTGAGCTCGTTGAGCTGCAGGCTCAGGCCCCCTTCAAACAGGATGATCGCGACGCAGAGGCTGACGACCGGTCTCAGGAATTCACCGAAGTCTTCGCTCGGGTGTATCAGGTCGAGTCCGGGACCGACGATCAGGCCGAACGCCGCCAGGAAGATGATTGCGGGCATCTTCAGGCGCCACGCGATCCACTGCGCGGCAACACCGAGACCAGCGACGGAGACGATGGCAACAACGATGTGTTCTTCGTTCATAAGGCGCCCGGTGCCCTCAAACCGTCGCGGATGCGGGGCTCCGATTGCACAGAATCTTACCCCACACAGACGCGAACTCCGTCTCAGTTTGGCAAACCGAACCTGCGGTATCCTGGCCTGCGGCGTGTTTAGGACTGTAAAATTATGCGCTTACGCGGTTTCTACGTTGCCGCAGGCTGTACTTTCGGGATGCGCGAATGCCTGAGCTGACTCCTACCGTGCTGGGCCTACTGGCGGCCATGCTCGCCATGGGCTTCATTTTGGGTTGGATCTTCAGGGGCGGTCGTGGCCGCAAGGAAAAAAACGCGATCAGCGCCAGCTGGCAGAAACAGATGATCGCCCAAAAACAGGAGCACGACCGGCTCGCGGATCAGAACAAGAACCTGATGGAGCAGATCAGCCAGTATCGCGCCTCGAAGAAAGACT
Organism: Woeseiaceae bacterium; assembly: GCA_041579335.1. Taxonomy (GTDB): domain Bacteria; phylum Pseudomonadota; class Gammaproteobacteria; order Steroidobacterales; family Woeseiaceae; genus JBFGFX01. The sequence goes on along the minus strand of JBFGFX010000015.1, from coordinate 20,488 downwards.
CCGACATGCGTGCGAAGGAGCTATCGGATTCAATGAAGGAGGCGTTCGCGAAACGAGACGAGCTGCAACGCCAGATCAAAGAGATCCGTAGCAGCCTCGAAGTGACGATCGCGCAGCGCGACAAGTTCAAGAACGACGTCGAGAGTGGCTCGATCCGCAATCAGGCCTCGAAGAGCGCGCTCAAGGAAAAGGATCAGAAAATCTTCAAGCTGAGTCGCGAGCTGGAGAGCTGGCAGAGCCGGTTGCCGCCGCTGCTCGAACGATTCCGGCTGCGCGACCTCGAGGCGCAGCATCTCGAGTCGGAGCTCGGCAAAGCGCGTCAGCGCATCGCGGCGTTGGAGAATCTCGCGGGCTCCGACGAAACCCGCATCGAGCCGATCGACACGAACCCCATCGCGGACGGGCTGGACGCATCGAACGACCAGTTCGAGGACGCGTCCACGGGAGACGAGGCCAGCGGGCCGAACGGCGCCGGCGGTGGCGGGCAGCAGGCGGAGCCAGTGGACTTCGCCGATGACGACGATCGCACCGGCATCGACACCTACCTGGCAGACGGCACCGTGGATTTCGATCTCGGCGAGACCGAACGAGCCGTCGACGCCGACGGCGGCGACCATGACGCTGGTCCGGAGCATTGGAGCGGCGCAGAGGATGACGAGGCGTACGCGGAACGGTGCATCGGCGAGGAAGCGGGCGGTGACGACGACGAGCATGCGACCGACGATGATCGCCACGCCGTCGCCCACGTGGAGAGCGCGTACGATGACGATGAGGACAGCCCCGAGACCAGCGGTGAGGACAGCCTCGAGACCAGCGGTGAGGACGGTGTCGAGGCGGGCTGGGAAGACAACGCCGAAACGGGCGATGACGATGGCGCCGGCGAGCTAGCGGCCGGTACCGTCAACTCGAGCCACGTCGCGGCGACCGCGCGCGACGATCTGAAGCTGATCAAGGGCGTCGGGCCGGCGATCGAGAAGACGTTGAACGATCTCGGCATCTATCGTTTCAATCAGATCGCGGAGATGAGCGAATACGACATCGATCGCGTGGCGCGCGAGCTGCGCGGTTTTCGCAGCCGCATCTATCGCGAGGACTGGATCGGCCAGGCACGCATGCTGCAACACGAAAAGACCAGCGGAACGGGCTAACCGTAGGCAATCCCAATCCGCCCACCGAGTACAGACAACGCGGGCCGGGTCAGCGCGGATTGATCTTTAGCGCCGAACCGTGCAAGCGCGGTTGTTATTGCACAGGCGCCGCGGCGCCGCTCAGCTCCAGCAGCTCGACCTCGAACAAGAGCGTCGAGCCCGGCGGAATCAGATCACCGATGGCGCGGTCTCCGTAGGCCATCTCCGGCGCAATGATCAGCTCGCGGGATTCACCGATTTTCATGCCGACGACGCCCTGGTCCCAACCCTTGATCACGCGACCCGCGCCGAGCGGGAACGGAAACGGCTGGCCGCGATCGACGGAGCTGTCGAACTTGCTGCCGCGCCCGTCGGCCGCCTGTGGATCGTACAGCCAGCCGGTGTAATGGACCGTCGCCGTCTGTCCGACCTGCGCAACCTCGCCGGTGCCCGGCTTCAAGATCTTCATCGTCAGTCCCGGCGCGATCTCGGTCGCGGTCTCTTCGGCCATCGGCTCCGTGTCCTCGGCGGTAGCGGCGGCAGATTCATCGGCCGCGTTGTCGTTGCTCGGCTGACAGGCGCCCAGCAGCAAGCCGCTCATTACGATTAGCGGCACTCTGATTGTCGTCATTCTCGACCCTTTTTAGTCCTCAGCGAAAGAAATAGTGATCTGCGGGCGGCTACTCTGCATCGCCGAAGTCGAGCGACGCCGAGTTGATGCAGTAGCGCAGCCCGGTCGGCTGCGGCCCGTCCTCGAATACGTGGCCGAGATGCGCACCGCAGCTGGCACAGACGACCTCCTCGCGGATCATCCCGTGGCTGGTATCGCGCACCGTGCGCACATTGTCGCCAGCGAGCGGCGACCAGAAACTCGGCCAACCGGATCCCGAGTCGTACTTGTGCTCGGAGCTAAAAAGCTCGGCGTTGCAGCAGACGCAGTAATAGGTGCCGTCGGCTTTGTGGTCGACGTACTTGCCCGTAAAGGGTCGCTCCGTGCCCTTTTTCTGCGTTATCTCGTACTGTTCCGGGGTCAGCCGGGCGCGGAGTTCCTCGGCGGCGGGTCTTTTCATCGCTAAGCTCTCGAACAGCTGGACCGAGATTGTAGCCCGAACTCGGGGACGCTGTAATCGTTCCCGCGATCGCCACTATTCACTAATGGCCGCTGGCCCCGTAAGGTTGAGCCAACGTTGTGATGTCGGGGTGCGAATGGCGGATCAGCAGTACGCCGCGGAGTTCAGCCACGTCACGCTGAGGCGCGGTGATGTGCTCGCCCTCGACGACGTGACGGTGTCGATGCCGAGCGGGCGCACGACCGCCGTCCTGGGGGCAAGCGGCAGCGGCAAATCGACGCTCGTGCAGCTGATCATCGGCCTGCTCGAGCCCGACAGCGGCAGCGTCCGTGCGCTCGGCGCACCGGTCGACTATCGAGATCCGCGACCGCTTAGGCGCCGCGTCGGCTACGCGATCCAGGACGTCGCGCTGCTGCCTCACCTGCGTATCCGCGACAACATCCTGCTGCCGGCGAAGCTCAACGACTGGAGCGCCGCCGACAAGGACGCGCGGCTCGCCGAGCTCATGGCCCTGATGCGGCTGCCCGACGACGTGTTGGCGCGCTTTCCGCACGAGCTTTCGGGCGGGCAGCAGCAACGCGCCGGGCTGTGCCGGGCGATGATGCTCAGGCCGGAGCTGTTGCTCCTGGATGAGCCCTTCTCCGGGTTGGATGCGCTCACTCGGCAGGGCATCCACGAGCGTTTCCGCGAGCTCAAGCGACGCGAGGGCATCTCGGCGGTGCTGGTCACCCACGATCCGCAGGAAGCGATCAATCTGGCGGAGTTCATGATCGTGATGCGCGCGGGCAGCGTGCTGCAGCACGGCACCGTGCGAGACGTCACCGAACATCCGGCCGACGACTACGTGCAGAAGCTCTGTACCGGCCTCGCGGATATCGGCCCGTGATTGGACGCGCGCCGCTCATTGCCGCGCTCGTAGCGTCGAGCGCTTTCGCTCGCGCTGACACCCTGGTGGTCGGCAGCAAGAACTTCGCGGAGAACTACATACTCTCGGAAATCAGCGCGCAGCTCCTGGAAGCTCACGGCTTCGACGTCGCACGGCGACAGGGCATGAACGGCACCAAGATCAGCTTCCAGGCGCTCGACAATCGCGCCATCGACGTGTATCCCGAGTATTCCGGCACGATCACGGAGGTGATCCTGCTGCGGCCCGAGCTCGATGCGCTCGAGGACATCCAGGCGGCGCTCGCGGCGCGCGGGCTCACGATACTACCGCCGTTGGGCTTCAACAATTCTTACGCGCTCGCGGTCACCGAGGCGCTGGCCGAGGAGCGCAACCTGCGCCGCATCTCGGATCTAAGCGCCCACGACGATCTGCGCGTCGCCCTGCCGCACGAGTTCCTCAGCCGCGGCGACGGCTGGCCCGGCCTCAAGAAACGCTATCGGCTCGGTCACACGGCGCGCGGCATCGAGCACAGTCTCGCCTACGAGGCGCTCGCGCAGGGCGAGATCGACCTGACCGCGGTGTATACGACCGACGGGGAGATCGCTCGGACGCGGCTCACGGTGCTCGAAGACGACCTCGGCTACTTTCCCCGCTACATCGCCGTGTTGCTGACGCATACCGAGCTGCCGGCCGAGGTAAGGCGGATACTGAGCATGCTGAGCGGCCGGATCGACGAGCCGCGCATGCGGGATATGAACCTGGCGGCGCTCGATCCCGATACGAGCATCGTCGAGGTCGCGTCGCAATTTTTGATCGAAGAGGGTCTGATCGACGCCGGCGCAAGCGGCTCGCCCGTGCTCGAGCAGCTCGTGCGCAACGTCCAGCGGCACTTGAAGCTCACGGCGATCGCGCTGGTGTTGGCGATCGCAATCGGCGTCGGACTTGCGGTGGTCGTGCATCGACATCGCGGCTTGTCGAACGCGTTTCTTCAGTTCACGGGACTCCTGCAGACCGTGCCGTCGATCGCGCTGCTCGCGCTGCTCATTCCGCTCGTAGGGGTCGGTCAGACGCCGGCGATCATCGCATTGTTCCTGTATTCCCTGCTGCCGATCGCGCGCAACACGGTCACTGCCATCCAGGCCATACCGCACGGCTACCGGCGGGTGGCCGCCGCGATGGCGATGACGCGGCGCCAGGAACTGCGCTACGTGCTGCTGCCGCTCGCGATGCCGCACATGATCGCAGGCATCCGCACCGCCGCGGTGATATGCATCGGCACCGCGACGCTCGCGGCCTTCATCGGCGCCGGCGGCCTCGGCGATCCGATCGTCACCGGGCTCGCGCTGAACGACACCTCCCTGATCATGCAGGGCGCGGTGCCCGCGGCGGTGCTCGCCATCCTGACCGAGCTGCTTTTCGGCGCCGTCGAGCGCGCCCTGGTGGTCCCGCACATGCGCAACAGCGCCCGCTGAGCGGCGCCGTCAGTGCTGAAGCTCGAACAGCAATCGATTCATGCGCTGGACGTACTCGGCCGGATTCTTGAGCTGCGCACCTTCGGCGAGCAGGGCATGGTCGAGCACGATGTTTGCGAGCTCGTCGAAGCGCACTGCGTCCGACTCCGCAGAAAGCCGTGCGATCAGGGGATGGCCCACGTTGATCTCCAGCACAGGCTTGGCGTCGGGCACGGGCTGCCCGGTGGCCTCGAGGACTCGCCGGACCTGGGGCTTGAGATCCTGCTCGCCGGTAACGACGCAGGCCGCTGAATCGACCAGCCGCCGGCTCACGTTCACCGTTTGCACCCGACCTTTAAGCGTCTTGCGAAGCTTTTTCAAAAGCGGCTTGTGCTCGTCGTCCAGCGCCGTCTGCGTGATCTCGCCATCACCCTCGGGCAACGCGAGGTCCACCCGAGCAACGTCCTGAAACGCCTTGCCCTCGAACTCGGGCAGGTGCTCCACGATCCACGGGTCGATGCTATCCGACAACAGCACCACCTCGATGCCCTGGTCCTTCAGCCGTTCGAGATGCGGGCTCGCGACGGCCGTCTCGTAGCTGTCCGCCAGCAGGTAGTAGATCTTGTCCTGTGTCTCGCCGGCGCGGCCGACGTAATCGTCGAGCGACTGGCCCTGCTTGGCGGAATCGCCATGCGTCGTCGCGAACCGAACCAGCTTCAGGAGCTTGTCCGTATTCTGCGGATCCTCGATCAGTCCTTCCTTGATGACGGGCCCGAACGCCTCCCAGAAGGTCTGATACGGATGCTCATCGGCCTCGGCGTCCGATGTGGCCAGCTTACGCAGCATATCGAGCACCCGCCGGGTCAACGCGGCTTTGATCGCCTTGAGCTCCGGATTCTGCTGCAGCATTTCCCGCGAGACGTTGAGCGGCAGATCGGCCGAGTCGATGACGCCTTTGACGAAGCGCAGATAGAGCGGCAGGAACTGCTCCGCGTCGTCCATGATGAACACGCGTTGCACGTAGAGCTTGAGGCCGCGCGGCGCGTCGCGATTCCACAGGTCGAACGGGGCCCGCGACGGCAGGTAGAGCAGGCTCGTGTACTCCCGCTTGCCCTCGACTCGATTGTGGCTCCAGGTGAGCGGGTCCGCGAAATCGTGCGACAGGTGTTTGTAGAACTCTTTGTATTCCTCTTCCTTGATCTCGGCCCGGGGGCGGGTCCACAGCGCCGTCGCCGAGTTGACCGCCGCGGCCTCGCACGGGTCGTCGCCGCCCTTCGATAGTTTCACCGGGAATGCGATGTGATCGGAATATCTGCGGATCAGCGTCTCGAGCCTGAGCGGCTGCGAGAACTCCCCTTCCTCAGGCTTCAAATGCAGCGTCACCGTCGTGCCACGAGCGGCTCGCTCCACGGTCTCGACCGTGAATTCCCCCTGCCCGTCGGACTCCCAGCGGACCGCATCGGCCGCCGTCAGGCCGGCACGGCGGCTCTCCACCACGACTCGGTCCGCGACGATGAACGACGAATAGAAACCGACGCCGAACTGGCCGATCAGCTGCGCGTCCCTGGCCTCGTCGCCGGTCATCCGACTGAGGAACTCCGCCGTGCCGGACCGCGCGATGGTGCCGAGATTCTCGACGAGCTCGTCGTGCGACATGCCGATGCCGTTATCGGTCACGGAGATCGTCTTCGCCTCCGGATCGTAGGAGACCAGAATGTTCAGCTCAGGATCGTCCTCGAGCAGCGCGGCATCCGCGAGCGCTTCGAAGCGCAGCTTGTCGGCGGCATCGGAGGCGTTCGAGATCAGCTCGCGCAGGAAGATCTCCTTGTTGCTGTACAGCGAGTGAATCATGAGATGCAGCAGCTGCCGCACCTCGGTCTGAAATGCCAGGGTTTGTTTGCCAGGTTGCTCGCTCACCGATGCCCTCCACGACGTTGCCGGCACACGCACGCCGCCTCCACGATAGTGGCGGCGGCGGTCATTTCAAGGGGCCTGGGTAGGGGGCGGCGCTCGGTCTGCCTAAAGAGACGTCCCGATCGAGGCGGTCGCCGAGCGGTACAGGACCGTGACCGTGAGCAGCGAAGCCACGGCAGCGCCCAGGGCCGGATCGCGCAGAGCCACAAGGACCGCGAGCACCTGAACGAATGCGGCGAACGTCATCAGCCCCATCGCTCTGATCCCGCGCCGGATTCGCTCGCTGACGAGCGCGACCGCGTACCACGCATCTTCGAGGTCATCCAAATACAGGAGGAATCGTTCCATGGCCGCGTGCCGCTAGCGAACCACCGAGAGCACCCGGCCAGGGCGCTTCGAGTCGGCGCCGGCATCATCGAGCTCTCGCATGGCCGCCACGTTGGACTGCTTCGCGTAGGTGATTGCGCGATGGAAGAGTTCCCAGCGTCGGCGAGAAGCCTCGTTCTTCAATCCGGCTGCGGGCGAGTCCGACTGCAAAAACTTATCCGACATTGTTCGCATCAACTTCCATGTTGCCGTTGCTCGAAACTATAGTCGGCCGATCGAGCAAGCTCCGTGAGATTCATCACAGCTTCATTTGCATGTTCGACTTTGTGTCGAAAGGGAGAACCGGCGCACGATTTCAATGACGATGCGGGACCGTTCCGTGACATAACGTCCTGCGCGCATCGAAGTACGGATGGACGCCCGCGTCGAAGCGCGCCGACGCGAGGTTCGGGCTGTGGAGAAGCTCAGGAGTTGTCGGACCAGTTGCGCTTGACCTGCTCGGTCCAGTCCCGATATCCCTTCCAGGTGTAGAGCGACGGGTCCACGCCGCCACGGCGGCGATTCGGAGCAGGGGCCTTAGATATCCAACGGCGGTACTGCTGCCAGCCGTCTTTCTCGCCTTCGGTCGGTTCGGCAGCTTGTACGTCAGCGTCCGTGTCCGCCGTCTCGGCGTCGTAGTCGCTGCCCCAATTGATTTCTTTGCTGTCCTGCATCGAATACTGCTCGGTACATTTATTTGCACAAATGGTACGGACATGAGTGCGCCGAGCACAGGAACTGCATCACAATGCAGTCGGCCATTTTTCCTTTTTGTTTCAGTTAATTAACGCAGATTTTTACTTAATGGACAGGCCTGACCGAAGGCCCGTTTGACAGAATCTCGGCAGCCAGCGACGAAGAATTCCGAGCGCTCGATCCGATCAGGCCTTCACGCGATAGCAGGGCTGGTAACTCTCGGCCGCCAGCTTCATGCGGCCCTGGGCGACGAACGCGGTGAGCAGGCGATCGAGGAGCTTCATGATTCGCGGCGACCCGTTTATCTCGAACGGTCCTTTCTCCTCGATAGCGGCAATGGCGTCCTCGCGAACGTTGCCGGACACGATGCCGGAGAATATGCGTCGGAGATTCGCGGCCAGGACGTGCCCGGGCAGGTCTTCCGAGATCTCGACGGCCGCCATGTCTTCGTGGCTCGACGAGAACGGCTTTTGAAACTCGTGATCGATGGTGAGGCGCCAATTGAAATAGTAGGCGTCGCTCTTTTCGCGACGAAAATCCTTCACGTCGGCGAGACGCTTGAGCATCTCCCGGCCCACGGTCTCCGGATCGTCGATCACGATCGAGTAGCGTCGGCGAGCCTCGTCGCCGAGGATCTCGCCTATGAATTCGTCGATCTGCCGGAAATAGGACGCACTGCTCTTCGGCCCGGTCATGATGATCGGCATCGGCAGCTCGCGGTTGTTCGGGTGCAGCAGGATTCCCAGCAGATACAGGATTTCCTCCGCGGTTCCGACGCCACCCGGGAACATCACCATGCCGTGACCGACCCGGGCGAACGCTTCCAGGCGTTTCTCCATGTCGGGCATGATAGCCAGGCAGTTGACGATCGGATTGGGTGGCTCCGCGTCGATGATGCCCGGCTCGGTGATGCCGATGTAACGGCCATCCCGGATGCGCTGTTTCGCGTGGCCGATCGTCGCTCCCTTCATCGGTCCTTTCATCGCGCCGGGGCCGCAGCCGGTGCATACGTCGAGGGCGCGCAAGCCGAGCTCGTAGCCCACCTTCTTCGTATAGTCGTATTCTCGCCGGCTGATTGCGTGGCCGCCCCAGCAGACGACGAGATTGGTCTTCGCCGGCGTTTCGAGCAGTCTGGCATTTCGCGCGATGTGAAAGACGGCGTTCGTGATGTTGTCCGAGCTCTTGAGGTCGAAGCGGCCGCTCAGGCGAATCTCGTTGTTCGTGAACACGACGTCGCGCAGCACGGCAAACAACAGCTCGCGGATGCCGCGTATCATCACGCCATCGACGAACGACGAGGCAGGCGCGCCTTTCAGCGTGACTTTGAGACCGCGGTCTTGTTGAATGAAGCCGACACGGAAATCCCGGTGCCGGTTCAGCACCTCGCGCGCATCGTCGATCTCGACACCGGAATTCAGCACCGCGAGCATGCAACGGCGCAGCAGGCTATAGAGCCCCCCCTCGCTCTCGTTGCGGAGCTGTTCGACTTCGACCTGGGAAAGGACTTCGAGACTGCCCTCCGGCCATACCTCGGCGTCGACGGTCGGCTCGGAGCGCACGCCGGAATCGGAAATTCGTTTTACCTGCTGCACTGTCTATTACGTGGATGTGATGCCACGGATCACCCGCGGCAAATTCGGCGTCGGATCAGGGGAGGATCTCGATCGGCACATTGTCCGGCGTCATCAGCCAGATATCGATCATATCCGAGTTCGACACCGCTATGCAGCCGTTCGTCCAGTCTGAAGTCTTGTAATAGCCGGCCGAGTAAGTCGGCTCGTTCGGCTGCCCGTGTATCATGATCTGGCCGCCGGGATCGACGCCTTGCTGGGCCGCCTCGTGGCGATCCGCCGGGTTCGGATAGGAAATTCGGATCGAGAGGAAGAAGTCGCTGTCCGGATTGCGCGCATCCAGCGTGTAGCGCCCTTCCGGCGTCCGGAAATCGCCTTCCTGCATCTTGTCGCCGATCGGCTCGATCCCGAGCGCGATGTCGAAGGTACGAAACGGTTTGCCGTCCCGAAGCAGGTGCAGCTTGCGGCTCTCTTTCTCGACGACGACCTTGTCCGCCAGCGGGAACTCGGTGGCGGCGACGCTCGCGGCGTGCAGCGACCCGAAGAACAGCGTCGTCACTGCGAGTGCGGCGGCCAGCGGGCCGTTGGAGGTCGTCTTCCTCATTGCGAAACCGTGTCTCCGATCCGGGTTCGACAAATTTAGCAGACCGATCGTCACGCGCAAGCTCGCTACTTCACAGATTTGCTGCTGCGATCGACGGCCTCTGTTCCACTTCGCACTGCGGTTCATAGGTTCCGGCCGATGATCCAGCCGATCGCGAAGCCGATCGACCCGGCTACGAGCGTGTATGCCGGCAGGAAGCGAAACACCTCTTCGGGGTACACCGCCTCGCTGTACATGCCGTTCAGATCGGTCGCGTAGCCGTAGTGCAGATAGGCCGACAAGCCGAGCGCCGGGATCGCGAAACCCAGCGTTCCGAGCGGCCAGCCGAACCCGTTGGCCGTCCAGCTGCCGCCGCCCCGGTAGAGCGTCACCGCGGCCAGTAGCAGCACGACCAACATCGGTACCACGTTTCTCAGCGCGTAGGCTTCCTGGCCTTCCACGTGGACGACGTAGAGGACCGCCGCCGATGTCACCAGCAGCACGGGCAGCAGTCTTACGAGTAGTGCCGTCATCGATCCCGACCCCACGAACGTACGAGTTCGCGCACTCGCGCAGTGCACATGCCCTCAACCCGTGTTGCTGACCAACACCGGGAAGCGCACCCGCGTGCCTGACGAGACTCGGTGCATGTCCACCTCGGGGTTGTACTGACGGAACAGCCAAATCGGTACCTGGTAGCGCCGGAGCGACAAGATCCAAAGGGATTCGCCACTGGCGACGACGTGTTCACGCACACCGGTGATGGTGTTGCGACGGAAGAACGCATCCTGCTGCTCCCGGTGATATGCGGCACGCAATCGCTCGAAGTCGTCGACGCTGGACTTGCGAAGGTCCAGCTTGATGCGCTGCCCGACCTCGACCGGAGTGCGGAACGCGAGGCCGTTGATGTCACGCAGGCGCTGAGTCTTTATGCCGAGCCAGTCGGCATAGTGTCCGAGCGTTTCGAGCGGCTGGACCTCGATGGTCGCGTCTTCCGCCACGCTGTAGTCGCTCGGATCGGACAATAGCGCCGCCTGCAGCGCGCCCATCATGGTGTCGGCCAGACCCTCACCGAGGATTCCCGCAGCCACATCCTCCTCAGGTGCGGCCGCCGGGCCGTCCGCAATCGCGGGAACGTCGGCAAGCAGCTCCGCCGGCGGTTCCTTACCGATCCGGGGCGCCGCCGCCACGACGGCCGGCGCCGCCTCGGCGGTTGGCTCGGCGGTTGGCTCGGCGGTTGGCTCGGCGGCTGGCTCGGCGGCAGCCGCGGCGGCGGCCTCGGCTTCGCGCGCGGCGACGATCTCGGGCGCCGGGCCGGCGGCGGGCAGGCGCAGCCGTTGACCGGCGCGAATACGGTGCCGGCTACGCAGCCCGTTCAGTGCTACCAACGTCGAGACGCTGGTGCTGTATTCGTCCGCAATCTTGGACAGCGTATCGCCGCGCACGATCGTGTGATAGAGGTCTGGCAGCTGCTGGTCGAACCGCTCCTCGTCCGCAATAGCGGCGAGCAGCTCGTCGACCGAATGCGTCAGTCCGTGTTTCGGTATACGCAGCTCGAAGTCTCGCGGCACGTGTTTGCTGCCTTGCCAAATCGTGGCCTGCAGGGCCGGGTTGTGGCGACTGAATTCGCGCTCGCTCACGCCGAGCGTGGCGACGACCGCCTGCGCCGGAACGTACTCACCGAGCCGGAAGGTCTCGTAGTCCACGGGCGTGTCCGGAACCACATCAGGAAAGTACTTGTCCGGATTCTGGTCGATCTCTTTCGCGGCGAGAAACGCTACGTAGAAGTTCCGCGAAGCGAAACCGAACGTGCGGCCGTTGTATTTTCGCAGAATGTCGGCGTAGGCATGGTCGCCGTATTTGCGCATGGCCCGCCGCACGCCGGCGAGCCCGTGATTGTACGCGGTAATCGCCATCGGCCAGTTACCGGTGATCGAGTAGTTGTAGGCAAGCAGCTTCGCGGCGGCCTCGGTCGCAAAGAACGGATCATTGCGCTCGTCGATGACGTGGTCGACTTGCATGTACCGGCGACCCGTACTGCGAGTGAACTGCCAGATACCGGAGGCGCCTACGTGGGATCGCGCGCCGGGGTTGTACGACGATTCGACGTGCGGCAGTGCCGCCAGCTCGATGGGTACGCCGTGACGAGCAAACGTAGCGTTGACATGGGCGCGCCAGCGGCCGGCTCGCTCGAGACCCTCAGCGAAGCGGTCGGACAGGCCGTGTTGGAAGCGAATGCGCCGGCTGGCGGCTGCCAGCGTCTCGTTCGTGACGTCGGCGGGCCACAGGTCGAGCACGCGCTGCTCCTCGGCGCTCAGCCCGCTGCGCTTACCGGCGGCGAGCTTCTTCAGAACGCTCTGATAGTGTTTGCGCCGCAGGCCGACGCGCCGATTGCGCTCGCGACGGCTCAGCGACCTGGGCATCGGCAGCCGTTCGTAGACGATCGACAGGTCGCGATTGTCGTGCAGCAGGCCCGCGTCGGTGCCGACCTCGGAGAACACGCTCAGCCAGAACTTGACGTCCCGATCGAGCTCCTTGGGCTGCGGAAAGTCGACGTCGTTGGCAAATGCGAGCGCCGGTAGCGCAACCAGGGCGAAAACGAGGCGTAAGCGGTGATGGGGACTTGTCATTTGGCTGGATTAGCGCTTCAATCGAGATATAAGCCGTAAACACTTGAATAGTTCACAGAAGTCTTTCTCTATATAAGCTATTTTTCGCTTCGCCGGAAGCCGCAGAGGCACCGCGAGCCCGATCATGACGTCAAACTGCCAACAACGTCGCATTCTTTCAGTCGCCCTACTCGCCGCACTGCTGGCGGCCAGCCCGCTGTGGTCGCCGGTATGGTCCAATGAGACCGGCCTCGACACGCCGACACAGCCGGATCAGACCGTGGAAGAGCCGGCGCGTTCCGCGGCCGATGCCGCGGTAGACGCAGAGAGCGCCGCGAACGAGACCGCCTTCAGCGAGGCCCTACTTCCGCCCGTCAGCGACGGCCTCTCCGAAGAGCCCGTCGTGCCGCTCGCGGACGCGGTCGCGGTCGCCTCGGGCGGCGCGCGTTCGCTGGCGATTCTCGATACGGCCGTCGCGCCCGGTGAGTATCGACGCCTCTCGTGGTCCGCGACCGAGCTGTTCGAGGGCGTGCCGGTCACGACGCCGGTGCTGGTCGTCAACGGCCGCGAGCCCGGACCGACGCTGTGCCTGACCGCGGCGATACACGGGGACGAGCTGAACGGCATCGAGATGGTACGGCGCGTGCTGCACGACCTGAATCCGGGCAAGCTGGCGGGGTCGGTGATCGGCGTACCGATCGTGAACGTGCAGGGGTTTCGGCGCGGCTCTCGTTACCTGCCGGACCGCCGCGACCTCAACCGTTTTTTTCCCGGCAATGCGAACGGCAGCGCGGCGTCGCGGATCGCGTACGCGTTCTTTACCCAGATCGTCAGTAATTGCGACGCGCTGGTCGATTTGCACACCGGCTCATTCGAACGAGCCAACTTGCCGCAGCTACGTGCCGATCTTCGCGATCCGGACGTGATCACGTTAACCCAGGGCTTCGGCTCGACCGTGATTCTGCACAGCACGCCGACGCCGGGCACGCTGCGTTACGCGGCAACCGCCGCCGGCATACCCGCAGTGACGCTCGAAGCCGGCGGGCCGTCCGTGCTCGAGCCGACCGAAGTGAAGCACGGCGTGAAGGGGATCGAGACGCTGCTCAATTCCTTGGGCATGATCAGGAAGGTGCGCCTGTGGGGTGATCCGGAACCGGTCTACTACCGGTCGACCTGGATTCGGGCAGATCGGGGTGGCATCCTGCTCGCCGACGTGCGCATCGGCAGCTCCGTGCGCGAGGGCGACCTGCTCGGCACGATCACAGATCCGATGAACAACGCGAGCACACCGATCTACTCTCCATACTCGGGCCGCATCATCGGCATGGCTCGCAATCAGGTCGTGATGCCCGGCTTTGCCGCATTCCATATCGGCATACAGGCGACCGACAAGCTGGACGAAGATTTCGAGCCGCACCAGGCCAATCTGCACAACGAAGCGCAAAGCGACGACGAAGACGCAGACGGCGGACTGTCTGAATAGCTCGGCACGGTGCATGCACGGCCGATTGCGACGGCCGCCTGCCAGTCGCTACACTCCGCCGACGAAAGCTAGCCGTCGGATTCGAGCTACGTTGGAATGAACACCGATGAGCGCAAGCCGCTCTATCGCTACTGGACGCCGAATTACTGGCCCATCTGGGTCGGCCTCACGCTACTGCGACTCGCCTGCCTGCTGCCATATCGCGCGCAGCTAGCCGTGGGCAAGTGGCTGGGCCGCGTCGGCCATCGCCTCGCACCCGAGCGACGCGCCATTGCGCGTCGCAATCTTGCTCTCGCGTTTCCCGAGATGTCGAGCGAAGATCGCAACGCGCTCGCGCTGGCGCACTTCGAATCTCTGGGCGCCTCGATCATGGAGCTCGCGCTCGCGCGTTGGGCGTCGGACGAGAAACACCTCGAGCTCGCCCGCATCGAAGGCGTCGAGCACATCGAGCGCGCGATCGGCGAGGGACGGGGCATCATCTTCCTGAGCGCCCACTTCACGACGCTCGAGATCAGCGGCCGCATCCTGAAGATGAACTGTCCACCCTTCGATCTGGTATACCGGCCGTTTCGCAACGACCTTCTGACCGAGTTCCTGCGCACGAGCCGGGAAGTGTCGGGACGCGGTACGATCGAAAAAAACGACATCAAGCGGATGGTCCGCAGCCTGCGCGAGGGCACGCCGGTGTGGTACGCACCGGACCAGAGCTACAACCGCAAACAGTCCGCAGTCATTCCGTTCTTCGGCGTGCCGGCGATGACCAACATTGCCACGAGCGCGCTGGCTCGACTGGGCAAAGCGGTGGTGCTGCCGTACTTCCCGCGCCGCTTGCCGGAGGGCGGTTACGTGGTCTCGATCAAGCCGCCGCTCGAGGATTTCCCGACCGACGACCCGGTCGCGGACACCAAGAAATACGTCGCCGTGCTCGAGCAGCACATTCGCTCATGCCCCGATCAATACTATTGGGTGCATCGCAAATACAAGAATCTTCCCGATCCGCTGCCCGATTACTACGCCGATCTCGACGCCTGGAAGTAGCCACCGAGCAGCTGCTCCCAGTCATCCTCGCTGTAGCGCACCCGCTGATCGAGGCGGTGGATTTTTTTAAGCGAGCGATGCAGACGCGCGAGGTTCTTCTGCCGCCAGGTGCCCGCGGACATCAACCGGGCGCGATCGAAATCGAGCAGCCACATCTTGCCCGACTCGTCGATCTGCACGTTGTGCGCGTTGAGATCCGCGTGGTTGACGCCGACGTCGTGAAAGCGGCTGATGCCGGCACCGATCGTTCGCCAGAATGCCTCGCCGCCGGCCCCCTCGATCAGTCGTCGCGACAGCGGCCGGACGCCCGGAATACGCACCGTGATGATGTCTGCCGTGTAGAACGGGCCTTTCCGTTTGTAGCGCGCGACCGCGGGCGTAGGCACCGGCAGACCGCGCTTCGCGAGCTTGTGCAGCAGGCGCCATTCGGCGAACGAGCGCGTCCGGTCCTCGCCCAGCCAGAGATAGGCGTCGCGAATGACGCGCCCGATCAGGCCGCCGCGACGAAAGTGGCGCAGGACGTAATCGCGACTGCCGTCACCGATGATCAAGGTGTAACCGCGGCCACCGGACTTCAACAGATTGTCGACGGGCCGTACGCGCTTCCAGCCCGCCGCCGAGAAAGTTTTTTCCGACACCCGATCGATGACAGTCGAGTCGAAGATGATCGCGCCATCGGGCGTGCGCTCCACGATCTCGTGGGTGCCGGTGAGATCGCGCCGCCGGCGCGCGACTCCGTCGCCCCCGGACGGCGTGTCGGCGGTCGTCGTCGGTGGTGTCGGCGGCGGCATGGCAGAGTTCGATATCGACGTGCGGCGCGCGATCCGCGGGCCGCCAGATGCGCCGCCGATGGTATCACTTTCCCGCGCCTCCGCCGCGCCGCGCGAGTTTCCGGTCTCGGCCCGGCGGCGTTCACGAGCGCGCCCTCAAAAGAGTCCGGTCGGGCAAAACCGGTTCTTTTAATTTTCGGAGCAGTTAACCGCTTTTACCCGATTATACCGACTAATTCGCCACCAGAAATGGTTTTTTCCTGGTCGGATCGCGGCCTGCGGCGGCGCCGAGCGCGCCTGGCCTGTCAAGATTCGGCCGGCTTTTTCGTCTATGTGAACACCTTAGCGGAATTTAGCGCTAATTTCGTGGCGTTTACCGGTTAATTATCCGACGTTCAAGTCGATCAAATATTCGATGTTTGCACGGTCAAAAACGTGCGAAAATGCCTTATTTCTGCAATTTTCTAGACGATAGCCGAAATTCGGCTGAATTTTCACCCCTTTGAGGTGATTTACCTGGATTGGCTGCGCTCCGTCCGGGCCGCCATTCATTCGTCGCGTTTGAGCACGTAGGTCGCGCCGCAGTAGGGGCACTTGGCCTCGCCGGTCTCCTCGACCGGCAGGAACACTTTCGGATGGGAGTTCCACAGGTACATGCCCGGCATCGGGCACGACAAGGGCAGATCGCGTGCTCCTACCTCGTATCGATGCTGCGCATTCGCCGGTATCAGGTCCTGCTCGACCGTGCCTGCCCGTGTCCTCATTCGTCGTCTCGTCGTGATCTCGAGAAGGGCGAGGATTATAGCAACGCCTTGTACCGACAGGGCACGCTCAGTCGGCGCCGTCGCCGAACGTCGACTGCCAACACGCGGCGACGAACGCTCGCTCGTCGCCGAACGCTTCGGCCGGCGCGAATGCCGCCCGGTCATCGAGAGCGAGCCGGTGGGTCAAGGAGCGGTAGCGCTTATAGATCTCCTGCAGGCGACGGGTGTCGGCCTCGCTCAGCACGCCGGCCGCCGCCAAGGTCCCGAGCTGGCGAATGTTGTCCGAGTAGTGCACGACGGCCGGATGCGCATCGGCGTTTGCCAGTACCAGGTACTGGACGAGAAACTCGATGTCCGCGATGCCGCCCTGCCCCTGTTTGAGATCGAAGCGCTCAGCGTCGCTCTTGTCCAACTCCTTGCGCATCTTGCGTCGCATGGACACGACATCGCTTGCGAGCGTGTCGCGCCGTACGCGACCTGTGAGCGTCTGCGCCCTGATCCGCTCGAACTCTCGGGCGACGATGGAGCTGCCGGCGACCGCTCTGCCGCGCAACAGCGCCTGATGCTCCCAGGTCCAGGCGTTTTCCTCCTGGTAGCGCTCGAAAGCGTCGATGCTCGTCACCAGGAGCCCGGAGCGCCCGCTCGGCCGCAACCGCATATCGATCTCGTACAGCGCTCCCGAGCCGGTCTGAATCGTCAGGAAATGCACGAGCCGGCGCGCGAGACGGCTGAAGAAGACGCTGTTGTCGATCGTTCTCGCGCCATCGGTCTCTTGACGTGCGCCCCGCGAATCGTGCAGGAAGACCAGATCGAGGTCCGAACCGTAGGACAACTCCATGCCGCCCAGCTTGCCGTAAGCGATGATCCCGAGGCCGGCCGTGTGCTGCCGGCCCGCTATTTCGTAGCGTGGTTGCCCGAAGCGCGCCACCAGGTCCACGTGGGCGAGCTCGAGCGCACGCGACAGGATCATCTCCGCCAGGTCGGTCAGCCGATCACTGACCTTCATGATAGGAATGCTGCCGCTGAAGTCGGCCACCGCAAGCCGGAACAGCATCGCGCGCTTGAATTCCGCCAGCATCTCGACCTGCCGCTCCGTGTCGGCCGGATCAGCGAGCCCGATGCGTCGCTCGAGATCGGCGCGCATCTCCGCCGTGCCGGGCGCGCGAACGTAACGACGGGCGTCGATCAGCTCGTCCAACAGAGCCGGGAAACGGGCAATCTCCTTGGCCAGATAGCCGCTCGTTGCGCACAGCTCGACGAGTCGTTCCAGCACGACGCGATTCTCGTTCAGCAGAGCAAGGTACGCGCTCCGGCGCAACACGCGATCGACGATGTCGAGCACCCGGCGCAGCACCCGCGAGGGTCGGCGGTGCCGCACCACCATATGGACGGCGCGCGGAATGAAATCGCAAAGACGCCGGGCGGCGATTGCGTCGATACGCCCGGTCGACGGCATCGCCGCGAAGTCCGCGATAGCCTCGGCCATCGCGTCGGCCTCCTCGAGACCCCGCTCCTGCAACTCGCGCTGCCACTCGTCGCGGGACGCGCGACGCGTCCAGAGCGCCGCCAGCGGATCGAGCTCGCCGCGGGATACGTCGGCAATACCGCGAAAAGCGACGGCGGCGAACTGATCTTTGACGACGGCTCGCTGGGCCTCGAGCGCCGACTCCAGATCTTTCCAGCGGTCGTGACGCATGGCGAAAGCGAGGCGCTCACGCTCTGCGTCCGACGTCGGCAGCGCATGCACCTGCTGATCACGCATCGCCTGCAGACAGTTCTCGACCCGCCGCAGGAAATCGTAAGCGTGCTGCAAGTTTGCAGCGATCGCCCCGGTCAGGTCGTGATCGTCCACCGCGTATTTCAGCGCGGTCCGAAGGCTCGGAGTCCTCAGGCCCTGCACGCTGCCGCCTCGCACAAGCTGCAGGGCCTGCACGATGAATTCGATCTCGCGGATACCGCCCGGCCCGAGCTTGATGTCGTCAGCGAGCTCGCGCTTCTTGACCTCCGCGGCGACCAGCGCCTTCATCTCACGCAGCGATTCGAACACGCCGTAGTCCAGATAGCGTCGATAGACGAACGGGTGGATGATGTCCGACATCAACGCATCGGCGATCGTCCGATCGCGGTCGGGCGTCACGATGCGGGCTTTGACGTAGGCGTACCGTTCCCAGCTACGGCCGTGTTGCAGCAGATAGCTTTCGAGGCTCGCGAAGCTGACGACCGGCGGACCGCTGTCGCCGAACGGCCTCAGCCGAGTGTCGACGCGGTACACGAATCCCTCTTCCGTCACCTCCTCGAGCAGGGCAACGGTCTGCCGTGCCAGCCGGGTGAAGTATTCGTGCGCGGAGATGCGTTTGTTCCCCGAGCTTTCACCGTCCTGCGGATACAGAAAAACGAGGTCGACGTCGGACGAAAAGTTGAGCTCTCGGCCGCCGAGCTTGCCCATCGCGAGCACGACCAAGGGCATGGGGTCCCCGTCTCCGCCAACCTCGCCGAAACGCTGCCGCAGCGCTGCGCGAGCGTAGCCGGCCGCCGCACGTATCGCACAGTCGGCGAGATCGGACAGCGATGCCAGGGTCTTTTCGAGCTCGCGGCCGCCGACGAGATCACGCCACAGAATGCGTAGCAGGTTCCGGTTTCTGCAACAGCGCAGTCCCTTGAGAAACGCGCCTCGATCCGGCGCCTCCGTTGCGAGCGAGTCGAAATCGCGCGCGAGCTGTTCGCTGTCGGGCCCCGATGCGAACAAGCCGTGAGCGCTGCCCTGTAGAAACCAGTCCCAGTGGCGCAGCAGCACGCCGCCGGCGAAGTCGCTGCAAGCGACAATGCGCACTAGCCCCTCGATGTCGCCGTCGAAATCGTCCAGCGCGAGCGCGCCGCCGCAATGCCGGGATTCGAGACGTTCGCTCCAGTTGCGCACGCCCGCCTCGAGAGACTCGGGCAGGGCGGCGGCAGCCGCATCGAATTGGCGAGAGAACCGAGTAGCCATGGCTTTTAGATCCGGACAGCGGCGGGGCGACCGGGCATGCGCTGGTTAGCCTCGCCGCGGTCAGAGTACCATTGCAGCGATTGGTACAGGAATCACCATTGGGCGCTGCGAAGCATCTACTGATCGTCTTTCATTCTCAGTCGGGGTCGACGCGCTCGATGGCCGAAGCGGTGTTGGCGGGCGCCCGTTCCGAGTCGATCGACAACGTCGAGGTCCGCTCCAAGGACGCCTTGCAAGCCACGGCCGATGACCTGCTGTGGGCGGACGGGCTGATACTCGGGACGCCGGAGAACTTCGGTTACATGAGCGGAGCGCTGAAGTACTTCCTGGACCGCGTCTATTACCCTTGCCTCGACAAGATCGACGGCCTGCCCTATGCGCTGTTCGTGCGCGCCGGTAACGACGGCAGCGGCGCGATCACGAGCGTGACGCGCATCCTTTCCGGCCTCAAGCTCAGGCAGGTCCAGGAGCCCGTGTTGATCGCGGGCGACTTCGATGAAAGCCGGCTCGAGGAGTGCGAGACCCTCGGCATGACGATGGCGGCGGGGCTCGCAGCCGGCGTGTTCTAAAGGACCTAGGCCGTCTGTTCGTCCGCGGCGAGATCGGCCAGGATGGCCTGCAGCTTGGCCGGTTTGCCCACCGCATGGCCCTGAGCGAAATCGACGCCGAGCTGCCTGACGAGCCTCTTGGTTTCCGGAGTCTCGACGTACTCGGCCACCGTCTCGAGATTCATGACCTTTGCCACCTGCGTAATAGCGGCAACCATGGACTCGGAGATCCGGTTGTCGATGATGTCGCGAATAAAGCTGCCGTCGATCTTCAAGGTATCCACATCGAAGCTCTTGAGATAGGCAAACGAGCTCAGTCCCGCCCCGAAGTCGTCGAGCGCAAACGAGCAGCCGCGGTCACGCAGGCTGCCGATGAAGTTCTGCGCTTTGCGCCTGTTCGAGACGGCGGCCGACTCGGTCACCTCGAAGCAGAGTGCGTTCGCCGGCACGCCGCGGGCGGTGAGCTCGGCCTCGATGAACTTGAGGATGTCGTCGTCGCCGAGCGTCTGTCCCGATAGGTTGATGGCGAATACCGTGCCGGAATCGCCGAGATAGCCTGCGTATTCCGCGAGCATCCGCATCGTCGTCGAGAATACCCAGCGATCGATCTGCGGCATGAGTTGATA
>JBFGFX010000014.1:0-24006 GCA_041579335.1 Woeseiaceae bacterium | reverse complement strand
GGCCGCCGCCGCCGGATCGTTGACGACCGGCGGATAGCCCTCGGTGAAGTCGATCCGGATCGAGGCATTGTGCAGTTCGGCGGCCGCCGAGACCATGCGCTCCATGCCGCGTAGAACGTGGCGCCGGACGTCGGGATTGGAGGTGCGGACGGAGCCTTCCAGCTCCGCCTCTTCGGCGATGACGTTGGCGGCGGAGCCGGCGCGTACCTTCCCGATCGTGACGACCGTGGGATGGAACGGGTTGGTCTCGCGCGACACCAGCGTCTGCAGCGCGGTGATCAAGAATCCGCTGATGACGATGGCGTCGACCGCCTCGTGCGGCCGCGCGCCGTGCCCGCCTTTACCGCGAATGCGGATGACGAAGCGGTCCGATTGCGCGGTGACGATGCCGTCGCGCACCATGATCTGACCCGTCTGATACTCGTGCGTGACGTGCCCGGCGAATATAGCGGCGACGTTTCTCAGAGCGCCGTCGGCGATTGCGGTCCTGGCTCCGCCGCCTCGTTCCTCGGCCGGCTGGAAGATCAGCCGGACCGGCCCGGGTGGCGGCTCGTTCTCGAGCAGCTCGGCCGCGCCGATCAGCATGGCCATGTGCGCTCCGTGGCCGCAGGCGTGCATCCTGCCGGGGTAGAGCGATGCGTACGGCGCGCCGGTGGTTTCGTCGCCCGGCAGCGCGTCCATCTCGGCGCGCAGCGCAACGGCGTCCTTGCCCGATACCAATCCGGGGACGTGACCGATGACGGTGTGGCCGACCCCGGCATAGTCGTAGGGTATCCCGAGGCGCTCGAGCTCTACGATGATTCGCTTTGCCGTGTCCGCTTCCTCGAATGCGAGCTCCGGGTGCCGGTGGAACCAGCGTCTCAAGGTCACGAGACGGGCGAACAGATCGGGCGCGATCCCCGCAGGGGTCGCTTTGTCCAGCACGTCGCGCATCTCATTCATCGGCAGAACATCTAGCACGAACGGCCTCCGCCGTTTAATCAGAGATAGTACCTAGAGGCAGGACCGTGACATCGATCAGGTTTGGACCTAACGTTGGTCGCTAGCAGCAATTGCGAGGAGGACTGGCTGTGGACTTGGGATCGTTTTCTATCAGTCTGAGCGTCAGCGACATCGAGGCGTCGCGGGAATTCTACGGCAAGCTCGGCTTCGAGCCGATCGGCGGCAACGCCGACGAGAATTGGCTGATCCTGCGCAACGGCGATCATGTCATCGGCCTGTTTCAGGGCATGTTCGACAAGAACATGCTGACCTTCAATCCCGGTTGGGACCAGCGGGGCAACGAGAAGGACCCGTTCACGGACGTTCGCGCGATACAGAAAGCACTGAAAAAACGCGGCATCGCGGTGATCAACGAGGCAGACGAGGCGGGTGAAGGCCCGGCCAGCCTCATGGTCGTCGATCCGGATGGCAATCCGATACTGATCGACCAGCACAGATAGGGCGCCGGGTCGCCGGTCAGAACGGCGCCGACGCGCGGCTAGTCCGTCGATAACGTCATTCGACTGCGGCCTGGCGCGAGCGGGGGGCGAATGATCGCGCTGGCGGCCGCTTTGACGATCTCGTCCTCGAGCAGGCGGTAGAGGCCCCGGATGTGCGAGCGGCGGCCGTCGCCGGGCCGACTGCTGGAGGTCGTCACGACGACGAGCGAAAGTTCCGGAACCAGCATGATGAACTGGCCGCCGTAGCCCCAGGCGTAGGCTGCCTCGAACCCCGCCATCCGTTTGATCCACCAGCCGTAGCCGTATTGCCGCGTCGCATCACGCCGGGAACGAACGCGCGGCTCGGTCGAGCGCGCCACCCACTCGCTCGGCACGACCTGCCGGCTACCGACCTTGCCGCCGTTGAGATACATCTCGCCGAACGCGAGCATCTGCCGCGGCGTGAGCTCCATGTTGTTGCCGCCGAAGTAGATGCCGTTCGGATCCCGCGGCCAGGCTTCCAGCTCGAAGCCCAGCGGCTCGGTCAGCGATTGCCTGGCGAACTGTAACGTGGAACGCTTGGTTGCCCGCGTGATGATGCCCGACAGCAGGTGGGTGTTGCCGGTACTGTAGACCAGGCGCGTCCCGGGCGCGGCTCGGAACGGCTGCGCGAGCGCGAAGCGTATCCAGTCGTCGCTCATGACCCAGGCGCCGTAGTTGTAGAAGCTCGTGGTCTCCAGGCCGGCCTGCATCGACAGCAGATTGCCCACCGTGATGCTGCGCTTCTGCGGCTCGTCGGCGAGCAGCTCGTCGTAGAAATCCGCGATGCTCTGGTCGATGCCGGCGATGTGTCCCTGCTCGATTGCGATACCGACGAGCGCCGAGATGATCGTCTTCGAGACCGACTTCACGTTCGCCGGCTCGTGCGGACGCGTACCGTTGAAATATCGCTCCAGGACCAGCCGTTGGTCGTGGCTCACGAGCATGCTGCGCAGGCGCGGCATCCGTTCCGCTGCCGCAACGGCGTCGTCGAAAATCTCCGCTTCGATCGCGCCCGCGAATCCGCACAACGGCAGCCAAGCCGTTGCCAGCAGTGCGCTGACGAGACGGCGGCTTCGAGGTCCTTGGCGCTCAATCATTGTTATCGTAGTCGTTGTTGGTCGAAGATCCTATTGAGCTCGGTCTCGGAGCGCAAACGCTCACCGTGCTAACGGGTTGGGCCGCATCTGGAAGTGCACGACGAGCGGCTTCGTGCCTTTGCCGCCTTCCTTGAGCCAGGGAGTGCGGTCGCCGCTCGGCACCCACAGCCCGCGCCCTTTCCAGCCGGCGTCGGGATCGTCGATGCGGCCTTCGAAGCCTTTCGTGTAGAAGCCGAGCGGGTAGGGCACGCGCAGGGTCAGGAACTCGCCGTCGACGAAGGCGTGTACGCCGTCGAACAGATTGCCGGTCGCGATCGGCACGTCCTCGCCGAGCCCGAGCGTGTTGTGCTGGTCGACCCAGGTGTAATAGCTCGACTCCACGCTGAAGCCCGGCAGCTCCGCAAATGACGGGCCGGGCAGATTGTGCAGTGTCCAGCCTTCCGGGCAATGCTGCCCCGTAGCGGCCGGCCCGTTCAACGGCCCCTCGCACTTGTCGCGGTCGAACTCGCCGAGGTGGCCGCTGCCTAGAGACACCCAGATGACGCCGTTCTTGTCGATATCGGCGCCGCGCACGCCGAAGCCCGGCAGCGGCGGCTCGTAGAGCTCGGACAGCGTGGTCTCTGGTGGGTTCTCGCCGGGCACCATGCGGACGATCGACCCGGGATAACTGAACGCGTTCGATCCCCACACCGCGCCGCCGCGCGGATCGGGCATGACCGCATAGAAACCCTTGGGCACTCGCATGTCGAGCTTATGATCCTCAGCCTCGCCGGGCTCGGTCCAGGCGTCGCGGCGGCCGTTGCCGTTTGTGTCGAGGACGACCGGCGCCCACCCCTGCGCGGCCGCGGCGTCGCCGGTCTCGAAAAACCGGTTGGTGTCGAGCCAGCCGACGACGTGGCGATCGCCGCTGGTCCACAGGGTGTTGTCCTCGTCGTAAGCAAACTGCAGATGATGGGTGCTGAAGCAGGTGTCGACGAACCGATAGTCACCGGTCGACGGGTCGTACACCGCGAGATGACGCGACGTTCGCTCGGTCGGAAACAGGGCGGCCGCAGGATGCAGCGCACCGTCGCGGCAAAAGTCGGGATTCGCAGGCCCGCGGATGCGGGCGGTCAGCCAGACGCGCCCGTCCTGGTCGAGCATCGGGTTGTGGATGTTCGAGCGGCTGTCCCAGATCCGTTCCTCGCCCCAGTACGCGGACGGCGCGGCCACCGGGTCGTCGTTCGTCGTCGGCGTGTCCTCGTCGCGCACGGGCACATGGAACACCGTCGCCGTGTTGGTGACCGGGTCGAGAATGGGCATCTCGTCGGTGCTGAGCTCCGGCGCGCCGTAGAGCGGACCGTAGCCGTTGACGGTCGGGTCGCGCCGGTCGGTGCCGGACAGGTCGTGCATGTAGGCTTTCGGATTCGACCAGTCCCGCACGGTGACGACGACGTCGCGCTCGCGGCCGGATGGCCGCTCCGGGACGCTGGCCGGCGTCTCGCCCGCGGCGATGCGGTCGGTCCAGTCGGCGTAGTAGCGGATCGGCACGCCCATGAGCAGATCGGCGGCCAGGCGGGTCATGTACCCGCCGGCCTGACCGGCCGCGAGACGTCGCGCCCAGGCCTGCTCGGACGAGTCGATGTCGGCAAACGCCCGCGGCAGGGTACGCGTCGCGAGATTGCCCATCTGGTGGCAGCCGACGCAGCCCATGTTCTTGATCCACATCAGGTAGTTGTTCATGCCGCCGGGGATGTCCGCGACCTCGTCCTCACTCGGCAGGTCGAGCATCGCGTACCAATAGGCCGCCGGATATACCTTGGCGGCGGTCGCCGCGTCGGGCGCGGCGGCGACGTCGATGTCGAGCGCGTCACCGGGCGACGCGGTAGCTCTCGGGGAGTCCTCCAGTCCGTAGCCGCGCACCCACACCCGATACTCTGCCGGCGGCAAGTCCGGCACGAGGTAGCGGCCCTGATCGTCGCTTATGACAATGCGCGCGAAGAACGTATCGAACGCGTCGGTCTCCGCGATGATCCAGACGCCGGCTTCGGGGCCGTCCGGACCGCGCACGATGCCGGCGATGTCGTCCTCGTCCCTGGTGACCGAGTCCGCGGCGACTGTCGGCGGTGCGCCGCTCTCGGGCGTGCACGCGGCGGCGATCACGAGCGGTGCGAACGCAAGCGAGCGCCAGCGTGCCGGAATACGATCAGTTGGCATTCATCGGTCTCCTTCGCAGCGGAGATTCTCGTTTTTTCACTGCTGGTCGGAGCGGTCGTTCTCCCCGAGTTGTCGATAGTAGTTGGCGACCGGCTTCCGGTGCTCGTCAGGGATCACATCGGCGGCGCTCGTCCGCACGCTATCGGTCTGCGATCGCGACGCCTTCGTCAACGCCAGCTCGAGCTGCTCGACCAGATCCAGCGCCGCCTGCGACTCGCGGGCGAGGATCGCTTCATTGCCGCTGAAGTCGGATGCACGGACCTCGGCGGCGAGCCGCCTGAGCTCGTCGATGTTGCGCTCCGGCACGCCGTCTTCGCGCAGTCGCCGAAACAGGTTCAGAACGTCATCGGAAATATTGTCGAAATCCCGTTCCAGCCCGCGACTCCACTCCAGGTCCGGGACGCGAATGCCGGTCGATCGCTGCAGATCGTCGCGGCCGCGATTCGTGAAGTTCCCGGATCGATTGACCCCGTCGGCTAGCTGCTCGAGCTGTCGGCGCAGCTCCTGCGTCTCGGCCAGGGTCTCGGCAAGACCGCGCTCGCCGTCGCGTTCGGATTCCTCGGGGCTGCGGGCCACGGTTTCCGCGCGCCGCACGGCCTCGACGAACTCGCGCAGCGATTCGGTGATGCCGCTTTCGCTACCGGACACGTACACGGCCTCGCCCTGCTCGATATAGGCGGCGGCGATCGCGAGACGCGCATCGACCTCGTCTTCACGCAGTGCTTTGAGCGCTTCTTCGAGCGCAGCCGCCGTACGCGGACGCGCATCGCGCAGCGTTTGCGCAGTCTGTTTGGCATCCTGCTCAAGGGCCTGCAGGTCCGACTGCAGCGTGCGTTTTTCGCGCGCCATTTCGTACTCTTCCTGAAACGTCATGCCGCTGTCGAGTCGATCGTCGCTAGCGTCGGACAAGACGCTGCGGACCGCTTCCTGCAGCCGCTCTTCGATATCGGCTTGCCGGTCGTACAGGTCCTCCGCGCGCTCGCCGAGCTCCGACAAGGACGCTTGCATCATGCGCTCGCGTTCCGCCGCCGCCCGATCGCGGGCGCCTTCGAGTTGGCGCTGCGCCTCTTCCGCGGCGCGCATGAGCGCATCGCGATCAGCGCCCTCCTGCATCGCCCTCTCGGCCTCGTTCATCGCGCGCACCGCGCTGTCCAGGCGGCGTCTGAGCTCGTCGGTCTGGCGGCCTTGAAGGTCCTGCCGTTGCTGCTGCGACTCTGAGGCCTGGCTCGAGCTCGACCCTTGTCCGGACTGCTGCTGACTCTGCTGATTGCTGGCCGACTGCTGCATCCGCTCGAGCCGCTCGCGCAATTCCTCGACCTCGCGACGCAGCATGTCCTGCTGCCAGCGCTCGGCAGGCGTCGCTTTCCTGTTGCGGTCCAAGCGGTTCGCGATCTGCTCCTGCCGGCGCGCGAGCTCCTCGAGCTCGTTGCCGATCTCGTCGAGTGCCTGCTCGGGCGCATCCGGCGTGGCCCGGCTGCCGGTCTCGTACTGATTCTTCTCGAGATCCATCTCGAGCTCGAACATGTCGGTCAGGTCGCGGCCGGCCTGTCCGCCGCGGCTGCCGCGGTTGTTTGCCTGCAGCGACACGCTGATGTCGGTGAAGACCGCCTCGGCGCGCAGCAGATACTGTAGCGCTTCCTGCTCCGGCAAGATCGCCTGCTCGAGCTCGATCTCGGCTAAGCGCTCCGAGGCCGGTACCATCGCAGCGGCCGCCTTGTCCAGGTTGTCCACGAACTCGGCGATTTGTTCGTCGGTGGCCGCGAGCATTCGGGCGCGCGTGCGCTGGGCGAGCGTCTCGGCCTGTTCCTTGAGGGTCGCCTGCAGGCGCGAAAGGAGCGCCGCGTTGTTCGGCACGTACATGTCGTCGCCGCGCCGGTCTTCCTTGAGCTCGCGGATCAGGTTCCACGTCGACACGATGATCTCGCGCTGGCGCTGCGAAATCTCGTTCTGCTGTCCGCCCTGCTGTCCGCCGCCGCCGGCCATTTGAGACTGCGAGTAGCGCCGGTCGAACGGCTGCACGTCGACGAAGAAGATGTCGGTGCTCGCGCTGTTCTCGCGATCGGTCGCCTCGGCGTAGTAGGAAACGAGGTCGCCCGGCACGAGCTCGACGCCTTCCTCACGGGTTAGCGATTCGAGAAAGAACACGTGCTCGGCTTCGGTTTCCTGCTCGCCGGCCGGCAGCTCGATCGACTGCCAATCACCGCCGTTCACGGAGTAGTTGAGCGTCAGCGACTCGATCAGGAAATCGTCGCTCGCCGTGACGAGCGCCGTCACCTCCTCGATCGGGCTCGCGCTCCAATCGCGGCCCGGGCGCGAGAATTGGATCTCCGGGACGCCATCGTCCAGCACGCTGATGAAATAGTCGTCGGTCAGGCGGATGCGTTCGCCGCCGACCAGCGCGGCGACGTAATACTGCCCGTCTTGCTCGACCGTGAACGTCGCCGTGCCCGAGGTGCCGGCGAGCTCGAGCGGGATCTCACGGTCGTCGACGACCAGCACTCCTGGCGTCAGCGGGCCGGTGCCCTTGATTTCGACGTCGACCTCGGTGTCCGCGACGGTGCGCACATCGCCGCCCGGATCCCGTGTTTCGGGCTCGCGTCGGGTCCATTCGGGAAACCGATAGGTCGTGATCAGCCGGTCGATGTTCGGCAGGTCGACCACGGTGATGCGGTAGCTCGGGCTGCGCACGTTCGCGGCAGACACGTAATAGTCGAGCGGCTCGCGCACCGAGAAGAACGTGAACTCGAACCCGTCCCCGGCATCGGCCATCGATACTCGCTGCCACTCGTCGTCGCCGAAGCGCGCGTGCACGAAGGCATCGTCCGGCGCGAAGCCGCGCATGCTCGCCCGCACGCGCACCGTGCCGCCCGCTCGAATGCCGTCGTTGCCGGGGATGACCTCGATGTTCTGCGGCGGCAGCACGCCCGGGAACGCCCAGCCGATCCACAGGTGGCGGACCCCGTACGCATAATTGCCGGGTCCGGCGATGGCCAGCGCCAAGAGCGCAACCAGACAGCCACCGGCGATAGACAGCGCGATCGAGAACTCGCGCTGCGGGATCTCTGCCTCGGGCGGGTGCGCGTCTGCGATGCCGAGCGCGTCTTCGGCCAAGAGCTCGCGTAGCGGATTGCCCTCGTCGTCGAGGCCGACGTAGGTTTCGATTCTGCCGGAGAACGCCGGCGTGCGCTCCTCGATGTCGGCCGACGCGTCTTCCTCGATGCGGCGGCTCGGCAGCACGATGAGGTAAACCATGAGGCCCGAGAGCGCCGCCAGCAGCACGAGTCGCGCGGCAATCATCAGGCTCGATGGAAAGCCGTTCTTGATGGCCAGGGTGACGGCTAAGAGCGTGATCAGTATCGCGGCCGCAGACATCGCCGCGACGCCGCGCGAGGCCGCGAGCTGCTTCAAGCGGAGCCTGAACAGGTTGAGGTAGCGGTCGATGCGCTCGATCGAGGTCATTGCGACGTTCTAAGTCCTCATGGCGAGATGCACGTTACCCAGCGCCGACTCGGCGATTGCAACCACGGCCAGCAGTAACAGCAGCCATGGCCAAAGCGCGACCGGATCGGAGTCGGCGTTGACCGTGTCCCTGGCAACGGCCTGATCCTTGCTATAGGTGGCATCACGCCAGCGGTCGAGGACCGACTGCGAGATTCGGCCGAGCTCGGATTCCCGCGGATCGATATTCGCCGCGACCAAGGCCTCTCCTTGTGCAGTATAGACCGCATAGATGCCCGGAATATCCAACCGAATCGCCTGCGCTTCGCGAGTGTCTGCCAGGTCCAGCACCGAATTGCCGTCCGGATCGATGATCTGCCCGGACGCCGACCCCGTCTTCGACAGCGGCAGCACGTCGCCGATCGTGTATTGATCTGCAGTACTATCACGTCCCGACAAATATTGCGCGACCTCGATCATGAATCCGACGAATACGGGATGCACGGGCAGGTCGTTCCAGCTGTTGTCGATCGCGGATAGGACCAAGAGCAGTCGCCCGTCGCCGCGCCGCTGCTCCAGCATGAAGGGCTCGCCGTTCTCCAGCCGCATGAGGACCTCGTCGTCCGCATCGAGCTCGATCGCGGTGGTGCGGGAGACGTGGATCCGATGCCAGCCCTCGGTTGCCGACAACGCCGGATGCTGCGCGTCGAACCGGCCGATTGCCAGAAACTTGCCGGAGCCGATGCCGGCTGCTCTGAGGCGGTGGCCGCGCACCGGTAAGGCATCCCGGTCGATCGAGCGATCGCCCGTGAAGACGAGCAGGCTCAATCCGGCTGTGCTCAGCTCGTCGAGCTGCCGGGCCAGCAGCGGATCCACGGCGCCGACATCGTCGATGATCGCCCAGCGATAGCGTGACAACACGCGCGGATCGAAGTCGCCGATCTCGAGCGGCTCGACCTCGAAGTTCGCGTCGGTCAACGATGCGAGCGCCGCCGATAGATAGGTGACCGGCAGCCCGCTCGGCTCGGCGGTCAACAGCGGCACCGGTAGCGGCGGGTCGTTGCTGACGACGGCGTGCCATTGGTTGTCGGCATCGAGATCGTCATCGGTATCCAGCGTCACGGTGATCCGATTATCGCCCTCGGCAAAATCGAGCTCGGTAAAGCGGAGCAGGTACTCGCCCTGACCGGTCGCGCTCTTGACGCCGGCACGCTCGCCGTTGATCCGTAGCTGAACGTCGACAGTGCGATCCAATAGACCTTCGTTGCGAACCGAGACGTCGACGCCGTCGGCGGTCTGGCGTACGAACGCAATCGACCAGTTGACCGGATCGCCGGTGCCCACTACATGCGGCACGAACGACGCCACGCCCGCCGGGATCACGTCGGCGAACTGGACCGGCATCGCGCTCGCTTGAAAATCGCTGATCAGGTGCAGCGTTCTCGGCGCCGGTAGTGACGACGCGTAGCGCTCGATCTCCGCCATGAGCTGGCCGAAATCGAGCCGGCCCGAGGTCGGCGATAGCGACGACACAGCCGTGCGCTGCGCCGGCTTGTCCGTCGATGCCGGCCGGACCAGCCGCATGACGCCATCGGCCGCGATCAGCTGTATGACAGCGCCGGCAGGCGCGTCGTCGATCGCCCGGCGCACCTCTTCGCGACCCTGCTCGAAGACGCCGCTGCGGCCCATCGACACGGACGTGTCGAGCACGATCAGATGAGTGCCTGCGCCGGCGTCGGCAATCGCCGCCGGCGGCCGCTCGAGGAACGGTTTGGCGAACGCCAGTGCCAGCAGCAGCAACAAAGCGACACGCAGGGCGAGCAGCAGGAGATACTTCAGCTTCTTCTGCACGTGGACCTGCTGCTCGGTCGTCTCGAGCAGCATCGCCGAGCTGAAAGGCTGCCGATCGGAGCTCTTTGTCTTCAGGCGATGCAGCCAGATGGGGAGCGCCACTGTGAGTGCTGCGAAAAGGAACAATGGTGCGAGCCAGCCCATCGCCGCTACTGCCGTCTCTGCCGGAACAGCAGGTAGTTGCGCAGGGCGACGTCGAGACCGTCGGAGGTATTCACGAGCACGTGGTCGGCGCCGGTGCCCGCCGCCGCGGTAGCGATCGACCGCACGTGGTCGCGGATGCGCTCCCGGTATTCGTTCGCCATGAACGCCGGCGCGACCTCGACGGCCTCGCCGGTTTCGACGTCTTCCAATAGCACGTTGCTCTTGAAATCCGGGTCCAGCTCCTGGCGGTCCAGCACATGGAACAACACCACGTCCTGGCCCTGCCAGGCCAGCGGCCGCACGCCGCGTAGCAGGCTTTCCGTGTCGCAATAGAAATCCGAGATGACCGCGACCAGACCGCGGCGCGAGATCTGTTCACGGAACTTCTCGAAGGGTCGCCCGTAGCGCGTGCCGGTGCCCGGCGCCGCCCGGTCGATGCTGTGCATTACGCCGTGCAGCTTGCCCGCGCGCGACGAGGGCGCACGAAAGTCCCGGATCTCCTCGTCGAAAACCATGCAGCCGACCGCGTCATGCTGCCTCGACGCCAAGTAAGCCAGACTCGCCGCGAGGAACTGAGCATAGCGGAGCTTGCTGACCGGCGGACCGCCGAAACCCATCGATGCGCTGGCGTCGAGGAGGATCATGAGGTGCGAATTGGTGTCGCCCAAGAAACGCTTGATGTAGGTGCGCTCCGTCCGGGCGTAGACGTTCCAGTCGATGAAGCGGGGGTCGTCGCCTTCGGCGTAGGCCCGATATTCGGCGAACTCCTGGCTGAAGCCGAAGAACGGCGAACGATGCAGCCCAATTAGGAAGCCCTCGACGACCGAGCGCGCCACTAAGTCGAGATTCTTCAGGCCCGCGAGCACCTCCGGCCGTAGCAGCCGCCTGGCCGTCGCGTGTCCGGACTCGAGCGCCGCCATAGGTCAGGCCTTCATCGTGTCGAGCATCTGCTGCAGCACGTCGTCGACAGACATGTTCTCGGATTCGGCGAAATAGTTGCACAGCACGCGATGCCGCAGCACCGGCATCGCCATGCTCTGGATGTCCTCGTTGGTCACGTGGTAGCGGCCTTCGAGCAGCGCCTTGGCCTTGGCGGCCAGGTTGAGAAACATCGTCGCGCGCACGCTGGCGCCGAAGTTGACGAACCGCTTGACCACCTCCGGTGACGCCTCCTCGCTCGGTCGGGTTGCACGTACCAGGTTGACGGCATAGCGGTTGACGGATTCCGCCACCGGAACCTGCCGCACGAGCCACTGGAATTTCAGGATTTCATCCGCGTTGGTGCACGCGGACACCGCCGGCAGATCGACGCGCGTCGTGAAGCGGTCGACAACGGCGAGCTCCTCGTCCGCATCCAGATAGTCGAGCAGGACGTTGAAAAGAAATCGGTCGAGCTGCGCCTCGGGCAGCGGATAGGTGCCTTCGAGCTCGATGGGATTCTGCGTGGCGAGCACGAGGAACGGCGGTTCGAGCTCGTGCAGCGTGCCGCGCACCGTCACCGATCTTTCCTGCATCGCCTCCAGCAGGGCAGCCTGCGTCTTCGGCGGTGTGCGATTGATCTCGTCGGCGAGCAACACGTTGGTGAATACGGGACCTTTGACGAACGTCCACGAGCGGTGTCCCGTCGCAGCGTCCTCCTCGATGATGTCCGTGCCGGTCACGTCGGTCGGCATGAGATCGGGCGTGAACTGTATCCGGTTGAAGTCGAGCCCCAGCGCATCCGCCATGGTCCGCACGAGCAGCGTCTTCGCGGTCCCGGGCATGCCGGTGATTAGACAGTGACCACCGACCAGCAGCGTGACGAGCAGATGTTCGACGACGTCACCCTGACCGATGATCATCTTGCCGATCTCGTCTCTGATGTGGGCGGTCGCTTCCCTGAACCTGCCCACCAGCTCGCGCACCTCGTCCGTCTCGAACGCTTCTGTCTGTTTGTCCATCATTCAATCTTGCCTCAGTGGTTGATCGTATCGTTCGATGCGCCCCGCATCAGCTCCAGCAGTAACCGTTGCGCGGGGCGATAGCCGGGGGCGACGTCGAGCGCCATGAGCAAGTGGCTGCGCGACTCGTCGATGTTGCCGATCGCCCGGTGCGCCTCCGCGACGCGATAGTGCGCGCTGGCTTTGTCATGAGGATTCTGCGCGAGCGCGATCTCGAACTCGCGCAGTGCACCGGCGCCTTCGCCGCGTTCGAGGAGCAGCCGGCCGAGCGTCACGTGCAGCTCTTCGTCCAACGGCTGCACGAATGTGACCGTGTGCAGCACGCGGATTGCGTCATCCGCACGGCCCGCCTCGTCGAGCCACACAGCGAGTTGCTTCAGTGAGCGCGGATCGTACCCGCCGCGCCGCCAGAACAGTTCGAGCGTGTCGATCGCGCCCTGCCGCGCGCCCAGTGCCTCATGCGCCTGCGCCAGCGGCAGGTAGGCACTGTCGGGTTCGACGTAGCGCGGATGCATCTCGATCAATCGCTCGGCCGCCTCGACGACAGCCGTCCAGTTCTCCTCGGCGGCGAGCTTCGAAAGCTCCGCGTGTGCCCGGTGCCATTCGTCGAGGATGGCCAGGACCGGGCCATGCTCGGCCGCAAGGAACTCGTCGAAGTCGCGATCGAGCTGTGGCGTCGTCACCTCGAGCACGGACGCGATCGCGTCGACGGTATTAAGCCCGTCGGCGAACTTCGACAGCAGCGCGGCGAGCTTGTCGGTGCCGTAGTGCTGGCCGATGTACTGGCAGATCAGGCCGGCCTGCATGTAGGAGACGATGACCTGCTCTGGATAGCTCGGACGAATGAACCCCTGATCCAGCGTTGCGACCGGCAGTAACTTGCCGTCGCGGATTGCGGCGTAGACGGGCATCGGTATGCGCACGCCCGGGGTCGGCCCGCTCTGCCACTCTTCGAAAACGGACACGCCCTCGCTGAACCACCTGGGCACGCGGTGGTCGCTGGCTTCCAGGGTGAACACGTGGGCCATCTCGTGCCACAGCGTCGTGCCCCACTGAAACTCGTCGGTGCTGCGAGCGGACGGCGAGTCCATTGCGACGACGTAGCCGAACGTCGCGCCGAGGATACCGATCCCGGGCATGCCGGCCGTGCGCACCGCGAAGTCTTCGTGGTCCGGGTACATCTCGATGATTACCGGCTCTTCGAGCTCGTATCGGTAGCGGGTCGAGAACTCCTCGATGCTGCGTCGTGTGAGGTCGATCGCGTAAGGGGCGATGGTCGCCGCTTCCTCTCGATGCAGGCGCAGCACGATCGGCAGCCCGGCGCCGCCGGGTTCCGGCACCTCGGGATCCCGGATGAGCGGGAAGTCGCTGAGCGAGTCGAGCAGCCTGAGCGTGTTCACCGCGACCGGACTGAACGGGTCTTCGTCGTGAGCGATCTCCAGATGGCGACGCGCGCGATCGAACTGGTTGTCGCGCAGCAGATTGACGCCGAGCTCCTCGTGCGCAGCGGCCAGGCCGGGTTCGATGTCCACGGCTTTCTGATACAGGTCGATCGCGTCCCGATAGCGCCGCGAGATCACGTAGAAGTGCGCCGGAATCGCGTAGATGTTGCCGTAGGTCGGATTGTAGTCGAGGGACATCTCGGTCCAGCGGCCGTCGCCCGCGTCGTCGATCAGATCGAGCGCCGCGCGCAGGGCATAGGCCTCGAGCGGGGGCCAGTCGTTTCTGGCGATCAGTGCCTCTGCCTTGGCGATGTTATGTCGCGCTTCGTCCACGTCGTGATTCTCGAGGGCGATCCGCGCCACGAGCAGCCAGGCGCCGACCTGCGCGCCTTCGGGCAACGTGGCGTTCGTCAACAGCGGCTCGAGATAGCGGTTCGCCGCGTCGTCGAAACCGCCGACGAGAACCCGCGCGGCACCGAGCATCGCAAACGCATGATTCGCGTCCGCGGCGAGAGCCTCGCGGTAGATGTCCATGGCCTCCGCGTCCTGGTGCGTGTCGGCGTACAAATCGCCCCACCGGCTCAAAATGTCGGCGTCGCCGGGATTGTTTTGATTCGCCGCCTGAAACAGGCGGTTCGCGGTGTGCAGGTCTTTGAGGGCCCAGGCGGCCTCGGCACGAATCGCGCCCGGCGCGCTGCTTGCGAGGATATCCCGATAACAGGGCCTCGCCTCGCGGTTCTGTCCACGCCACGACAGACGGTCGCACTCGGCGAGCGCGGCATCGGCGACCGCGCCGTAGTGAATCGGCCGCGCCTGCACGTCCCAGACGACGGCGACCGCGACGAGAGTCAAGAGGACACGCTCAGTCATCGGGCAGAAGCTCCGCCTCTCGGAGCTCGATGGCTTCTTCGGCCTGCGCCAGCTCCAGCATGACGCCCAGAAGTCGGCTCTGGTATTCGTCCGCCGACATCGTATCGCGTTCCGAGCGCAGCGCCTCGATGCGTGCCGAGATCGCATCGCGTTTCGCGATCAGCTCGGTCAAGCGCGCGTCGTCGCTCGCCGGACGGGCGGCGCCGAGCCGGGCAAGGCTCACGCGCGCGGCCCGATCGCCGATGATCTTGGCATGCTCGGTCGCGAGCTGGCCGCTGGTCTCGAAGAAATCGCGCACCCGCCGATCGGCGAAGTCGAACGCCTCGAGCGCAGTCACGATCTCGTTCTTGTCGGTGTCCGCGGCGGGATCGGACAGTGCCGCGGCAAAATGCGCGCCGAAACGGGTCGCGTGCCGCTCTACGCCGCTGCGGGTGGCCGTGATGACGACCCGCGAGTCACTCTGCCACCGGTCCGCCGCAGCGCCGCTCGCGCTGCTCGTATTGACGATGATCTGGCTCGCCGCGGGCACGCGATCGAGGGCCGCCAGGATGTCGGCGTCCGTCAGGTCGGGCCCGGCGAGGTTGAATTTGTACTCGTGGTCGTCGTAGCTGCCGTGGCCGATGAGATAGACGATAAGCTGATCGGTGGTAGCCCTCCGGTCCCCGAGTGCGGCGAAGAAGTCGACGATCGCCTGACGGGTCGCGTCGTCGCCCCGAAAGAGCGCGAGCTCGGGCTGCGGGGCCAACGTGCGCGCTGCCGCGGCGATCGCCTCGACCTGCTCGGCGAACTGCGCCGTATAGTGGTCGTTGCCGCCCAAGCCCTCGACGATGACGACCGTAGACGCCGCCGCGGCGTAGCTGGCGAGCGCCAGGATGAGGACGCACAGCGCGGTTCTCATATGCTTCCCCAGCGTCTGCGCAGCAACCACTCGCCGCCTTTCAACAGCAACAGCAGCAAGAACGCGGCCGGTGCGTCCCAGATCGCCTGGGTCTCGATCTCGGTGATGCCGGCCTGCGAATAGCGCAGCAGGTCCGGGACCGAATCGAGCTCATCGGCCGTGAGGTAGCGGCCGCCGGTTGCCGCCGACAGCCGGCTCAGCAGGGCGGAGTCGCGGCGAAAACCGAAATGCTCTGCCTGGCCGGTCTCGTAGACGAGACTGGCGCGCGCAGTCGCAAGCGGCGTGCCGTCGCGTTCGGCGACCGCCTCGACGAAGTAGGTGCCGGACAGCTCAGGATCGATGTCTCCCGTATAGATACCGGCCTCGATCAAGGAGGGGTTGAGCGCAACGGTCCATGACGCCCCGTCGTCGCGGCCGACGACCGCGCTCACGCCGATATCGTCGAGCGGCGCAAACTCGTCGTCGCGAAACTCGGCTCTGAGCTTGATGCCTGCGCCGCCCGGCGCGCCGGTTGCCGTGAGCGAGGTATTGGCCGGCGCGCCAGCGACCAGAGCCCGCGTCAGCTGGCGCCAGAAGGTCTCGTGGCGCTGGTCTTCGACCGGCAGGCTCATCTGCCAACGCCAGGTGCCGCCCGTTGCCAACACGAAGCTCTTGCCGCGGCCGTACGGCTGCGTCACCAAGAGCGGCAGCACGCCGCGTTCGGTCGCGGTGGTCAAGAGCGCCGTGGCGGCCGGCTTGAGCGTGCCGGTCAGCTGATAGTCGGCCACCGCGGGCAGGCCTTGCCAGGCCGAGGCGTTGTCGTCATCCGATCCGGCCAGGCGCAGTATCTGGCTCGCCGCCCCGTGCGGTGTCAGCGCGACCTCTGCCTGAACGCGGAAAAACGAATCCAGGTCGGCCGGTGGCAGCTTTGTCGGCAGCGCAGCGGCAACCGGCGACTGTCCCCAGCCGCCGTTACCGAGCCCGCTGGGTCCGGCGAGCATCAAAAGCGCGCCGCCCCGCTCGCCAACGTAGTCGCGGATCATCGTCTGCTGATCGATCGACAGCGACGCGGCCTCGACGCTGCCGATGATCAGCGCATCGTACCCATAGAGCTCTTGCCGTCGGGACGGAAAACCGTCCGCGAGCTCCTCCGGTGCATCGAGTCCCTGGCGATAGAATTTGTTCGGGCTGACACGCAGCAGCGAAACGAGCTGGAGATCGTCGTCGTCGGCTATGGCGCGCCGCAAAAACTTGTACTCCCAGCGCGGTTCGCCTTCGAAATACAGGATCCTATAGCTGTCGTCCCTGACGTCGACGAGCCGCGATCGGCGGTTGTTGCGGAGTTCCTGTTCTCCGTCCTTGCCGTCGAGAGTGAACTCGAGCTGATGCGGGCCGACGTCGGCGAGCTCGAAGTCTACCCACGCCGTGGTGACGCCGGTGTCCTCGCCGAGCTCGATCGGCACCGACGCCAACAGGCTGTCGCCGTCGTACACCTTTAGCCGTGTCTCACCGGCGCCGTCATGGCGTATGGATGCGCGCGCCGATAACGTGCTGTCCGGCAAGACCCGCGCCGGCAAGAACACCTCGGCGAGCTCCAGATCCTCGGGCATGGACTCGCGACCGATCGCCAGCGTGTGCACGGGCACGCCGAAGCCCGAGATCTCGCCGAGCTCGCCGGCGCTCAAACCGCCGGTCGTGTCGGCGCCGTCGGACGCGACGATGACCGCGGCGAGGGGACCGAGTCGCGCTGCCCTCAGCACGTCGATCACGGCGGTCGCGATCGACGTGCGCGCACCCTCCGGCCCGGATTCCGCGAACGATTCCACCGGCTTAGCCCCGTCTGCGAGCTCGTAGCGCAGCACCGACACGGGCAGCCGATCGTCGCCGATCGCAGATTCCAGCAAACCGCGTGCCTCCTCCAGCCGCGACCGCTCGGGTCCGTACGCCATGCTCGCGGACGTGTCGAGCACGATCGCGACCGAATTCTCCCCGGCCCGGAGCTGCTCGGTCTCGAGCGTCGGCAGCATCAGCATCCACAGCACCACCGCCAGCATTGCGAGCTGCAGCAGGCCGACAGCCGCGAGCCTGACCGGTCCGGCCGCGTGGCGGCGGACGAACAGGAACCAGGCGATAGCGGCGATCCCTAAGACCACCAGCGTGATCGGCAGCCAGTCCGGCCACTCGGCCGCAAAGGCTAAGTCGCTGCGCGCATACAGATCGCGCGGGTACTTGAACAGAAACTCGAACAACGCTGGTCCAGTGTTTTGAGGGCTAGTGGGTCATCGCGTACACGAGATAGTTGATGCCGAAGCGATACGCGAGCGCCGTCATGTTCTCCGGGTAGTCGGGCCAGTCAGCGTGT
The DNA here is from genome assembly GCA_041579335.1 of Woeseiaceae bacterium. GTDB lineage: Bacteria > Pseudomonadota > Gammaproteobacteria > Steroidobacterales > Woeseiaceae > JBFGFX01. Next base: position 6,326 of record JBFGFX010000014.1, on the reverse strand, counting down.
TCCCAGGCGTCTCCGATGTCCATGTTGTGGTTGATCGCAACCATGATCCGGCCATCGTCGTCGAGTATGCCGCGCCAGTGCGGGGTCACTCCGTCTTTCTCCCACGTTCGGCCCGTGTAGCTGTAGGCGCGCGACGGAATCTGGATGCGGTGATCGAGGTCGTAGACGACGTGGAACGCCGCATCGTCTTCGCGGATGTCGACAATCGGTCGATCGGGAAACACTTTCTCCATCGAGGCGACGAATCCGGCCCACTCGAACGTGCCGTGGAAATCGTCGACCATCAGGAAACCGCCGCGTAACAAGTAGTCTCGCAGGCGCTCGGCCTCTCGGTCGTTCAGGCTCCAATAGCCGACCTCGACCGCGTAGATCCACGGGTAGTCGAACAGGTCATCGTCCAGGGCAGAGAGGATCTGTCCTTGCTCCGCAGCGTCAATGCGCGTCAACCGGGCAACGCCTTTGACGAAATGGTGCTCGGCGTCCGGCCAGTCGGTCTGCCACATCTGCCGGCCCCGCCCCCAGCCGTAGCTACGCTGGCCGTACCGATTCGCCGCGTACATCAGGCGTACGAACTGGAATTCGCCGGGCGATTCGCGCCGCGCACCGCCGCTCTCGTCGGCAGACTGCGCCCATACGCTCGCACCGATGGCGGCGGCAACGACGAGCGATGCGGCGAATGACGCGGTTTTGGGCATAGACGGCTTCCGATCCAGACACGTTGTATATCAGACTTCGATGCTAACCAATAAATCCGGAAAATTTCCCCATCGTCTGTCACGGTCGCGCCGTAACCTAGGCCCGCCCCGGCGGGCGACGGTAAACTCCGGCGAAGCGCCCGTCGGGACGGGCTCCTATGCGATCGAGACTCGATTGCCAAGGCGGCTACAGGCGGGTTTAATCGGGCCATGGCAGAGCCTTCGGGACCACACGACATCGGCGGCCAGCCGGCCGGTCCGATCGACACCGGCGAGCACGACACCGCCTACTGGGAGTGGCAGATCGATGCCATGGTCCGGCTGGCCCTCGAGAAGGGGCTGCTGACGGATTTTGCCGAGCTCCGGGACGGTATCGAACGGCTCGAGCCCGGCGACTACGAGCGCCTGAGCTACTACGAACGCTGGGCCAAGTCATTGGCCTACGCGCTGCTCGACAAGGGGGTCGTTACCGAGCGGCAGATTGGCTTGAAGATCGAGGCGATACGCGATCGTCAGGCGCGGGAGCAGGATCCTTGAGCGCGCCGCGCTTTACGGTCGGGCAGCGGGTCAGGATCGCCGACAGGACGCCGCCGGTGCATCACCGCGTGCCGGCCTACGCCAAGGGACGGGTCGGCATCGTCGAGCGTGTCTGCGGCCTGCACGGCCGGCCGGAGCAATACATTCGCGGCGACGGCCAGCCGCTCACCCGCCTGTATCGTGTACGGATGGCGCAGCCGGACCTGTGGGCGGCGTATTCGGGAGCGGCCCGCGACTCGCTCGATGTGGAGGTTTTCGAGCACTGGCTGGAGGCTCAAGAATGACGGACGGACATTCCCACGATCACGAACGGACCTATCAGCCGGACCACCCCGAACCTGCCGCAGAGTCGGCGCTATTGGGCCTGGCGCTGCGCGAGCTCCTGATCGAGGCGGGTCACTACACGGCCGAGGAGGAGCGGGCCGTCATCGCGAAGATGCAGGGCGCATCGCCCGAGAACGGCGCGGTACTCGTGGCGCGCGCTTGGACGGATCCGGCGTTCAAGGAACGGCTGCTCGCGAACGGGGCGGAGGCCATCAAGGAACTGGGCTTCGACCTGTCGCCGACCGAGTTCACCGTGATGGAGAATACCGATGCGGTGCACAACGTCATCGTGTGCACGCTCTGCTCTTGCTACCCGCGCGCGCTGCTCGGCATGTCTCCGGCCTGGTACAAATCCAAGAACTATCGCGCGCGCCTCGTGCGCGAGCCGCGCGCGGTGCTGGCCGAGTTCGGCGTCACGCTAGATGACGACGTGGAGGTGCGCGTGCACGACTCGACCGCGGAGCTTCGCTACATGGTTCTGCCGCAGCGTCCGCCCGGCACCGATGACTGGAACCAGGCGCGGCTTGCGGAGCTGGTGACCCGCGATTCATTGATCGGCACGCAGCGGGACCTCGCGGTAGGCGTGCCGTGATCGATCGTCGCCGCTGAAACCGCTCCTGCGGTACTTACCCGGCAGTGAACGTGATCATGATGCCTGCGGCGACTGCCGAGCCGATCACGCCCGCGACGTTCGGTCCCATCGCATGCATCAGCAGGATGTTGTGCCGGTTCGCCTCGAGTCCGACGCGGTTGGCAACGCGTGCCGCCATCGGCACGGCGGATACACCGGCCGCACCGATGATCGGATTGACCGGCTGCGCTGAAAGCCGATTCATCAGCTTGCCCATGAGCACGCCGCTCGCGGTGCCGATCGCGAACGCCACCATGCCGAGAACCAGGATGCCGAGCGTGCTCGGCACGAGGAACTCTTCTGCAGACAGTTTTGAACCCACGGCAAGGCCCAAGAATATGGTGACTATATTAATGAGTGCGTTCTGGGTCGTGTGGGACAGCCGCTCGACGACACCGCACTCGCGCATGAGGTTGCCAAAGGTCAGCATGCCGATCAGCGGCGCAGCGGACGGCAGCAACGCCGCCACGAGCAGCAGCAGGACCAGCGGAAACAGAATGCGTTCGGCCTTGGATACCTCGCGCAGCTGCACCATTCCGATCGCGCGTTCCTTCTCGGTGGTCAGCGCTTTGATGATCGGCGGCTGGATCAGCGGCACCAGCGCCATGTACGAGTAGGCCGCGACCGCGATCGCGCCCAGCAGGTTCGGCGCTAGCTGGCCGGCGACGTAGATCGCGGTGGGGCCGTCGGCACCGCCGATGATGCCGATCGCGGCCGCCTCGCGAAGCGAGAAGTCCATCCAACCGAGCGCCGTCAGCGCGAGTGCGCCCAAGAGTGTCGCGAAAATGCCGAACTGCGCGGCGGCACCCAGAAACAGCGTACGCGGGTTCGCGAGCAGCGGCCCGAAATCCGTCAGTGCGCCGACGCCCATGAAAATAATCAGCGGGAATGCGCCGGTCTCGATACCGACGACGTAGGTAAGGTGCAGGAGGCCGTCGCCGGTCGCGATCTCGACGCCCGGGATATTGCTCAGGATGCCGCCGAAGCCGATCGTAACGAGCAAGAGCGGCTCGAAGTTCTTGACGATGCCAAGATACAAGAGCGTCAGTCCGACGCCGATCATGACGAGCCGACCCGGCGTGATCTGGTACAGGCCGGAGCTTAGCCAGATCTGTTCGATCAACTCCATCCGTCAGGCCAGTGAGACGAGCGTATCGCCCACCGCGACGGTGTCACCCTCGCTGACACACACTTCGGCGACCTTGCCGGCAAACGGCGCGCTGATCTGGGTCTCCATCTTCATCGCCTCGATCACGACCAGCGGCTGCCCCTCGCTGACCTGCTCGCCGGCGTGCACGAGGACCTTGAACACGTTGCCGGCAAGCATGGCGGTGACGGCTTCCCCGTTCACCCGGGACGCGGGCACGGACGGCCCGGGCCGCACCTCACTCAGGGCCCCGGATTCCGCCACTTCGACCGAGTAGGATTTGCCGTTGACGCGTACGTCGTAGACGGACGGACCCGCGTGCGACGCCGGCGCCGCGGACGCCGCCGGTGTCGCATCCGTGGCGGACGGCGGCGGCTCGAACGCCGACGGGTCGCCGCGATGTTCGAGGAAGTGCGAGCCGACCTGCGGAAACAGCGCGTAGGTCAGCACGTCGTCGATCTTGTTCTCGCTCAGCGAATAGCCGCCCTCGAGCGCGAGCTTCTCGATCTGCGCCGTCTGCACTTCGATCTCGGGTTTGAGCAGGTCGGCAGGCCGGCAGGTTACCGGCTCGCCGCCGTTCAAGACTTTTTTCTGCAGCGCTGCGTTGAGCGGCGCCGGCGTCGCCCCGTATTCGCCCTTGAGGATGCCGGCGGCTTCCTTCGTGACGGTCTGGTAGCGCTTACCCGACAGCACGTTGATGACCGCCTGCGTGCCGACGATCTGCGACGTCGGCGTGACCAGCGGGATCATGCCGAGATCTTCGCGGACCCGGGGGATTTCCTCGAGCACCTCGTCGATGCGGTCGCTGGCATTTTGTTCGCGCAGCTGGTTTTCGAGATTGGTCAGCATGCCGCCCGGGACCTGTGCGACCAGGATGCGCGAATCGACCCCCTTCAAGCTGCCTTCGAAGCGCGCATACTTCTTGCGGACCTCGCGGAAGTACGCGGCGATTTCCTCGATTAGCATGATGTCGAGGCCGGTGGGACGATCGCTCTCCTCCATGATCGCGACCAGCGCCTCGGTCGGCGAATGGCCGTAGGTCATACTCATCGACGACACCGAGGTGTCGATCCGATCGACGCCTGCCTCGGTAGCCTTCACACAGGTCGCCGTAGACAGCCCGGTCGTGGCGTGGCAGTGGAGCTGGATCGGGATGTCGACGGCCTCTTTCAAGCGCTTCACCAAATCGTACGCCGCATACGGCCGCAGCAGGCCGGCCATGTCTTTGATGCAGATGGAATGTGCTCCGAGGTCCTCGATCCGGCGACCGAGGTCGACCCATAGATCGACCGTGTGTACCGGGCTCACGGTGTAGGAGATCGTTCCCTGCGCATGCTTGCCGACCTCGAGCGTCGCCTTCACCGCGGTCTCGAGGTTGCGCACGTCGTTCATCGCATCGAAGATGCGGAATACGTCGACGCCGTTGACCGCGGCACGCTCGACGAATTTCTCGACCACGTCGTCCGCGTAGTGGCGGTATCCCAGGATGCTCTGGCCGCGAAACAGCATTTGCTGCGGCGTGTTCGGCATCGCTTTCTTGAGCTCGCGGATGCGCTCCCACGGATCCTCACCCAGGTAGCGGATGCAGGCGTCGAACGTCGCGCCGCCCCAGGTCTCGAGCGACCAGTAGCCCACCCGGTCGAGTCTCTCGGCGATCGGCAGCATGTCGTCGATGCGCATCCGTGTCGCCAGTAGGCTCTGGTGTCCGTCGCGAAGGACCAACTCGGTGATCCCGAGCGGCTTTGCCTCGGTCATAGTTGTTCTCTGCTTCTTCAGTTCGTGGACTTGCGGCGATGTCGGGCGATTGCGGCGCTCATTGCCGCAAGCTCTTCGTTGCTCGGGCCGCCCGCGTTCGCCGTCACCGCTGCTCGTCGCATTACCAGGGTGGACATCAGGCTCGTGGCGCCAACGAGGACGGTCAAGAACGCGAACACGGTTCCCATGCCGACCAGCATCAATTCGACGCCCTGAGCGATCAAATCGTCTTGCATAGCGTTTTGGTCCCGAGCTCGATCAGCTTCGTTCGGCCAACGACTCTATGAACGCGCGCATCAGTTCGACGGTACCGTCGGCTTCGCCGAGCTCCCTCGATGCGAGCGGGCAGATGCCGGCGGTGCTGATGTTGCCGTCCCGCACGACGCCGATGCCGCGATAGTCGCCGCCTGAAAATTCGGGCCTTTCTTCGACGTCGACCGAGCGCGCAAACGCATAGCGACGGTCGGCGATACCGCCGGCTCTCGCGAGGGTTGCCACCGAACCGCGCGAGGCGGCAATCGGCAGGCCGAGCGAGACGGCCTGCTCCATGATCGAGTCCACCTCGGGCGGCACCGGGTTCCCGGGCGCCGGCGCCATGCAGGGCAGCACGACGCCGGCGTAATCGAAAATGTCGACCTCCGCAAGCGCGACGGTCGGGGTCAGCGTGGTCATCGCTGTGCTGAGCGGCCGACCGTCGGCCGTCGCCACGTCGACCTCGTATCCCGCCGCCTCCAGCATCGCTCGCATGACGCCGACTTCCTTGGTCAGCATCAGCTCGAGATCTCGCGAGCCGTCCCGGACGAACATGAATACCCGCGGCGCATCCGCGGCGTTGACGACCGCGACGCCGGACAGTGAGCCGGTAATGGCTAGTAGAAGGCAAGCGATGAGCAGCCGCATGTTCGTCTCCTGGATCGCACCGAGCCAGCGAAAATAGCACCGCGATTCAGGCGGTGCCAGCGGTCGCCGTGCGGCCATCCGCCGTTCGTCGCGCCGGCATGGTCGCACACCGTTGCTTATGTTATGACAAAAACTGAGACACTGTGCCCAGAATTGCCGGCTGAACTCTGTAAGGATTCCGCCGGAACGCTTTGGAGTATTCGGCAATGAAATCATCGAATTACATGAAGACGTCGGCGCTTCTGGCAGCACTCGTGCTGAGCGGGTGCGGCGGCGGCGATGTGTTCAGCGGCGACAGTATCGACCTGCGCGGCGGCGGCGGCGGCGGCGGTGGCGG
>JBFGFX010000013.1:0-25778 GCA_041579335.1 Woeseiaceae bacterium | reverse complement strand
CATCGATGCCCTCCAGCGTCGAACAGATCGTTCGCTGAAGCGCTTTCAGGTAGCTCTCGACATCCGCTGTGGCAAGTGGCTCGTGTGTCATCGGCTGGCCGACCTCAGGACCTCGCCGGTTTCGAGAACGCGGATCTCCGATGGCCCCGCCGCCGGACCGCATTGACCGGGGACGATGTAGTCTACTAAACGACGGAAGCGGCGCCGAAGCACGAAAGCGGTTCGCGCCGGGGGACGCCCGGCCCGATTGGCGCTGGTGGAGACCAGGGCCGATCGTGCCGCGTCGCATAGAGCGGAGGCAATCGGGTGCGTGGTGATGCGCACGGCGACGCCCGGATTGTCGCCCGTGATCCAAAACGGGGCGTCCGCCGACGCCGGGACGACCCAGGTGATGGGCCCTTCCGCGCTCGGGGCGAGTTTTCCCGCGGCGTCGTCGAGGTCGATCCACGGTGCGAGCTGCTCGATTCGCGAGCCGATGAGCAAGAGGCCCTTGCCCGGATCTCTCCGTTTCATGGCGAGAATGCGCGCGGCCGCTTCGAGACAGTCCGGCAGGCAGCCGAGCCCGTAGACGCCTTCGGTCGGATAGGCGACGACGCCGCCCGCGTCCAAGATGCGGCCGGCTTTTTTTAGGGGCTCCGTTTGCATGTGTAACGGACCGCCGGTAAGGGCGGGCTCCTACGCCTTCTGCGCCGTTTTCTTCTTGACGGCTTTTTTCTTCGCCGTCTTTTTCTTCGCGCCCTTTTTCTTGGCCGCCGCTTTCTTCGTGCCGGTCTTGGCTGCCTTCTTCTTGCCGCGGCGACCGCGCGCCGGTGCGGCGGCCAGCAGCTCTTTACATTCCTCCAAGGTCAGCGACTTCGGATCTCGATCCTTCGGTACGCGGGCGTTCTTGGTCTTGTCCGTGACGTAGGGCCCGTAACGGCCGTTCAGAACCTGGATGCCGTCGTCTTCGAAATCCTGAATGATGCGATTCGCGTCGGCGATCTTTTTCTCTTCGATGAGCTCGAGCGCCCGCGGCAATTCGATCGTGTAAGGGTCGTCATCACGCATCGAGACGTACTTGTCACCGTAGCGCACGTACGGTCCGAAACGACCGACGCTAGCGGAGACCGGCAGGCCGTCCGGGGTTTCGCCGAGCTTGCGCGGCAGCTTGAACAGCTCGAGCGCGTCCTCGAGCGCAATGTCGTTCATTTTTTGGCCGGGCCTGAGCCCGGCAAACTTCGGCTTCTCCTCGTCGTCCTTCGTGCCGATCTGGACGAACGGGCCGTAGCGTCCCATGCGCACCGTTACGGGCTTGCCGGATTTCGGATCCGTGCCGAGCTCTCGCGCCATCGCGACCTGCTCGCGCGTGACGCTTTCTTCCTTCTCCTCGACGAGTTCGGAGAACGGCTTCCAGAAACTTTGCAGCAGCGGCACGAGCTGTTTCTCGCCGAGAGATACGGCATCGAGGTCGTCCTCCAGCCGCGCCGTGAAATCGTAGTCGACGTACTGCGTGAAATGCTCGGTCAGGAAGCCGTTGACGATTCGTGCGATGTCGGTCGGGTGGAATCGCTTGCCGTCCATTTCGACGTACTCGCGATTCTTGAGCGTCGCAATGATGCTTGCGTAGGTCGACGGTCGGCCGATGCCGTATTCCTCGAGCGCTTTGACGAGGCTCGCTTCGGTGTAGCGTGGCGGCGGCTCGGTGAAATGCTGTTCCGGGCGCAGCGCGTCGAGCGAGACGACGTCGCCTTCGGCGATCTCGGGCAGCAGTCGATCGCTGTCGTCCGGCCCGCCGTCGTCTTTGCCTTCCTTGTAGACGGCCATGAAGCCGGGTTCGACCAGCACCGAGCCGTTGGCGCGCAGACGATGGCCATCGGCACGGTCAGGGCCCGCGGCGAACTCCAGTGTGACCGTATCGAACACGGCGGGGACCATCTGGCAGGCCATCGTGCGCTGCCAGATCAGCGTATACAGCCTGAGCTGCTCGTCGTCGATCTGGCCTTCGAGGGACTCGGGGGTACGCGCCGCCGACGTCGGGCGAATGGCCTCGTGCGCTTCCTGTGCGTTCTTCGCTTTCGTCTTGAATTCGCGCGGCGCATCGGGCACGTTCTCGGCGCCATAGCGTTCGGCGATGGTCCGGCGGATTTCTTCGAGCGCGGTTTGAGCGAGCGTCACCGAGTCGGTGCGCATATAGCTGATCAGGCCGACGTTGCCCTCGCCGGGGAGCTCGATACCCTCATAGAGCTTCTGCGCAACGCGCATCGTCCGCTGAGTGTTGAACCCCAGTTTGCGCGAGGCTTCCTGCTGCAGGGTCGAGGTCGTGAACGGAGCGGCAGGATTTCGGCGCCGCTGTTTCTTCTCGACCATGACGGTCTCGAGCTCGCCCTGCGCCGCCTCTAAGAGCGTGCGCTCTACCTCGTGAGCGGCCTCGGCGTTCTCGAAGCTGAACTGCTCGACCTTCTCGCCCTTGTAGCGGACGAGGCGAGCGACGAACGGCTGCTGTTCTTTGCTGACGTCGGCTTCGATAGTCCAGTATTCGCGCGCTTTGAACTTCTCGATCTCTTGCTCGCGCTCAACGATCATGCGGAGCGCGGGGCTCTGTACGCGACCGGCCGACAGCCCGCGCTGCACTTTCTTCCATAACAGCGGAGACAGATTGAACCCGACCAGATAGTCGAGCGCGCGCCGCGCCTGCTGCGCCGTCACGAGATCACTAGAGATGTCGCGCGGATGCTCGATCGCTTCCTTTATCGCGTCCTTCGTAATCTCGTAAAAGACCACGCGATGCACCGGCTTGTCGTTCAGCGCGTTCTTTTCTCTCAGCAGCTCGATCAGGTGCCAGGAGATTGCCTCGCCCTCTCGGTCCGGGTCGGTGGCGAGGTACAGCGCGTCCGATTTTTTCAGAGCTCGGATGATCGCGTTGACGTGTTTCTCGTTTCGCTCGATGAGTTGATACTTCATCGCGAATCCCTGCTCAGGATCGACCGCGCCTTCCTTCGGGACCAGGTCGCGCACGTGTCCGTACGACGCCATGACGTCGAAATTCTTGCCGAGGTACTTGGCAATCGTCTTGGCTTTGGCGGGTGACTCAACGATGACGAGATTGCGGGACATCCATACTCCGTATGCTGATCGTCTTTCCGAGCGTAAAGCGAAAAACCGCGGACTACGCCGCGGTTCAGATACCTTCTTGATCGCTGGGTGTCAAGAAATTTTGTCACGGGAACGTCCGGAAAGGCCCGAGGAGCTCCCGTCAGAGGCGACTAATGCAGGTCGTTGCGGTCCTCTTCGAAAACCAGGTCTTCCATGCGTGCGTAAGCGACTTCTTGTCCCGGCTGGCTGAACAACACCATCAACACGACCCACTTGATCTGCTCGACGTCGATGTCGGGTGTTTCCAGAGCCAGCAGCCGATCGATCAGCAATTCGCGCTGCGGCGGCGACAGGATTCCGATCTGTTCCAGGTGAGCGATGAAGCCGCGGCAATTAGTATCCAGCCGCTCGAGCTCGACATCGTTGTAGACGCGGGTACCGTTTTCCGTCTGCGGATTCAGAATACGTTCGACATGACTGTCGGCCAGGCCGTCGAGCCAGTCGAGTGCGCGCTCGATTTCGGTGTCGCCGAAGCCAGCCTTGGTCAATTCGCCGCGCAGCTCGTTTTGATCCGGTTCCGGATCATCATCGGCGTCGATGTAGGTCTCGAAGAGGTACATCAGGACGTCGAATACGCCTTCTTTCATGCCTGGAGCCGCTCCTAACATCGTGAAGTCACAGCGATCCGTGCCACTAAATCCGAAGTCGATCGCGATCGACGTCTCTCGACGCTCAGTCGCCCGCGACTGGTTGCCGATCGAGCGCGAATTGGGCACAAATCCTAGGTGTCCAACTTGGAGAACCGACCGCCAGGCAGCGATTCGATTTCTCCCTCGAGCTCCAGGATCAGAAGCATGGAGGAAACCTGTTCGATCGTCAAACCGGATTTCTTGGCGAGCTGATCGGGCGATTGCGGATCGAATCCGAGCGCGTCGAGAAGCAGATCGTATTCCGGGTCGCGTTCGATCCGCTCGGCCGACTCGGCCTTGTCGGCGTGATTTTGCATAACGTGACCAACCAAGGGCGCCAGCTCGCCCAAAATATCGTCGACGCATTCGACCAGTTTTGCGCCCTGACGGATCAATTGGTGACAACCGCGGGACATCGGATTGTGAATCGATCCCGGAATGGCGAACACTTCGCGGCCTTGATCACCGGCCCGACGAGCCGTGATCAAGGAACCGCTGCGGCGTGCGGCTTCCACGACCAAAGTGCCGAGGCTCAAGCCGCTAATCAAACGGTTACGCTCGGGAAAGTGCTCGCGACGCGGCGGCGTGCCGAGCGGATATTCGGAGACCAGCGCGCCGTTGTTCGCGATCTCCGCGGCGAGCCCGCGGTTGGCGGCCGGGTATATCCGATCGAGGCCGTGGCCCAAGATCGCCACGGTCGGCGCGCCCGCATCGAGCGCGCCTCGGTGCGCGGCCGTGTCGATGCCCTGCGCCAGGCCGCTGATGATGCAGAAGCCGGCCCGCGCGAGGTGCTGGGAAAAGCGGAACGCATTTTCGTAACCGCCGCGGCTGGGATTGCGGCTGCCGACGATCGCGATCGCAGGCAGATGTAGCGCGTCCGGATTGCCGACTATGTAAAGCGCTGCCGGCGCATCGGCGAGCTGACATAAAAGCTCGGGGTAGTCGCTCCGCTCGATTCGGTGATGCTCGGGATCGTCGAGCCAGGCGGATTCCGAAAGGTCAATCAAGAACTACCCTCAAGCCTTGCCCACGAAAAAAGCCGGCGCCCCGTCGAGGGCGCCGGCTTCTCGAGGCGTCATCAACTGGGGTTTCGTACCGCGTCGAGCACGTGGATTGCCTCGGTGGCTTCCATCACGAGCCCGTAACCGATCCGGTCGTACACCTTAAATACCATGATCGTGCCGGCTTCCTCGTCCGGGAGCTTGACTTTCTCGCCGCCCGATACGCGGAAGCCGCCGGCGTAGCGATCGCGAACCACGTCGCCCGCCTGGTACACCGACAGCACGTCGCCGGGGGCGACGCCGTCGCGAGCGCCGCGATTGATAACGACGACCTGGTATTGGCCGATCAGTGATACTCCGTCTACTACGGAGATGATACGGCCGTCGACCTCATAATCGGGCGCTTTGGGGAAGAAATTCAAGGGAATGTCGACGGTCTCCGGCACCAGCCGATCGCCCTGCAGCACTTCGCGGTTGGTGTCGGTCAACGAAATGGTCGCCGGATCGCCGCCCCGGGCCAGAACCCCCTCGCCGATGAAGATACCCTGATAGCCGACAGTCCGGCCGTCGTCCGGGTCGACCAGCTCGTCACCGACGTGAACCAGGCTGTAGCGGGTGCCGGCCGCCGACGCGTCGCCCCCGCGGACGTAGACGTCGTTCCCGGCCGCGGCCACCATGTGATCGCCGCGCGTCGCGAGCACGTAGGGCAGCCCGTCGGCCTGGCCGCGCTCTAGGACCATGCCGCGCGAGAGGAACGCCGAGACCTGCTCGTACGGAATGCTGGTGACCGATTCGGTCAGCGGCGTGACCCGCACCTGCGGCGACAGCCTATACGCCGATCCCCGCACGGTAGTGATACGTTCGCGGCCGTCGATCGTGACGAGCGCCAGCACGTCCCCGGGGTATATAAGGTGTGGGTTCTCGACCTGCGGGTTGATATACCAGACTTCGGGCCAATACCAGGGATCCCGCAGAAACGTGGAGGCGATGTCCCAAAGGGTATCGCCTTCCCGGACGGTGTATCGATCGGGCGCGCTATCGGCCAGCGGCACCTGCCGCGGCATCTCTTGGGCCATCGGCTGCGTCTGGGCGAAGCTCGTCGACGACTGCGCCGCATTCGGATCCAATGAGGTCGCGCGGCTGGACGCCGTGGCTGCGCGATTCTCGACCGGCCGAGGCGTCGCCTGCGGCTCATCGTCGGCAAACGGGTTCAGTGAGCAACCGGCGAGAGAAGCGACCAGCGCGACTGTGCTCAACCGGAAGATTCGTGTCGTGCGATTGTTGTTTTGGAACATGGTCGACGGGTGCTCCATCATCGTGGGGTTCACGCCTGCGATGAGGCAAGCGTTGTATAATATGTCGTGTCGCCGCCTGGCAAGCTGCCAAACACGTCACAATTCCCGTCCAAATCGCGGCTTGACGACGGGGATTTCACGCGGCATTGTCCGCTACCTTATTCAATGAAGTCAATTATTTAGCTGTAATAACTGGCAATTTACACGAGTTTGGGCCCAAGGTCTCATGGCAATACTCAACGTACTCGAATTTCCGGACCCCCGGCTGCGCACCAAGGCGTTGCCCGTCGAGGAGGTCGACGACGCTCTCCGTCGCCTGATCGACGACATGTTCGAGACCATGTACGCGGCGCCGGGTATCGGCCTGGCGGCGACCCAGGTCGACGTGCATCGGCGTCTGTTGGTTGCCGACGTCAGCAGCGAGAAGAACGATCCGCAGGTGCTGATCAATCCGGAGATCATCGATCGGCAGGGCCAGATCATCACCGAGGAAGGCTGTCTGTCGGTGCCGGGATTCTACGCCGAGGTGGAACGCGCCGAGCGCATCCGCGTGCGGTACCTGGGCCGTGACGGAAAGGCCCGCGAGAAGGAGATGGACGGACTCCTCGCTGTCTGCGTGCAGCACGAGATGGATCATCTCGACGGCAAGCTGTTCGTCGACTATTTGTCGGAGGCGAAGCGCCAGCGAATCAGAAAGCGGCTCATGAAGGAACGACGCCAAGCCGCTCCGGCCGCCGTCCTCTAGTCACCGCAATCCGCATACGCCACGCCGCGACCGCCGAGATCGTGAGCACGCCCAGAGTGGTCTTCGCCGGCACGCCGGATTTCGCGCTGGCGTCGCTCGAGGCATTGCTCGAGGCGGGCATCGAACCCGTCGCCGTGCTGACGCAGCCGGACCGACCCGCGGGTCGCGGTCGCAAGCTCTCCCCGAGCCCCGTCAAGCGCTGTGCGCTGTCTCGCGACATCGGCGTCCTGCAGCCGGCGACGCTCAAGGATGCGGAGGTGGTGCAAGCGCTCGCGGATCTCGAGCCGGACGTCATGGTGGTCGCTGCGTACGGCTTGCTGCTACCGCAGGCGGTGTTGAGCGTGCCGCGTCACGGCTGTGTGAACGTGCATGCGTCGCTCTTGCCGAGATGGCGCGGCGCGGCGCCGATACAGGCCGCGATTCTGGCCGGCGATCGCGAGACGGGTATAAGCCTGATGCGGATGGAGTCGGGGCTCGATAGCGGTCCGGTCTACGTGCAACACGCGGTGCCGATCGGCGACGAGGACACCGCCGGCGATCTGCACGATCGGCTCGCCGCGCTCGGCGGCCGCTTGCTCGCCGAGCACCTGGGGTCGATTCTGAACGGGACGCTCGAGCCGGAGCCGCAGGACGAGGAGGCCGCGACCTACGCGGGCAAGATTAAGAGCGCCGACGCCGCGATCGACTGGAGCCTGGCCGCAGACGAGCTCGAACGACGGGTGCGGGCGTACAACCCGGTCCCCGGCGCTCGATTCGCGCTCGAAGGCGAAGTGATCAAGTGCTGGCGGGCCCGAACAGGCAAACGCGACGCGCGGCCGACGGGCAAGGTCCTGGCCGCCGGAGCCAGCGGCATCGAGGTCGCCTGTGGTTGCGGCTCGCTCGTCATGACCCGCCTGCAGCGTCCCGGCCGGCGGGCGGTCTCCGCCGCCGAGTTCGCCGCGCAGCTCGATCTCGTCGGCCGCCGCTTTGAATAGCCGAGCGGCAATGGTCGGGGCTTGCGTGGGAGCTCGTCCTGACGGGCGACCCGGGTCTTTTAGCGCGGGCGATGGCTGAGCAATCCCAAGCGGCCGGCGCCCGGATCCGCGCCGAAGCCGCAAAGGCGGTTCATGCGGTAGTCCACGGCGGACGCTCGCTCGATGCCGCGCTCGGAGACGCCGATCGGCGGGTCGCGCCGTCGGAGCGCAGTCTCTTGCGGCTCTTGAGCTACGGCACCGTTCGTTTCCACTGGCGGCTCATGGCCCAGGCCGGCGCGTTCCTCAAGCGGCCGTTGAAGGCGCGCGACCAAGTCGTCGGCGCTCTGCTCGCGGTCGGGATCTATCAACTGACCGATACCCGGGTTTCCGACCACGCCGCCGTATCCCTGACCGTGGAAGCGGCACGATTGCTCAGGCGGCCCAAGCTCAAGCCGCTGGTCAACGGGGTCCTGAGAAATTTCCTGCGCCGGCCCCCGGCATTGGACGGCTCCGCGTCGGAGGAGGTCCGCTTCGATCATCCACAATGGCTCATCGATCGACTCAGGCGGGATTGGCCGGACGATTGGCAGCGCATCCTGGCGGCGAACAACGAGCAGGCGCCGATGTGGCTCCGCGTCAATCGTCGCCGGGCAACGACCGAGCGGTATCTCGAACGCCTCCGGGAGGCAACGGGAGCGCCGGCCCCCGGCTCGGTCTTAGCCGGCGTCGAGCAGGCGATACGGCTCGAACAGCCGATGGCCGTGGAGGCGCTGCCCGGCTTTGCCGAAGGCTGCGTCTCGGTACAGGATGCCGCGGCGCAGCTGGCGGCGCCGTGGCTGCTCGCGGACGGCGGGAGCCGGCTCTTGGACGCCTGTGCGGCGCCGGGCGGAAAGGCCGCCCAGTTACTGGAACTGGCGGGCCCAGGCGCCACTCTAACCGCTATCGATGCCGACCCCGAGCGCGTCGTAATGATCGAAGAGACGCTCGGGCGTCTCGGGCTTCAGGCAACCGTTTTGGCGGCTGACGCATCGAAACCAGAACGGTGGTGGGATTCTCAGAGGTTCGATCGCATCCTGCTCGATGCTCCCTGTTCGGCGAGCGGGGTGATCCGGCGGCATCCGGACATCAAGCACCTGCGCCGCGCGAGCGACATTCCGGTGCTGGCGGCGACGCAGCTTGAGCTGCTCGAGGCCACATGGCGCCTATTGGCGCCGGGCGGACGACTGCTGTACGTCACCTGCTCCGTCCTACGAGAGGAGAACGAAGGGGTCATGGAGCGCTTTGCCGAACGGCACGGGCAGGCCCGGGAAAATAACGTGTTGCCAAATAACAACATCCACGCTCTAATGTGTCCGAGATCCCGAGGGTTCCAAATACTGCCCGGCGTGCGAGGGATGGACGGCTTCTACTTCGCGTGCCTGGAAAAAGCCTCCTGAGCAACCGATGACTGAACCAGCCAAAGCCCTGATGGCAATAGTGCTCATGGCCGTTCTGCCGCTCGCGGCGGCGCCCGCGTCGGGGCAGAACGCGCCACAGCACCAGGGCTATTTCAACGTGCGTTCGGCCACCACGGCGCTGATCGACGGCGTCGTAGAGCTCGATGCGCGGCTGCAACTGCTGCTCAGCGACGAGGCCAACGACGCCCTCACCAGCGGCGTCCCGCTGACGATCGAGGTGCAGGTCGAGGTCATTCGCGTGCGCCGCTTCTTGCCTGATGCCGGCGCCGCCGAGCTCAGCGTGCAATACGAGCTCGAATACCGGCCGCTGAGCCAGCGCTACCTGGTGCGAAACTTAAACAGCGGCGAGCAGGAGTCGTTCGCGACGCTTTATTCGGCGCTCAACAATCTCGGACGCGTGCAGGGTCTGCCGATCATCGATGATGCACTGTTGGATCCGGGCAGCACCTACCGGCTACGACTGCGTGCGCTCCTAAGTCTGCGTCAGTATCCGGCGCCGCTTCGCATGCTGTTCTTCTGGCGCGACCAATGGCAGCTCGAGAGTGAGTGGTACGAATGGTTGCTCGAACGATAAGACGCGTCGTCTACGGGACGATCGGAGCGCTGGGCGTCATCCTCGCGCTCGTCGCGCTGTTCATGCTCAGCCGAACGGCGCAGAACTCGGAGCAGTTCGACCGGCTCGCCAACGTGATCTTGTTGGTCAACGTTGCCGGCCTGCTCGTGCTGCTGTTGCTGTTGGTCGGCAATCTTGTGCGGCTGTTCCGCGACTATCGTGCCCACGTACCCGGATCGAAGCTCAAGGCGCGGATGGTCGGCATGTTCGTGGGTCTGGCCGTAGTGCCACTCCTGGTTGTGTTCTATTTCTCGATGCAGTTCATCAATCGCGGCATCGATACCTGGTTCAACGTCGAAGTCGAGCAAGGTCTCGACGACGCCTTGGCGCTGAGCCGAGCGGCGCTCGAGCTGCAGATGCGCAGTCGCCTGAACACCACCGTGCAAATCGCGAATCGTCTGCGCGAATCGAGCAGCGCGCAAATGATGCTCGAGATAGGCGCCTTGCGGGATGAGAGCAACGCCAGCGAGATCACGGTGTTCGGCCGCAATAGCCAGATCCTGGCGACGAGCACCGAGCGCACCACCGACAGCCTGCCGGCGCCGCCGAGTGAGGAGGTGCTGATGCAGGTGCGGCAGAACCGACCGTACGTCAGCTTCACGCCGCTGGAACGCGGTACCTACGAGATCCGCACCGCCGTGCCGCTCGTAAGTACGCGGCGACCGGAGATCATCGGCCTCGTGAGCGCGAGCTTCCCGGTGAGCGAGCGTATCGCTCGCATGGCGAACAACGTCGACTCGTCCTACACCGAGTACAAGCGTCTCGTCTACTTGCGCGAGCCGCTGAAGCGGGCCTTCTCCCTCACGCTGACGATCGTCTTGATGATCTCGCTTTTGGCATCGATCTACGGCGCGCTGATTCTGTCGCGGCGGCTGGTCGCGCCGATTCAGAATCTGGTCGCCGGCACGCGGGCCGTCGCGAAAGGCGATTTCGACACCCGGCTGCCGACACCGTCGCGGGACGAAATCGGCTTCCTGATCAGCTCTTTCAACGACATGACGCAGCGGCTGGCCGCGGCGCGCCGCCAGGCGAGCCTGAGCCAGGCACAGGTCGAAGCCGAACGCGAGAACCTGGCGATCATCCTCGCGCGTCTGTCCACCGGCGTGGTCTCGCTGGAGGCGGATCTCACGATCCGTACGGCAAATCAGGCGGCCGGAGCGATTTTGAACGTCGACCTGGAGAATCGGGTCGGCGAGCCGTTGACCGAGGTCGCCAAAGGTCAGCCCCTGTTGGAGCAGCTGGTCGACGTGGCGCGGCTGCATTTGAGCCGGGGCGAGAACGAATGGCGCGAACAGATCGTCTTACGCGGCGAAGTCGGCCGGCGCGTGTTGACCTGTGCCTGCACGACGCTGCCCGGCGACGAGGATCACGAGCCCGGTTTCGTCATCGTGTTCGACGACATCACGGGCCTCTTGCAGGCGCAGCGTGACGCGGCCTGGGGCGAGGTCGCGCGGCGACTGGCGCACGAGATCAAGAACCCGCTGACGCCGATACAGCTATCCGCCGAACGCATGCGCCGCAAGTACCTGAGCGAGCTGCCGAGCGAAGATGCTCAGATCCTGGATCGCGCGACGCACACGATCGTGCAGCAGGTCGAGGCAATGAAAGAGATGGTCAACGCCTTCAGCGAATACGCCCGCGCTCCGGACATCGACTTGAGCCGGGTCGATATGGACCAACTCGTGCACGAGGTCGTCGATCTCTATCGGGCCCAGGAGCAGCAGATACGCATCGTGCTGACGGTCGATTCGTCGCTGCCGGTCATCGAGGCGGACGTCGGCCGCATGCGGCAGATACTGCACAACCTGCTCAGGAATGCGATCGAAGCGCTGGAAAACGTCGATCAGGGCCGAATCGACGTTCAGGTACACGCTGCGGAGTATCAGGATGTACCGATGATCGAGATCGTCGTGGGGGACAACGGCCCGGGGTTCCAGACGGGTTCTCTGAGCCAGATTTTCGATCCTTACGTCACGACCAAACCGAAGGGTACCGGGTTGGGTCTGGCGATCGTGAAAAAACTCGTGGAAGAACACGGAGGCACTATCGAAGCGGACAATCGCGAAGCTGGCGGCGCGATGATTCGTATCAGACTCCCGGTTGACGACGCTGCGCGCGAAGCGATGGTTGCGGTGCTGCCGAGTCGAGCGGAGAAACGGAGGGAAAGAGCATGAGCACGGGACATGTGCTGGTCGTGGATGATGAGGCGGACATTCGTGCGCTGATACAGGAAATACTCACCGACGAGAGCTACGAGGTGACCGTTGCGGGCGATGCCGCGGAAGCGCGGGCCGCCCGGGACAGCGCCAAGCCGGATCTCATCTTGCTGGACATCTGGATGCCCGACACCGACGGCATCTCGTTGCTCAGGGAGTGGTCGGAGCAGGGCAATCTCGACTGTCCCGTGGTCGTCATGTCCGGTCACGGCACCGTCGATACGGCGGTCGAGGCGACGCGTCTCGGCGCCTTCGATTTCGTCGAGAAGCCGCTGTCGATCGCCAAGCTTCTGCGCACGGTGGAGCGCGCGCTCGAGTCGTCGCGCAAGCCCGGTGCCGCAGCGCGCACGCTCTTGCCGTCGTTACTGGCGCCCGTCGGGCGCAGCCAGTTGATGCAGGAACTGCGCGAGCGTGTGCAAAAGCTCGCTGCGCTCGACTCTCCGGTTCTGTTCGTCGGCGAACCCGGCACCGGCCGCAGCGCATTCGGCCGCTACATGCACGGACTGAGCCCTCGGGCGGACGCGCCGCTCGTGACGATAATCGCTGCCTCGCTGACCGATAACAATGTCGAGGAACAGCTTTTCGGCAGCGAGGCGAACAACGAGATCCACACCGGATACTTCGAGAACGCCGAAGACGGCACGTTGCTGATCGACGAACTGAGTGACCTGACCGAACAGGCGCAAAAGCTCGTGCAAAGCGTGCTCGAGCAGGGGAGCTTCGTGCGCACGGGGGGGCACGAAGCGGTCACGGTCCGTGCCCGTGTGATTGCGACCGTCCGCTCCGATTACGAGGAGCAGATCGAGTCCGGCAAGCTTCGCCGCGAGCTGCTCGCCGCGTTGAACACGCTGACCGTGCGCGTGCCGCCGCTGCGCGACTATTCCGAAGACGTTCCGGAGCTCTTGAGCTACTACGTCGATCGACTGGTCGATTCGGAGGGCGTATCGTTCCGCCGCTTCAGCGTTGCGGCCCAGAACCGGCTGCGCAACTACCCCTGGCCCGATAACGTGCGTGAGCTCAAGAACCTGGTCCGACGTCTGCTGCTGACGGGCCAGGACGAGGAAATCACGCTCGAAGAGATCGAGCGTGAGATCAGTGCGGCCGTGGCCAGCGACGAGCCGCTGGTGAAGCAGGATTTGCTGTCGCTACCGCTGCGCGAGGCGCGCGAGCAGTTCGAGCGCGCCTATCTGCAGCAGCAGCTTGTGCTGTGCGACGGCAAGGTCGGTAAGCTGGCATCGCGCGTCGGGATGGAGCGTACCCATCTGTATCGCAAGTTGCGGTCCTTGGGCGTCGATTTTCGTTCGGTCGGCGGGACTGACGATTGACGCCGTCAGGACGCGATTGAACCACCGCCGCGCCAATCGACCCACCAGAGCGCCAAGTTAGCTACGACTTCGTCGGGCGTTTTCCTGAAGACTTCACGGCTCACTTTGAGCGCCTGAACGTACTGCCGTTTCTTTTGCCTGATTGCCCGCTGCAAGATCGAGTTATCGGCGTCGGCGCGCACGCACAGCACGCCCTCGAGCACCGCGAGATCGTGCGCGTGACCCAACACCTCGCCGAGTACCTGCAGCCGTATGCGCTGTAAATACAGCGTTTCTTTGTTGACCCGCTCCAGTATGCGCGTCTGATACCACAGGTACTTTGCCCACTTCCTGAGCTTGTGGAAACGCTCGTCCGATGCGCTCTCCAGCGCTCGGCGCCACGCGCGGCAACCCTTCCGATAGGTTCTCGCGACGCCAGGAGCGATGTCGTAGAAACTCGTCGCGTTCAGCTGCCAGTCGTCGACCGCAGCCAATGCTTCACGCATCTCGAGCAACGATGCGTTCAGAGTCTGCGGATCGACCTCGAAGGAGTCGCCGACGTTTTCGATTTTGATGCCGTAATTCTCTTTGAATGACGCCAGCGTCTGCGCCTGCACATAAGCGTCTCGCAGCTCGCAAAGGCGTATGCCCGCATCGCGGAAACGCGCGTCTTCCTCTGCGAACGCGCTGTCCATCACCGGGCCGCACAGCCGCAGCAATGCGCGCATTTTCTTGCAGCGCGCCCTCAGGCTGTGGACTTTCTTGTTGTGAGAAAGCCCTGTGTCCTCGAAGTGACCGATTACGATGCCGATCTGCTCTCGGGCAATTCGCTTCAGGCCGTCTTCGAGTGGCTCGCGCCTGCGAATGTGAAACGTCATGTATCGCCGCCGGTGTTCATTGTTGCTGCAACCGTAGGCTTATAGTAAAAGGAATGCGAACCTTGCTTGCAAGAAAAGCAGACACCCATTGGCGCTTCAACGTCCCGGAAGTCGAAAGATGAACAACGCATTCTCGCTCAAGCATTCGCTGGACTTGATCGCCGCAGTGATTGCAGTCGTCGCGGCTCTCGCGGTCCTGCAGACCTTCGTGATCGGCCGGCACTACATCATTCCAACGATGATCCTTTTCTGGGCCGTCGTGTTCGGCAATCTTGCACGCTACGGGTTGCGGGGTCGCCCGTGGGCCAAACAGATTCTCTTTTGGATATTCTTCCTGTTCGTTGCCCATACGTTCTTCGCGCTATTTTTCTCCGTACGCTATCGAGAGCTGCTTGGCGGGGCGTTCGTGTATGTCGGTGGTGCGGTTTTCATCGTGTTTGCAGTGCTGGTCTTCGATTATGCGAAGCGAAACGCAATCTTTCGGTCGGGGGCGTAACGTGTTGGGAGCGCTATCCAAGCTGGATCGGGGAATTCTGACGGCGGCGGCGCTCGGTCTCGTGGCCGGCATGACGCTCACCAAGGCACTGGCGCAACCGAAGGCGTTGGATCCGCCGCGAGTCGCGCCGCACATCTTCGAGGTGCTGCTGGAGAACGATCGCGTCAGAGTGCTCAAGGTGACGGAGCGGCACGGTGAGACTCAGCCGTTGCACGCTCGGAGGGATCGCGTCGTCGTCTATCTAACGCCTTGTGCCTGGGTCATCACGGACGAGACGGGCGAGACGCGAATGGACGGCTACAAATTCGGCGAGGTCGAGTGGCGGGATGCGGTCACACTCGGCGGTCAGACGAGCAACGTCATCGACGCGTGCCTGTCGGTCGAGATCGAGCTCAAGTCGTCAGCGCCGTGACGGGACCGTCTCGCCGTCACCGATCGGTCGGACATGACTGCGCGGCGCGTTCGTGATCCGGCCGTCCGGATGAAAATCGAGGCCGGGCTCGCCGAAGTCACTGACGCTCAGGCTTCCGATCAGGTTCAGTGCTCGCATTTCGGGATCGAGCTGCGGCCCGCCCGGCCGGATTTGCACGGTAGAGTAGATTCGCCCTTCGACGAAGCGTCCTTGCTCGTCCAGGGTCGCCGTCAGAATCGGCGCTATGCCCTTCAGGCCCGCGACGCTGATGCCGTAGTAGGTGGCGAAGTTGCCCAGGCTGTAGGCGATCAATCGATCCTTGTATCGCTCGATGCCGCGCACGACGTGGGGCCCGTGGCCGAATACGAGATCCGCACCGGCGTCGACCATGCTCCGTCCGAAACGCACCACGTCACCCCGCGGTTCGCCGTAGTACTCCTCCTCGGCGAAAGGGATTCGCGTCGTACCCTCACCTTCGGCGCCGCCGTGGAAGGACACGATCACGAGATCGTGGGTCGCGGCCTGCTCCTCGACGATGCGCGCAGCCAGCTCGTAGTCGTGCATGAGATTCGAGTCCCGGGTGACCGCGAAGGCGACGAACGCTACCCGTAATTGCTTGGCAACGAGGGTCGCGAAGTCGCCTTCTCGCCCCGAATGCGCAATGCCGAACTCGCGGAGCGCCTGCATCGTCGCGCTGCGACCCTCTTCACCGAAATCTCGAGCGTGATTGTTAGCCAGACTCAGCGCGTCGAAACCCGCGTCCCTGAAGTAGCGCGCGTATCGGGTCGGCGAACGAAACAGATAACAGGCGCTGAGATTGACGCATCGCTTCGCCGGCTCGCCGCCGTCGGCCAGGACGCCTTCGAGATTGCCGAAGGTCAAATCCGCCGATCCAAGGATGGGCGCGACGCCGGCCAGGAAGGCGACGCCGTCGTCGTCCGGCAGGTGATTCTCCGGGTAGTCGGTGCCGAGCATCATGTCGCCGACCGCGGCGATCGACAGCCGAACCGACGGCTCGTCGGGCTCCGGCTGCGGGGCCTCCGCGGGCGCGGCGGGTGCCGGGATATCGACCGCTGCTGCCGGCGCGCTCTCGACCACTTCGGCCGGCGGATCGCTCGCGCATCCGATGAGAGCAACGATGAGCAGCAGGCTTATCGTTCGCATCTGCCAGCGACTAGTCACCCAACCGAATTCTGAGTACGTCGATGTTCGCCTGCCGCAGCCGTGCACGAAGCAGATTCAATCGATCGAGGTCGCGCGTCGGTCCGATCCGCACTCGATGATAGGTCTTGTCGTCGATGGACACGCGCTGGATCGTCGACTCGATGCCCTGCAGCGCCAGCTCCGCGCGGCGCCGGTCGGCGTCTTCATAGTGCGTGAACGAGCCGGCCTGCAGAACGTATTCACCGGGTTCGACGATGGCCTGCGGGCCGATGTCGCGGGTAACGTCGGGTTCTTGCTCGGGAATGACCACCTCGAACGTCGGCAGCATCTTGTAGAAATCGAACCGCGATTCCGGCTCTCTCTGCGCCGTCGCGACCTCACCGTTGTCGTCCAGATTCTCGTTGACCCCGGCCCGCGGAGCCGCGGCGACGGGAGATTCATTCCCTGGAACCAGGGTCCGCGCGTTGAGGTAAACCGCGAAGGCGACAGCGAGTCCGATCGCGAGGCCGAACAGCATCCAAACCCAGCCCGGATAGTCTTCGCGGCGATCGGCTCGAGCTCGTCTGCGCTTTCGCTTGGCCATGCCGTCTACATCGAGTCGGGAGCCGATACGCCAAGTATGCCGAGGCCGCTGGCAATGACGATCCGCGTGGCAGTTATCAAGGTCAGGCGCGCGTCGCGCAGCGCATCGTCGTCTACGATGAACGTATGCGCGTTGTAGTAGGTATGGAACTCGTTGGCCAGATCGCGCAAATAGTGAACCAGATGTTGCGGCGCGCGATTGTTAGCCGCGAGCTCGATGATCTCGGGGTAGCGGGAGAGCGACGACATCAAGGCATTCTCCTGCGGCTCGACAAGCCTCCCGAGCTGACGCTCTCCGCGAGCCTGATCGTACGCGAGCCCTTTCTCCTCGAGCTGACGGAACACGCTCCTGACGCGGGCGTGCGCGTATTGGATGTAGTAGACGGGATTCTCGTTGGATCGCTCCTTGGCAAGGTCGAGATCGAAGTCGAGATGCTGATCGTTCGACCGCATTACGAAAAAGAATCGTGCGGCGTCGTTGCCGACCTCGTCGCGGAGCTGGCGTAGCGTGACGAAGTTGCCCGCGCGGGTGCCCATCTGCTGCTTGACACCGCCCTTCAAGAGGATCACGAATTGCACGAACGGCACCTCGAGGCTGTCGCCGGCGTAGCCCATCGCTTCGAGTCCGGCGCGCACACGGGTCACGTAGCCATGATGATCCGCGCCGAGCACGTCGATGAGGTGGTCATAGCCACGCTCGCGTTTATCGAAATGGTAGGCGATGTCGGAGGCAAAATACGTGGTCTTGCCGTCGGCCCGCACCACGACCCGGTCCTTTTCGTCGCCGTAGTCGGTGGCGCGGAACCAGGTTGCGCCGTCTTTCTCGTACAGCATGCGCCGCTCGCGCAGCACGTCGAGCGCGGCGTCGATGCGGGCCTCATCGGTCAGGCTCTGTTCGGAGAACCAGCGATCGAAAGTCACCCCGAATTCGGCCAGGTCATCTTCGATGTCGCCGCGTATCGACTCGAACGCATGCCGGCGCAGCGCGTCGAACTGCGCGTCGCCCATCAGGTTTCGCGCGTTCGCTATCAGCGCGTCGATGTACTTGTCTTTGCCGTCCCCTTCGGACGATTCGGGAAGCAGATCGCCCAGAGGAAGTCGCGGAATGTCGGCCGTCGCCGCGAGATCGCGAATGTAGTCGCCTCTGTAGCCGGCCTCCGGCATCGTCAGCGCTTCGCCGGCAAGCTCCAAGCCGCGCAGTAGCACGCTGACGCCGAGGATGTCCATCTGACGGCCGGCGTCGTTGACGTAGTACTCGCGATCGACCGAGTACCCCGCCGCCTCGAGAAGATTGCCGAGTGACGCGCCGAATGCAGCGTGCCGGCCGTGTCCGACGTGCAGCGGCCCGGTCGGATTGGCCGAGACGAATTCCAGAAGAATCTTCGGCTGGTCGCGTCGCGGCTGACGCCCGTAATCGTCGCCGGCGGCGACGATCGACGCGAGCTCTTCGCGGAGCGCCTGAGCGCTGACGCGGAAGTTGATGAAACCGGGCCCGGCGATCTCGACGCCGTCTATGAGCGCATCGTCCGGCAGCGCGGCAGCGATCGCCTCGGCAAGCTCGCGCGGATTTCGGCCGACGGATTTCGCCAGCCTGAGGGCGATGTTGGTCGCGAAATCGCCGTGCCGCGGATCGCGAGTGCGCTCCACGGTGGTGCCGATCGAGCGTCGCTCCGCGGCGGAGCCGAGCTCCGGCAGGCGGGCGATCGCGTCGTCGACGAGCTGTGCGATACGTGCTTTCAAGGTCGGCGAGGGAATACGCTGAAGGGACGGCAATTCTATCGCTCCATCAGAAAAGCTCAATCGGATCAACGTCGATGGACCAGCGCGCGCGGCGCGAGCACGCGTGCTGCTCGAGCTCGCGCGCAATCGCCGACAGCACCTGGTGCAACGATTGGCGCCGGCGGCTCTGCAGCAGGAGCTGGCCACGGTAGCGGCCGGCGCGGCGCTCCATCGGGGCGCTGACCGGACCGAGCACGCGGACACTCCCGCCGGGCGCGGCCGCCGCGATGGCAGCCGAAGCGATCTCGGCGGCGGCTTCCAAGAACTCCCAGGTGTGTTGCCGTTGGTGTGCGGATGCCCGGATCAGCGCGAGCCGCGAGAACGGCGGCCAGCCCGCGGTTTCGCGCTCCGCGAGGGTATAACGGGCGACCTGGTGATAGCCGCCCGCCAAGAGCTCATGCCAAAACGGGTGGCTCACGAACGCGGTCTGGATGATGACCTCGCCCTGCTGCCGCTCGCGGCCGGCCCGCCCGGCGACTTGAATCAGGCTCTGGGCGAGGCGCTCCCCGCCGCGGAAGTCCGTGCTGAACAGGCCCTGGTCGGCGTTGACGACGCCGACGAGCGTCAGGCGCGGGAAGTGATGCCCTTTCGAGAGCATCTGAGTTCCGACCAGGATACGGGCCTCGCCGCTCACGGCCATCGCGAGGGCTCGGTCCATGGTGCCCTTCAGGCGCGTCGAATCGCTGTCGACGCGCGTGATGACGTGCTGTGGGAAGCGGCTCTTCAGCGTCTCCTCGACACGCTCCGTGCCTTGGCCGAGCGGCACGCAGGCGGCGCCGCACTGGCCGCATGTGCTGTCGAGGCGCCGTGTCGCACCGCAGTGATGGCAAAGTAGCGAGCCTTCGGCCTGATGCACGGTCATGCGTGAATCGCAGCGGCGGCATTCGGCGATGTGGCCGCAGGCGCTGCAAATGAGGGTCGGCGCGAAGCCGCGGCGGTTCAGAAAAACGAGCACCTGGCCGCCGCGGCCAACGTGATCGTCGATCGCCGTCAAGAGCGGTGTGCTCAAACCGTCTTCGCCGTCGTGTCGATTGAGGTCGACGAGTCTTAAGAGCGGCGCCATCGCGCCGCCGGCCCGCGACTCGAGCGTCAGATGCTGATACGCACCCCGATTCGCGTGACTCAGGCTGTCGAGCGACGGCGTCGCCGATCCGAGGATTACGGGGACGTCGAGGCGTTTGCCGCGCGCAATCGCCAGATCCCGCGCCGAGTAACGGAGGCCCTCCTGTTGCTTGAAGGACGCGTCGTGCTCCTCGTCGATGACGATCAGGCCCGGTTCCGCGAGCGGTACGAAGACCGCCGAGCGCGTGCCGAGAACCAGGTCGGCATCGCCGCTGCGGGCGCGGCGCCAGGCAGACAGGCGCTCGCTGTCGGTCAGCGAGGAGTGGAAGAGCACCGGCGCGCGGCCGAGGCGCCGCCGCACGCGCTCGACGAACTGCGGCGTCAGACCGATCTCGGGCACCAGGATGAGAACCTGCTTGCCCGCCGCGAGCGTCTCTTCCATGACGCGCAGATAGACTTCGGTCTTGCCGCTGCCGGTGACGCCGTCCAAGAGGGTGGTGCGGAAGCCCTGGCCGGCGAGGATCGCGTCGACGGCTTGTCGCTGATCCTCGTTCAGCGTCGGACCGGCAGCGGCCTCGGACTCGCCTCCATCGCCGCCCGGGTCGTCGGGTATTTCGTCGACCTGGACCCAACCCTTGTCGATGAGCGCCGCCTTGGTGCGGCGCCAGCCGGGCAGCGTCCGGTCCAACGCGTCGAAGGACACCGCCCCGTCGAGGTGGGCGAGGATCTCCGCCTGCCGCGGCGCGCGCTTCGACAGCGCGGCAAGATCGACGAGGGCGCCCTCCTCGGTGAGCCGGAGCACAGAGCGGGTCGCCAAGAGCGGCCGGCCCTGACGCAGCAGGGCCGGCACTGCGGCTGCGACGACCTCGCCGATCGGATGGTGATAGTAATCGCTCGTGAAACGAATCAGCCACAGGTCATCGTGGTCGAGCAGCGGCCGATCGTCGATCGCAGAGTGGGCGCGCCGCAGCTTCTGGCGGGGCAGATCGCTCGCGTCGGCCACGTCGATGACCATGCCGACGAGCCGCTGGCGACCGAACGGGACGCGCACGCGGCAGCCCGGTGACGCGGTCGCCGCCGGCGGCGGCAGGTAGTCGAAAAGCCTCGGCAGAGGCGCATTGACGGCCACCTTCAGAATGCGATCGCTTTTCACCCTGCCCGTCCGGTCCGGCAATAATCAGCGTCTAAACCTATACTTAGCTCACTTTCGGTGAGCCACCCGTTTACCATAATGAGTACCTCGGACGCCGCTCGCGTTGTCAACCGGTGCCCACTTCGGCCGTTATTTAAGTGTAGTAACACGGGTTCTCGAGCGGAGCACGGCGCGGGCGACGAGGCGCAAGATCGTCGGCTGAGATTCGAGGCTATTAGAACCCATGACGCATTGAAGGTGAAACCGATGAACGAGACGGATCTCGCAGGAAAAGCCTCAAGGAATGGTGTCCGGTGAACGCTCTTGCCGCCAGTTTTGCGGTATCTTGCATCCGCGGACACGACTCGGGAGTGAGTACGCTGCAGCTTGATGAGGAGCTCAACCGGTTTTTCGCCGACGTCGAACGACGCGCGCTCCGAATCGCAGAAATTGCCGTCAGGAATCGCGAGGACGCTCTGGATCTGGTACAGGAAGCGATGATCAAGTTGGCGCGCAAATACGCGTCGAAGAGCAGCGAAGAATGGCCGCCGTTGTTCTATCGTATCCTTCAGAACGGCGTGCGTGATCATCACCGGCGGCAGGCGGTCCGCAATCGGGTGATGGTGTGGTTCGGCAAGTCCGACGACGACGGTGTCGACCCGATAGCGGCAGCGCCCGATCCGGCGGGTCGCAGCCCGGATCAGGAACTCGAGACCGGCGAGGCGATGCGCAAGCTCGAGGAAGCGGTGGCGGCACTGCCGAACCGGCAGCGTGAGGCCTTCATGATGCGGACGTTCGAGGGCCTGGACGTCAGGGACACGGCCACGGCCATGGGAGTGACCGAGGGCAGCGTGAAAACACATTATTCCCGTGCAGTGCACACGCTGCGCGAAGCGTTGGGAGAGCATTGGCAATGAACGAGCGCAAAGACAACGTCACCGAGGATGACGCTCTGGTTGCGAAAGCCAAAGGGCTGTTCGACGAGAGCGTTCAAAGGCTCGACGCCGCAACCTTGTCGCGGCTGAATCGCGGCCGCCAAATGGCGCTCGATCAGGCCGGCGGCCATCGGGTCGGTATTCGCTGGACCCAGTGGGTGCCCGCGACCGGCGTGGCTGCCGCGACCGTGTTCGCCGTCGTCCTCTGGACCGGTAATCGGCCGATCGACGATTTGACGCCGCCGGCTCAGGCGACCGATTTCGAGATTATCCTCGAGGGTGACGATTTCGAAATGTTGGAGAACCTGGAGTTCTACAGCTGGATCGAACTCGACGAAGATACGAAATCGCATGTCGGATAAGACCGGGCAATCGGAGGTGGCGCTGATGGCAGCGGCGCTCTTCTGCCTCATCGGGCATGGCGGCGTCGCGGCGGCGGCAGATGAGGAGCAGCCGGATCTCGAGTTTCTCGAGTATCTAGGCAGCTGGGAGGGCACGGATGAGGAATGGCTGTTGTTCGACCAGATCGAGCGTGAGGCGGCGGCCAAGGACGGTAAAAAGCGGAGCGATCCCGCGCCGAACGGCGAAGAATCGACGGAGTTGGAAAATGAAAGCTAGACAATTACTTTCGGTGTTGGCGCTCGTGTGGTACGGCGCTACGGCTGTCGCACAGGACGACGCGCCGAGTTGGTCGGATCTGAGCGAGGCGCAGCAGCAGGTGCTGCAGCGCTACGTGGACGACTGGGCATCCTTCGACCCCGAGCGGCGTGAACGACTGGCCGCCGGCGCCAACCGCTGGGTCGAGATGTCCGCGGACGAGCGTGCCGCGGCGCGCAATCGATTCCGCACCTGGCAGCAGTTGCCGGACGCGCAAAAAGACCGCATCCGCGAGCGATACAGGCAGTTTCGCGAGCTGCCGCCGGACGAGCGCGCGCGCATCCGTAACAATTTCAATCGATTCCGCAATCTGCCCGCCGATCGGCGGCAGCAGCTCAGAGACCGCTTCCGGCAGATGACGCCCGAGCAGCGGCAGCGTGTTCGCGACCGGATGCGCGATCGCGCGCGGGCGCAGCAGCACCGCAAGCGCAACACCGACCGGCCCCGCTGACGATCGGCGACGCCGAGCCGCGTCTTGTAGGAGCGCGTCCTGGCGGGCGACGCCAACGGCGGCAGGGTCGCTCATCAGGCAGGTCATTGCTCCTGCATGACCTGCACTCCCGCCATCCATGGCGGTCGGACGGGCTCCTACGAGTAGCAAAGAGGACCGACGTCCGCGGCGCGCCAATCTGTGCGCGACCGGCCTTTGTTGATAGAGTACGCCGTTTCCAAAAACCGCCATTGCCGCATCCCGAGCGAGCGATCAGGAGCCATTGAATGAGAATCGGTGTACCGAGAGAGATCCACGCGGGTGAAAGACGCGTCGGCACCACGCCCGAGGTTGCGTCGCAGCTCATGGAGCTCGGTTTCAGCGTCGGAGTGGAGAGCGACGCGGGCGCGGCGGCGAGTTTCTCGAACGAGGCTTACGAGGCCGCGGGTTGCGAGATCGTCGGCTCGAGCAAGGACCTGTGGGCCGGCTCGGACGTGATTCTCAAGGTTCGCGCACCGGAGGAAAGCGAGGCCGGGATGCTCCGATCGGGGCAGACGCTGCTCTGCTTCGTCTGGCCGGGACAGAATCCGGAGCTCTTGGAGCGGCTGACCGCGACTGGCGCGTCCGTGCTCGCGATGGACAGCGTCCCGCGAATCTCGCGGGCCCAAAAAATGGATGCGCTGAGCTCGATGGCGAACATTGCCGGCTATCGTGCGGTCATCGAGGCCGCGCAGCATTTCGGGCGCTTCTTCACGGGCCAAATCACCGCAGCCGGCAAGATTCCGCCGGCGAAAATACTCGTGATCGGCGCCGGCGTCGCCGGGCTGGCGGCGATCGGCGCGGCCAAGAGCATGGGCGCGATCGTGCGCTCGTTCGACACGCGTCCGGAGGTCAAGGAGCAGGTCGAGAGTATGGATGCCGAGTTTCTCATGTTGGATTTCGAAGACGAGGACGGCACCGGCGAGGGCGGATACGCCAAGGTCATGAGCGAGGAGTTCATCAAGGCCGAGATGGCGCTGTTCGCCGAGCAGGCGAAGGAGGTGGACATCATCATCACGACGGCTCTGATCCCTGGCAAGCCCGCGCCCAGACTGATCACGGCGGACATGGTGCGGTCGATGAAGGACGGCAGTGTGATCGTCGATCTCGCCGCCGAGCAGGGCGGCAACTGCGAGCTGACCGAACCCGATCAGGTCGTGGTACGCGACGGGGTATCGATCATCGGCTACACCGACCTGCCCAGCCGACTGGCCACGCAATCGAGCCAGCTCTATGCGACCAACTTGCGTCATCTCTTGGCCGAGCTCACGCCCGGGAAAGACGGCGTGATCGTGCTCGACATGGAGGATGAGGTCATCCGCGGCGCCACGATTTGCACCGGCGGTGAAACCACCTGGCCGCCACCGCCACCGACTTTGTCGCAGGCGCCGCCTAAGCCTGAACCGGCACCGGTGCCCGAGCCGGTCGTGCACAAGCCGTCAGTCGTAGGTCCGATCGCCGCCGTGGTCGTCGGCGGCCTCGCATTGCTCGGATTGGGTGCAGTGGCGCCGCCTTCGTTCATGGCGCATTTCACGGTGTTCGTGCTCGCGTGTTTCGTCGGTTACATGGTGATCTGGAACGTCACGCCGGCGCTGCACACGCCGCTCATGAGCGTGACGAATGCGATATCGAGCATTATCGTCATCGGTGCGCTGCTGCAGATCAGCTCGGCCGACCGGGTGATCATGTGGATCGCCGCCGCCACGATTCTGATTACGAGCATCAATATTGCCGGCGGATTCGCGGTCACCCGCCGCATGCTCGAAATGTTCAGGAAGTGAGGCTGTCGTGATCAGTGGCGGCATCGTAACCGTTTCGTACATCGCGGCGACGGTACTCTTCATCCTCGCGCTGGGCGGTCTTTCTCACCAGGAGACATCTCGGCGCGGCAACTGGTACGGCATCGCGGGCATGACGATCGCACTTCTCGCGACGGTGCTGGGTGTCGTGACGCAACACTACGTGATTCTGATCGTGGCGATCCTGATCGGCGGCAGCATCGGCCTCGCGCTCGCGCGCCGCGTGCAGATGACGCAGATGCCCGAGCTGGTCGCCATCCTGCACAGCCTGGTCGGACTCGCGGCCGTCATGGTCGGGTTTGCGAACTTCATGGATCCCTCGGTGCACTTCGAAGGCGTCGAACAAACCATTCATGACATCGAGACCTACTTGGGCATCCTCATCGGTGCCGTGACCTTTTCCGGCTCGGTCATCGCGTTCGGCAAGCTGAGCGCGCGCATAAGCGGCAATCCGCTGTTGCTGCCCGCGCGCCACTGGCTCAATCTGGGCCTTCTGATCGGCGCGATCTGGTTCGGCCGCGAGTTCGTCGTGCAGTCGGCGGCCGGCGGCGGGCTCGCGCCGCTCGTCGTCATGACGGTGCTGGCGCTCTTGTTCGGCATTCACATGGTGATGGCGATCGGCGGTGCCGACATGCCCGTCGTCGTGTCGATGCTGAACAGCTATTCGGGTTGGGCCGCATCGGCCACGGGCTTCATGTTGAGCAACGATCTGTTGATCGTGACCGGCGCGCTGGTGGGCTCGAGCGGCGCGATCCTGAGCTACATCATGTGCCGAGCGATGAACCGCAAGTTTCTCAACGTGATCGCCGGTGGCTTCGGTACCAGCAGCGGCGCGGCCGCAACCGGCGGCGACGTAGACGGTGAGATCGTCCCGATCGACGCGCAGGAGACCGCGGCCCTCCTCGCGAACGCGAAACAGGTGATGATCGTTCCCGGATACGGCATGGCGGTCGCCCAGGCTCAACACATCGTCTACGAACTGACGAGCGCCTTGCGAGAAAAAAAGGTCAACGTGCGCTTCGGTATTCATCCGGTCGCCGGCCGCATGCCGGGCCATATGAACGTGTT
>JBFGFX010000012.1:0-27127 GCA_041579335.1 Woeseiaceae bacterium | reverse complement strand
GTCGATCATGACCGGGACGCGCGCGACGTCGGGCTCGGACGCGATCAGGTTCAGATAGGTGACCATCGCCTGCTCCGACTCGAGCATGCCTTCGTCCATATTGACGTCGACGATCTGCGCGCCGTTCTCGACCTGCTGGCGCGCCACCGCGACGGCTTCGGCGTAGTCGTCGTTCTCGATCAGGCGCCGAAAGATTGCGGAACCGGTGACGTTGCAGCGCTCGCCCACGTTGACGAACAGGCTCTCGGGCCCGATGTTCAGCGGCTCGAGGCCCGCCAGCCGGCACCGCACCGGCAGCTCGGGGATCCGGCGCGGCGGCTCTTTCGCCACCGCCTCGCGTATGGCGCGGATGTGATCCGGGGTCGTCCCGCAGCAGCCGCCGACCAGGTTGACGAGCCCGCTTTCGGCAAACTCGCCGATGATCGCGGCCATCGTCTCGGGCGATTCGTCGTACTCGCCGAATTCGTTCGGCAGCCCCGCGTTGGGGTGCGCGCTAACGCGGGTATCGGCGACGCGCGACAGCTCCGCCACGTAGGGGCGCAGGTCTTCGGCGCCGAGCGCGCAGTTCAGCCCGATCACGAAAGGCTCGGCGTGGCGGACCGAATTCCAGAACGCCTCGGTAGTCTGGCCGGACAACGTGCGACCAGATGCGTCGGTAATCGTGCCGGAGATCATGACCGGCAGCCTGACTCCCAGCTCGGCGAACGCCTGCCGCAGTGCGAAAATGGCGGCCTTCGCGTTCAACGTGTCGAAGATTGTTTCGACCATCAGGAAATCCACGCCGCCTTCGATCAGGGCGTTCGCCGCCTCGCGATACGTCGCCGCGAGCTGCTCGAAACTCACGTTGCGAAAGCCGGGGTCGTTGACGTCCGGTGAGATCGACGCTGTCCGATTGGTCGGTCCGAGCACGCCGGCAACGAAGCGGGGCTCGCCGACCTTCGCGGCATGCGCGTCGGCGCATTCCCGCGCCAGCCGCGCGGCCGCGAGATTTAGTTCGCCGACCAGCGCCTGCATCCCGTAGTCGGCCATCGACGGCGCGTTGGCGTTGAACGTGTTGGTCTCGATGATGTCGGCGCCGGCGCTCAGGAATCGATCGTGAATGTCCTGGATCACTTGCGGACGGGTCAGCGACAGCAGGTCGTTGTTGCCTTTCAGGTCACGCTCCCAATCGGCAAATCGGTCTCCGCGATACTCGTCCTCGGCGAGTCCCAGGCTCTGAATCATCGTGCCCATGGCGCCGTCGAGCACGACTATGCGTCGCTTCAGCGTTTCCTCGAGGGCGGCAATGCGCTGCGCTCTTTCCATGTCGGTGGTCACTTTAGGCCGCGGCCCGCTGTGAGCGCACGCCCAACGCGTGGCAAATGGCGAACGTCAGCTCTGCGCGATTGAGGGTATAGAAATGAAACTCCTCGACGCCCTCTTTGGCCAGCGTCTCGGCGAGCTCGATCGCGACGCTGGCCGCAATCAGGCGACGCGTCTCCGCGTCGTCATCGAGCCCTTCGAAACGCCGTTCCAGCCAGTCCGGGACGGTCGCTCCGCAGCGTGCGGCGAAGCGCTGGAGCTGCGGGAAGCGCGTGATCGGCAGCACCCCGGGCACGATAACCGACTCGATTCCGGCCGCAGCGCAGCGATCGCGAAAGCGCAGGAAGAGATCCGCGTCGAAGAAAAACTGCGTGATCGCGCGCGACGCCCCCGCGTCGAGCTTACGCTTCAGATTGTCCAAGTCGAAATCGGCGTCGATCGCCTCCGGGTGCACCTCGGGATACGCGGCGACCGAGATGTCGAAATCGGCGACTTTCTTCATGCCTGCGACCAGGTCGCAAGCATACGCGTAGCCGTCAGCGCGCGGTTTGTAGCGGCTCTCGCCTTGCGGCGGATCGCCGCGCAGCGCGACGAGGTGGCGCACTCCCATGTCCCAGTACTCGCGCGCAATGTCGTCGATCTCGCCGCGGCACGCGTCGATACACGTCAAGTGCGGCGCGGGCGTCAGGCTCGTCTCTTTGAGGATGCGTTCGACGGCATCGTGCGTTCTGGCGCGCGTCGATCCGTCGGCGCCGTAGGTCACCGAGACGAAACGCGGTTCGAGCTCGGCCAGGCGTTCGATCGAGGCCCACATCGTCTTCGCCATCTTCTCGGTGTTGGGCGGGAAGAATTCGAACGAGACTTTCGGCGCGTTTGCCTTATCCGTGTCCATGGCCGCTCCTTCAAGCCGCTGCGGGATTGCTTTCGGCGACCGTCGCCACCGACAACAGCCAGCGCGGCGCGCCCTGCGGCACCAGGCGAGGCGGGGCGAGGCGGAGACCGGCCGCGGCGCTCCATGACGCGAGTCGCTCGAGCGTCTCGCCCTGATCCAGCGAGCCGATATCGGCGAGGACGAACAGGCGGCCGGACGGCCGCAGCAGCCGGCGCGCCTCCTCAAGCGCAGCGAGCGGCCGTTCGGCATCCGTCAGCACGTCGTCGAGCACGATCGTATCGAACGAGGCGTCGTCGAACGGCAGGCGGTACATGTCACCCTGCCTCAGGCTGCAGTTCGGCAGGCCCGCGAAGAACAGCTCCGCGCGCGCGACGTCGCGAGCGTCGGCGTCGATATCGACGCCGATCGCGCGATTGGCTCGGCTGGCGAGCAGCTTGAGAATACTGCCGCGACCGCAGCCAACGTCGAGCAGGTCGCCGAGCGGCGCGGCGACGGTCTGGTCGAGCAAGGCGCGATGAATCGGGCGCCGCCCCGCGTCGTCCACTTTGGCCGCGACGGCAGGCGCACGCAGGCCGCGCAAGCGCTCGGCGTCCTCGACGAATTGCGGCTCGGCCGACGGTATCACTTCCAAGAGCTGCCGCTGCCTGGCATCGACGGCCGTGGGCAGCCGATAGTAAATGCGCTTACCGTCGCGGAAGCGTTCGAGCAGGCCGGCCTCGCAAAGCTGTTTCAGGTGCTGCGACACGCGCGGTTGGCTCTGGCCCAGCACCCGGGTCAGCTCCGTTACCGACAGTTCGCCGTGCCGACACAGGGCCATCAGGCGCAGGCGTTGCGGGTCTGCTAGGGCCTTCAGACGCCGCAGCAAACGCGCCGTGGATCTTGACATTAACATATAAGAATTTCTTTATATGAATGCACATGTCAGTTTAGCACGTCTGTCGGGGATTGCCAGCGAGCGCGCCGCAAAAAGCCGCGCGGGGGGCCTCAGTGCATCTCGGTGGAGCGATAGACGCTTTTCTCGGCGAACAGGAGCATCAAGTCGACCGCATCGAACGATTGCCGGCGGCCGCAGTACTCGCAGGTGACCACGACCCGCTCGTCGCTCGCGCAGGCCGCTAGGCATTCGTCCTCGCCGAGCAGCTTGAGCACGTTGGCTGCTCGCCGCCGCGAGCAGCGGCAGCGGAACGAGGCCGCGCGCGGCTCGTAGACGCGCACGTCGTCCGCCGCGAACAGGTTGCCGATCAGCTCCGTGCCGACCCCACCCGCAAGGTCGGCCAGGCGCAGCGTCGCCGACAGATAGCCCAGACGCTGCCAATCGTCACGACTGGCATCGCCCCTGTCTGGCATCTGCTGCAACAGGATGCCGCCGCAGATACTGTCGTTCGCCACCAGCATCAGGTGACTCGGGATCTGTGCAGACCGCAGGTAGTACGCTTCGAGACTCGCGGCCAGCGACTCGCCGCTGACCTCGACGATGCCCTGATACGGCCGCTCGCTGTTGTCGTTATCGACCGTTATCGCGCAGCGCGCCGCTGATACCAGGTCGGAAAAACGATCGCTCCGGGCAATGCCGGCCGCGCTCGCAAGGCCGCGAAAATGCAGAGCGCTGGTGCACTGCATGACCAGCATCGACATCGGTCCTTCGCCGGTGATCTGTAGCGTGACCAGGCTGCCCGCCTTGAGGCTCTGCGCGATCAACGTCGTGGCGGCCGCCGCATGGCCCAGCACGTCTCGCACCGGTACGTCGTAGTCGTGGCCGCGGAGCAGCCGTCGCCACGCATCGGAGAGTTGCACGATCGCGCCGCGGACGGGCAACGTTTCGAAGGAAAACGGCAGGACGGCGTCTCGATTCATGACGATGCTCCGTCATCGAGCTTTGCCTTGAGCGCCCGATTGACCTGAGCGGGATTGGCTTTGCCGCCGGTCTCTTTCATGACCTGGCCGACGAAGTAGCCCAGTAGCTTGTGCTTGCCGGCACGATAGTCGGCGACCTGGCTCGGGTTCGCGGCGATCACGGCGTCGACGATCGCGTCGATCGCAGCAGTGTCGGTGATCTGCTTTAGGCCGCGCGATTCGATGATCGAGTCGGCGTCGCCTTCGCCCGACCACATCGCCTCGAACACCTCTTTGGCAATCTTGCCGGAAATCGTGCCATCTTCGATGCGGTCGAGCAGCCCTGCAAGTGCCCGTGCCGAGACGCGGCTTGCGTCGATGTCGAGACCGTCGCGATTCAAGGCGGCGGACAGATCACCGATTACCCAATTCGCGGCCGTCTGTGCGGCGGCGCCGCTGGCCGCGGCGGCGACCTCGAAGAAGTCCGCGACCGCACGACTCTGCGTCAGAATCTCGGCATCCGCCGGGCGCAGCCCGTACTCGGCAATCAGGCGCGCCTCCTTGGCGTCCGGCAGCTCCGGCAGCGACTTCTGCACGGCCTCGATAAAGTCGTCGTCGAGCTCCACCGGCAACAGGTCAGGATCCGGGAAGTAGCGATAGTCATTCGCCTCTTCCTTGCTGCGCATCGACCGCGTCTCGTCCCGATCGGAGTCGTAGAGCCGCGTTTCTTGCACGACCTCGCCGCCGTCCTCGAGCACGTCGATCTGGCGCTCGATCTCGAAGTTGATGGCTTTCTCGACAAAGCGGAACGAATTCAAATTCTTCAGCTCGGTCCGGGTTCCGAGCTCCTGCTGCCCCCGCGGGCGGACGCTCACGTTCGCATCGCAGCGAAACGAACCCTCCTGCATGTTGCCGTCGGAGATCCCGAGGTAGCGAACGATCGAATGGATCTTGCGCATGTACGCGACCGCTTCCTTCGCCGAGCGCAGGTCGGGCTCTGACACAATCTCCAAGAGGGGCGTGCCGGCTCGATTGAGATCGATCCCGGTATAGGGCTCGAGCCCTTCGTGAATCGATTTGCCGGCGTCCTCTTCGAGATGTGCACGCGTGATGCCGATGCGTTTCGTCTCGCCGTCGTCGCCGTGGATCGTCAACTCGCCGCGGCTCACGATCGGCAGCTCGTACTGGCTGATCTGATAACCCTTCGGCAGATCCGGATAGAAGTAATTCTTGCGGGCGAACACCGAGCGCTTCGCGATCGTCGCATCGACGGCGAGGCCGAACATGCACGCCATACGGACCGCCTCGGCGTTCAGTACCGGCAGCACGCCGGGATAGCCGAGATCGACGAGGCAAGCCTGCGTATTCGGCGCTGCACCGTACGCCGTCGACGCCCCCGAGAAGATCTTGCTGTCGGTGGCGAGCTGGGTGTGAATCTCGAGGCCGATCACGACTTCCCAGGGAGTGCTCATGCGAATGCCTCCGGGACGCTCGTGTGCCAATCGGTCAGCTGCTGATAGCGGTTTGCGCAGCGCAAGAGGATCGCCTCGGCGAAGTGCGCGCCGACGAGTTGCAGGCCGACCGGGAGCCCATCGACAAAACCGCAGGGTATGGAGATGCCCGGCAGGCCCGCGAGATTGGCGCCGATCGTGTAGATATCGTTGAGATACATCGTGATCGGATCGTCGGTCTTTTCGCCGAGCGCAAACGCCGGCGTCGGCGCCGTGGGTCCGGCGATCACGTCGACCTTTTCGAACGCGTCCTTGAAATCCCTGCAGATGAGCTGCCGCACTTGCTGCGCCTTGAGGTAGTAGGCGTCGTAGTAGCCGGCGGACAGCACATAGGTGCCGGTCATGATGCGGCGCTTGACCTCCGCGCCGAACCCTTCCGCGCGCGTCCGGCAGTAGAGATCCATCAGGTCGCGCGGATTCTCCGCGCGATGGCCGTAGCGAACGCCGTCGAAGCGCGACAGATTCGAGGAGCATTCGGCCGGTGCGACGACGTAGTACGTCGGCACCGAGAGATCCAGATTCGGCAGGTCCACCTCGACCGTCGATGCGCCCTCCGCCTCGAGCAAGGCGACCGCGGCCTTGACGCGCTCGGCGTTGGCCGCATCGAGACCGGCATCGAAATGCTGCCGGACGATGCCGATGCGCAGCCCGTCGAGCGGCACATCGAGCGCCGCGCGATAGTCGGGCACGGGCTCGTCCGACGAGGTCGAATCGCGCTCGTCGACGCCGGCCATGACGCCGAGCAGCAGCGCCGCATCGGCCGCGGTGCGCGTAATTACGCCAGCCTGGTCGAGACTCGAGGCGAACGCCACCATGCCGTAACGCGACACCCGGCCGTAGGTTGGCTTGATGCCGAGCGTCCCGGTCAGCGCCGCGGGCTGGCGAATCGAGCCACCGGTGTCGGTGCCGGTCGCGGCCGGGACCAGTCGCGCCGCGACGGCGGCCGCCGAGCCGCCGGACGATCCGCCCGGCGACCGATCCAACCCCCACGGGTTCTTCACCGGTCCGAAGTGGCTGGTCTCGTTCGATGAACCCATCGCGAACTCGTCCATGTTGGTCTTGCCGAGCGTGATCGCGCCAGCCGACTTCAGCCTCGCGACGACGGTCGCGTCATACGGGGAGACGAAGTTCTCCAGGATCTTCGATGCGCAGGTGGTGCGAACGCCGCGGGTGCAGAACAGGTCCTTGTGAACGATCGGCAGTCCGGTCAAGGGCCCCGCCCGGCCTTGCGCGAGAGCTCGGTCAGCGGCGGCCGCCTGCGCGAGGGCGTCGTCGCGGCAGACCGTGACGAACGCGTTCAGCGACGCGCCGACGCCGTCGATGCGCTCCAGCAGCGTTTCGGTCAGCTCGACGGCGGACAGCTCGCCGTCCGCGAGCGCGCTCCTGAGCTCACCAAGGCTGCGCAGATGCAGGCGATTCTCGCTCGTGCCGGTCATCATTCGATGACCTTGGGCACTAGATAGAGCCCGTCCCGGACGGCCGGCGCGTTTTCCTGGATGCGGTCGCGCTGGTCGGTTTCGGTGACCTGATCCGGACGCAGCCGCTGACTCTGATCGAGCGGATGAGCCATGGGCACGACCTCGTCGGTCGGCGCCGCCTTCAACTGGTCCACGAAATCGACGATTCGGGACAGCTTTTCGACAACGTCGTCCAGCTCGTCATCGACCAGAGTAAGCCTCGCCAACGTGGCGATGTGTGCGACCTGATCTTTGCTTAAAGACACGAGATTTCCTGGGAAAAATGCCGCCTAGAGCGGCGGCAGATCAAACCGGCGCAATGATACACACCGCCTTGCTCAATGTCGTGTGCATTGTTAGATTACGGCGGTTAACCCGACTCGCGGGACCTTCGGCCCACATGCTCAAGAACATTCTAGGTTATTTCTCGAACGATCTTTCGATCGATCTCGGGACGGCCAACACGCTCATCTACTCCCGCGGGCACGGCATCGTTCTCGACGAGCCATCGGTGGTCGCAATCCGTGAAGACACCGGCCGGGGCGGCCGGGTCGTGGAAGCGGTCGGCGCCGAGGCGAAGAACATGCTGGGCCGCACGCCAGGGAACATCACCGCTATCCGGCCGCTGAAGGACGGCGTCATCGCGGATTTCACGGTGACCGAGAAGATGCTTCAGCACTTCATCCGCAAAGCGCACGGCACGCGGTATTTTCGGCCCAGCCCGCGGGTGCTGATCTGCGTGCCGTACGGCTCGACGCAGGTCGAGCGCCGTGCGATCCGCGAATCGGCCGAAGGCGCCGGCGCGCGAAAAGTCCACCTGATTCCGGAACCGATGGCCGCCGCGATCGGCGCGGGCATGCCGGTGCACGAAGCACGCGGCTCTATGGTACTCGACATCGGCGGCGGCACCTCGGAAGTCGCCGTAATCTCGCTCAACGGTATCGTCTACGCCGCGTCGGTCAGGATCGGCGGCGATCGATTCGACGAAGCGATCACGAACTACGTCCGTCGTAATTACGGCATCCTGATCGGTGAGGCGACCGCCGAACGAATCAAACACGAAATCGGTTCGGCGTTTCCGGGCCACGAGGTCAAAGAGATATCCGTCAAGGGGCGCAATCTGTCAGAAGGCGTGCCGCGCAGCTTTACGCTCAACAGCAACGAGATCCTCGAGGCACTGCAGGAGCCGCTGCAGGGTATCGTCGGCGCGGTCAAGGAGGCGCTCGAGCAGACGCCGCCCGAGCTCGGCGCCGATGTCGCCGAGCGCGGCATCGTGCTCACCGGCGGCGGCGCAATGCTGCGTGACATCGACAAGCTGTTGATGGAAGAAACGGGCCTGCCGGTCGTCATCGCCGATGACCCGTTGACCTGCGTGGCTCGCGGCGGCGGCCGCGTCATCGAGCTCATCGACGAGCACGGGCCCGCTGTGTTCGGTCTCGAGTGATCGAGCGATGAAGATCAGCCAGAAACCAAGAGACGGCGTCAAGAATCGTCACTGCTTGATCATGTCCTGACGTGTGCGCTAGCCGTGGCCGGACCGTCGAGCCCCCTGCGAGACTTGGTTGATCCGAGGCATCGTTGATGGCAAGCGGCTCAGACAGTCAGCATCGCTCACCTCACCCGCCGGCGCTAGGACTCAAGTTCCTGCTGCTGTTCGTGTTGAGCATCGTCATACTGATCGTCGATCATCGCGACAATCACCTGGATACGCTGCGCCGCACGATCAGTGCGGCCGTCTATCCGCTGCGCGTCGTCGTCGACGCGCCGGTATCCGTGTGGCGGTGGCTCGACGAGACGATGACGAGCCGCCACGAATTGCAGCTCGAGCTGAGCCGCCTGAACGTCGAGCGGCTATTGACGAACGCACGGCTGCAGCGCTACGCGGCCCTCGAAGCCGAAAACGCGCGGCTGCGCGCCATGCTGGAGGCGACCGGCCGCGTTACCGACCGGGTTCGGGTCGCGGAGCTGATGGCGGTCAGCGCCAACCCCTACCGGCATTCGATCGTCATCGATAAGGGCACGCGGGACGGCGTCTATAACGGCCAGGCGATCATCGACGCAGACGGGGTCGTCGGCCAGGTGATCGAGACTGGCCTGCTGTCGTCGCAAAGCGTGCTGATCAGCGATCCCGATCACGCGCTGCCGGTCGAAGTGAATCGCAACGGACTGCGGACGATTGCCGTCGGCACGGGCGAGTTCGATCGCCTTGCCCTGCCCTTCCTGCCAAACAACGCGGACATCGAGGAAGGCGACCTCCTCGTCACCTCGGGGCTCGGCGGTGCGTTTCCGGCCGGCTATCCGGTCGCGGTCGTCTCTCAAGTCACCCGCGTCCCGGCGGAGCCATTCGCCGTCGTCTCGGCGACGCCGTCGGCAAAGCTCAATCAGGTTCGTGAGGTCATGCTGGTATGGTCGACGCCCGCAACCGCCGTAATGGACAGCGACAATGAGTAGAGAACGATCATCGCGGCCGCTGCCGGTCATCCTGTCGATCATCGTTGCGCTGATGCTCGCTATCGCGCCCATGCCCGAGTGGGCAAGCGCATTCCGGCCCGACTGGGTGGCTCTGACACTTATATATTGGGCCATGCACCTGCCGAAGACCTACGGCGTCGGCATCGCCTGGTTGATCGGCATCGTGCTCGACGTCGCGCAGGGCACCCTACTTGCTCAGCACGCCCTGTCGCTGAGCCTGATCGTCTACCTGACGGTCAAGTTTCACCTCCAGCTCAGAGTATTCCCCATGTCGCAGATGGCGGCGACCGTGTTTGCGCTGCTCGCGATCTACCGCTTCGTGCTGTTCTGGATCAACGGCATAGCCGGCGTCGACGCGCCGCCGTCCACCTACTGGGGTCCGGTCATCACCGGAGCGATGTTCTGGCCGCTGATCGCCTCGCTGCTGCGATCGATGCCGTACCGCGCCCGTGCGCGCGCCTGAGTGGACTTAAGCGATGGCACTAGCGGCACCGATCAAGGATCACCATTCCGAGCGGCAGCTGTTTTTGGCGCGCGTGATGTTGTCGTCCGTCGCCGGGCTGCTGCTACTCGGCGTCGTGGTAGGCCGGCTCGTGCAGCTGCAGGTGATCGAGTACGAACATTTCGCCGAGCAGGCGCAAGGCAATCGCATACGCATCGAGGCGGTACCGCCGAACCGCGGGCTGATATTCGACCGCAAAGGCCGGGTGCTCGCCGAGAACGTACCGACATATCAGCTGGAGCTGATCCCGGAACAGGTCGCCGACATCGATCGGACGCTAGCCGAGCTGGCGGCTCTCGAGCTGATCGACGCCGAGGACATACCGGGCTATGTCGAGCTGTCTGAGCAGGGGCCACGGTTCAAGCCTGTCACGCTTCGCTTCCGCCTGAGCGACGAAGAGATCGCCAACTTCGCCATCCAGCGGCCGCGCTTCCCGGGCGTCGACTTCCAGCCGCGTCTGGTGCGTCATTATCCGCACGGCGAGGCGATTGCGCACATCGTCGGTTACGTCGGCGCGATATCGACCGCAGACCTCGAGCACTTGGACAGTGCGAAGTACGCGGGAACCCAGCACACCGGCAAGACCGGCGTCGAGAAGTTCTATGAGCACTACCTGCAGGGAACGCCCGGCTATCGCCAAGTCGTCACTAACGCTCGCGGCAGACAGGTGCCGGCGGACGGCCGCGACGGCTCCGACACGATCCCGGAGAGCGAGCCGCCCGTACCCGGCGCGAACCTCTACTTGAGCATCGATCTCGACCTGCAGATGCTCGGTACGGAGCTTTTGCGCGACCAGCGCGGCTCGATCGTCGCC
The DNA here is from genome assembly GCA_041579335.1 of Woeseiaceae bacterium. Lineage (GTDB taxonomy): Bacteria > Pseudomonadota > Gammaproteobacteria > Steroidobacterales > Woeseiaceae > JBFGFX01. Next base: position 16,344 of record JBFGFX010000012.1, on the reverse strand, counting down.
ATCGACCCGCAGAACGGCGAGATCCTGGCGCTAGTCAGCGCACCGACGTTTGATCCGAACGTGTTCGCAATCGGCATGACCGCGTCCGAGTTCAACGCGCTGCAGCACAATTTGAACCAGCCGCTGTTCAATCGCGCCGTGCGCGGCCGCTACCCGCCCGGATCGACGATCAAACCGATGCTGGCGCTGGCCGCTCTGGAGACCGGCGCTACCAACCTCACCCGGCGCACCCTGTGCCGCGGCTTTTACACCTTGCCGGGTAGTACCCATCGCTATCGCGACTGGCGCCCCGAGGGGCACGGCGAAGTCGATCTGCACGATGCGATCAGCCAGTCGTGCGACGTCTATTTCTACCAGATCAGCCGGGATATCGGCATCGACCGCATGCACGCGTATTTGAGTCAATTCGGGCTCGGCGAGCGGACCGGCATCGATCTGGCGCGCGAGCTCGGCGGGCTGCTGCCGTCGCGCGCCTGGAAACGTACGGCATTCAGCGAACGCGCCGATCAGGTTTGGTTTCCCGGCGAGACGGTCATCGCCGCAATCGGTCAGGGCTACATGCTCGCAACGCCGTTGCAACTCGCTACCGCGACGGCCGCGCTCGCCGCGCGCGGCGAGCGTTTCAGACCCCGACTCGTTGCGGCAACCGAGGATGCGCTCAGCGGCGAGCGCAATCTCGTTACGCCGGTGCGCCTCGCCGACGTCGCGATCGAAAACGAGTTCTACTGGCAGTCCGTGATTGCCGCGATGAACGACGTAATGCAGGGAGAGCGCGGTACCGCGAGAGCGGTCGGGCAGGGTGCACCTTACACGATGGCGGGCAAGAGCGGCACGGCCCAGGTTATATCGATCGCGCAGGAAGAGCGTTACGAGGAAGAAGAAATTGAGGAGCGGCTGCGCGATCATGCCCTGTTCATCGCATTCGCACCGGTCGATGATCCGCGCATCGCGGTCGCGGTCGTCGTGGAAAACGGCAGCAGCGGCAGCCGTGTCGCGGCGCCGATCGCAAGGGCGATGATGGACCGCTACCTGGAAATGGGTGACGATGCGATTTAGTGACACGCAGCATCTGTTCGAGCGCAAAGCGGCGCCGCTCGGCGACATGGCGCGGCTGTTCCGGCGGCTGCACCTCGACGGGCTGTTGCTCGGCGGCCTGCTGCTGATCTCGGGCTTCGGCTTAGTCGTGCTCTACAGCGCCGTTGGCGAACGGGTCGACCTGTTGGTGCAGCAGGCCATTCGCTTGGGCGTCGCCATCGTAGCGATGCTGATCGCCGCCCAGCTGCCGCCCGATCTGCTGCGTCGCTGGACCCCCTGGGGTTACCTGGCGGGCCTCGGGCTTTTGTCCCTGGTGCTGATCAGCGGCGAGATCGGACAGGGCGCGCAGCGCTGGCTCGACGTCGGTATCCGCTTCCAACCCTCGGAGATCATGAAGCTTGCCGTCCCGATGATGGCTGCCTGGTATCTGCACGACCGCCAGCTGCCGCCCAACGTCGGCCAGCTCACGATCATCGCGGCGCTCATCGCGCTGCCGGCGTACATGATCGGCGTGCAGCCGGATCTCGGCACCGCTCTGCTGATCGCCGCCTCCGGCCTGCTCGTCGTCGTGCTCGCCGGCCTGTCGATCAAGCTGATGGTCTCGCTGGCCGTGCTGTCCGTGCCCGGCGCGCTGGTCCTGTGGCATTTCATGCAGGACTATCAGCGGCAACGCGTGCTGACCCTGCTCGACCCCGACTCGGATCCGCTCGGCGCCGGCTACAACATCATTCAGTCCAAGATCGCGATCGGCTCGGGCGGGCTGTTCGGGAAGGGCTGGACCAACGGCAGCCAGGCGCAGCTCGAATTCCTGCCGGAGCGCGACACCGATTTCATCTTCGCGGTCATGGGCGAGGAGCTCGGCCTGCTCGGCGCATTGAGCCTGTTGGCGCTTTACATATTCGTGGTCGGCCGCGGACTGTACATCGCGACCCAGGCAAGAGACTCGTTCTCGCGGCTTCTGGCCGGGAGCATCAGCCTGACCTTTTTTGTCTATGTATTCGTGAATACGGCGATGGTGACCGGACTGGTACCGGTCGTCGGCATCCCGCTACCGTTGGTCAGTTTCGGAGGCACGTCGATGGTGACGCTCATGGCCGGATTCGGTATCGTGATGTCGATCCACTCGCATCGGAAGCTATTACCCCATTGATGAGGAATGCCATGGAATCCAGGACCAAACTCATCATGCTGCTGCTCATGTTAGGCGCGCCGCCGTTCGCGCAGGCGATCGACGTCGATCGGCCCGACGTGCAGAGTTTCATCGCGAGCATGATCGACGAGTTCAATTACGATCGCGAGACGTTGACCGCAGCGATTCGTGAGGCCAAATCGCAGCAGAGAATACTCGATGCGATCAGCCGGCCCGCCGAAAAAACGCTGACTTGGCCGGAGTACCGCGCGATTTTCCTGACCAGGGAGCGCATCAAAGCCGGCGTCAAGTTCTGGCGGGAAAACCGCGCGCACCTGGAGCGCATCAGCGCGGAAACCGGCGTCAGCGACGACGTTCTCGTCGGTATCATCGGCGTCGAGACGTACTTCGGACGCATCACGGGCGGCTACCGCGTAATCGACGCGCTGACGACACTGGCTTTCGATTATCCGCCGCGTTCCGAGTTCTTCACTCGCGAGCTCAAGCAGTTTCTGCTGCTGGTGCGTGAAGAAGGCATCGACCCGGCGCAGCCCACCGGATCCTATGCGGGCGCGATGGGCCGGCCCCAGTTCATGCCGAGCAGCTACCGCGCGTACGCCGTGGACTCCAGCGACGACGGCAAGCGCGACATCTGGAGCAACTGGCTCGACGTCATCGGCAGCGTCGCCAACTATTTCGTCGCCCACGGCTGGCAGCCTGGCAACGAGGTCGCGGCACCGGCCACGTTCAACTCGGACTGGAACGGCGAGGCGCCCGCGAACACCCTGACGCCGCGGGAGACCGTTCGATCGCTGGCGGCAAAAGGCGTCGTGTTTGCAACCCGTATGCCGGCCGAGCATCCCGGGCAGCTGTTGACGCTCAGGGGCGACGACGAGAACGAGTATTGGGTGGGATTTCACAATTTCTTCGTCATCACCCGCTACAACCGCAGCGTAATGTATGCGCTTGCGGTGCACCAGCTCGGTCGCGAGATCGCCCGCGAGGTACGCCGTGCCAGGTCGTGAGCACGCTCGCACTGCGATGGTCGCGCTCGCCGCGCTTGCCGTCGGCGCCTGCGCCGGCCGCGTGGGAGTCGACGGCGCACCGCCATCCCGCGCTGCCGTGCCCCCGGCGCTGCCGGGCGACCCGACGCCGCGCCCGGAAGCGAGGAGCCGTTACGGCAACGGACCGATATACGAGGTGTACGGGCAGCGCTATCGGGTCCTGCCGTCGAGCTACGGCTACGAGGCCCGCGGCGTCGCATCTTGGTACGGCAAGAAGTTCCACGGCCGGCCGACAGCAAGCCGCGAGCGTTATGACATGTACGCGATGACCGCCGCGCACAAATCGCTGCCGCTGCCGACCTATGTCGAGGTGCGCAATCTGCGCAACGACAAGCGTGTCATCGTACGGGTCAACGATCGCGGGCCGTTCGTTCACAACCGACTCATCGATCTGTCCTATGCCGCGGCGCTCAAGCTCGACATGGTGCGCGACGGCACCAGCCTGGTCGAGGTGAAGGCCATCAGCTTCGACGAACCGCCGCCCGAAGCGCCGAGCGCGGCCGCCGCTGCGCCGACGGTGGCCGCCACCGAATCGCCGCGACCGGGAGGCACCGGCGTCTATGTGCAGGTCGGCGCTTTCGGCGACGAGCAAAACGCCGAGCGCCGCTACAGACTGCTGCAGCAGAACGGTTTTCAAGACGCCTTCGTCGTCGAGGAACGAGCGGGCTCACCCCCGCTGTACCGCGTGCGAATCGGCCCGATCGCCGACGTGGATCAGTACGACCGAGTCGTGGCCGCGCTGAGTCGCATCGGCATTCGAGAGAAGCACATCGTCACCGACTAAAGCCGCCCACACAAATCCGGCGCAGACGTTACAATGCGCCATCTTTCGACCAGGCGAACGGACGATGCAAGGGACAACTCGATCTTTTTGGATGCTATCGACCATACTCGGACTTTGCGCGGTCGGGATTGCCGGCGCTCAGACCATGCCATCGCCGGCGCCGCCCGTCATCGGCGCGAAGAGTTACTTCGTCATGGATGCGAGCACCGGCTATGAGGTCGCGTCGTTGCAGCCGAATGAGCGCCTCGCGCCGGCGAGTTTGACCAAGCTGATGTCGGCCTACGTGGTCTTCAATGCGCTCCACGAGGGCCGGATCACGCTCGAAGACGAGGTGAGGATCAGTGAAAAAGCCTGGCGCACGCCGGGTTCGCGCATGTTCATCGAAGTGGACAGCCGGGTGCCGGTGAAACAGCTGCTGCTCGGCATGATCGTTCAATCTGGCAACGACGCGAGCGTCGCGCTCGCGGAACATATCGCGGGATCGGAAGACGTGTTCGCGGAAATGATGAACCAATATGCAGCGGCGCTCGGAATGCGTTCGAGCCGTTTTCGCAACGCGACCGGCCTCCCCGACGAAGATCATTACTCGACTGCCCGCGACTTGGCCGCGGTAGCCCGCGCGATCATCTATCGGTTCCCGGACTATTACCGCTGGTACTCGGTCAAGGAGTTCGAGTACAACGGCATTTCTCAAAAGAACCGCAATTCGCTGCTGTGGCGAGACCCGAGCGTCGACGGCATGAAGACCGGTAGCACGGATGATGCCGGCTACTGCCTGGTATCGTCGGCCGAGCGCGGCGGCATGCGACTGGTCTCGGTCGTGCTCGGAACGGCCAGCGCGAAGGCGCGCATCGACGGCAGCGAGGCGCTCCTCAACTACGGTTTCCGCTTTTTCGAGACGCGCCTCCTGTACCGGGCCGGCGAAAAGGTCGCCGACGCCAAGATCTGGAAAGCGAGCAAGGAAACCATCGCGGTCGGCGTGGCCGAAGATCTGTACATCACCGTGCCCCGCGGCAGCTTCGACGACGTCGAGTCCGTGCTGAACATGCCGGCAAAATTGATGGCGCCGGTAGCCCAAGGCCAACCGCTCGCCGAGCTCACCGTGAGCTTGAACGGCTCGGTACTGATCAACGAGCCGCTGCGCGCCCTCGAGGAAAATCCGACCGGTTCACTCTGGCAACGCACGCGCGACGGAGTCGCGCTCTGGTTCGAGTAGGCATCGCAGCCTCGGTCGATGACGCGCGTGAAGAAGACGAACCGCGAATCTGCGCTGGAGTTCCCGTGCCGGTTTCCGATAAAGATGATGGGCCGGGACCGGCCGGCGTTCCACGAGGCGGCGCGCTCGATCATCGAGCGACACGCGGGCGAGCTGAGCGACACGGCGATCCGACGGGCGCTGAGTCGAAAAGCGAACTTCGTATCCCTGACCATCACGATCGATGCGACGAGCCAAGATCAACTCGACCGCATCTACGAGGATCTCAGCGCGCACGACGAGGTCCTGGTTGCGCTATGACGCTCGTGGCACCACGGCTGCCGGCGGACGACACGATCCGACTGCGAACACTGGGCATGCAGGACTACGTGCCGCTGTGGGATGCGATGCGCCGTTTTACCGACACGCGCGACGCCTCGACGGCAGACGAGATCTGGTTCACGGAGCACCCGCCGGTGTTCACGCTCGGCTTGAATGCGTCTCGCGAGCACCTCTTGGCACCGGGCGACATTCCGGTGGTAGCCGTCGACCGCGGCGGCCAGGTCACCTACCACGGACCCGGCCAGCTCATGATCTATCCGCTCATTGACATCAAGCGGGCTCGGCTCGGCGTCCGCGACCTCGTGAGCGCGCTCGAACGCGCCGTCATCGACCTCGCGGCGGAGCACGATCTCGATGCCGCCGCTCGCGCGGATGCACCGGGCGTTTACGTCGGCGGGCGCAAGCTCGCGAGCGTCGGCCTGCGCATTCGGCGCGGCGCAAGCTATCACGGCATGGCGCTCAACGTCGACGTCGACCTCGAACCGTTCTCGCGCATCAATCCCTGCGGCTTCGCGGACCTCGAGGTCACCGATCTGCGCGCGCTGGGAATCGCCGCCAGCCGTGAGGCGGTACAGCGATCGATCGAGCGGCATCTCTTGAGGCACCTGGGCATGGCCGACCGGCGAGCGGTCGCGATCGCAGACTCAGTCGTTTGAGCCGACTTCCTCGAGACGCTCGTGCGTGCCGATATCGGCCCACTGACCGGAATAAAGCGCGCCGCTCAATTGGCCGCGATCGGCGGCAGCCTGCAACAGCGGCGCGAGCGGGAATCGCTCGGCGGGCCGATCGACGAAGAACGCCGGACGGTAGCAGGCGATGCCGCTGAACGTATAACGCGGCTCGGGCGAATTCAGCACGCGACCGTCACAAAGATCGAAGTCGCCGCGCGCTTTGTGCTTCGGCGTCGGCACCAGTACGAGATGCCCATCGCAGTCACTGGGCAGATCGGGGGGCTCGAGGCGGAAATCGGTCAGTACGTCACCGTTCAGGACCCAGAACGGGCCGTCGCCCAGCAGCGGCAGGGCACGCCGGATGCCGCCCCCGGTTTCGAGTACCTGATCGTACTCCGGGCTGTAGACGACCTGTAATCCGTGTGCGGCGCCAGAGCCGACGCGTTCGACGATCTGCTCGCCCAGCCAGCCTAAGTTGATGACGACGGTGTCGACGCCGCCATCCGCCAGCCGTGCCAGGTGGCGGTCGATAAGGCTCGATCCGGCAATCTCGATCAGGGGCTTCGGCACGCGGTCCGTGATGGGCCGCAGCCGCTCACCCCGCCCCGCGGCTAGGATCATTGCGTTCATGCGGGCGGCTCGAGCGACGGCAGACACCGATCTACGATCAGCGCTGCGAGATAATCGAGAGCCGGATAGCGCGGCGCGACATCGACGATGTAACGCAGCGTTCGCGGCACGTCCGGCAGGTAGCCGGGCTTACCGTCGCGATGCAGCAACCGAGCGAAGATACCGGCGGCCTTGAGATGCCGCTGCACACCCGTCAACTCGAAGAGACGCCAAAAATCGTCACGGTCGATTTTCCGGCGCACGCGTTCGTCGAGTCCGTCGTAGAAACGCATCGACCAACGCCGGATCTGCGAGTCGGGCCAGCGCACGTAGCAGTCCTTCAGCAACGAGGCAAGATCGTAGGTCAGCGGGCCCTCCACTGCGTCTTGAAAATCCAGGATGCCGGGATTGTCGGTCGTCGTCAGCATGAGATTGCGCGAGTGATAGTCACGGTGCACGAACACCCGAGGCTGGCCGAGCGCCACGTCGACGAGCATGTCGCAAGTCGCTCGCCATTCCCGCTCGTCGGCAGCGCCGAAGCGGATGCCGAGATGCCGCTCGCACAGCCAATCGTGGAAGAGCGACAGCTCGAAGCGCAGCAGTTCCTCATCGTATGGTGGCAGTCGATCCTGAAACCGCACGCCGCGTTTCTGTAGCCGCAAGAGCGCCGCGATTGCGTCTTCGTACAAACGTTCCGCTGTCGCGGGATCTGCAGTCAAGACCTCGAGGTACTGGCGTGTGCCGAGATCACTCATGAGCACGAAGCCCAGCTCCAAGTCCGCGGCGATGATCTCCGGCCCGTTCAGCGCCATGGATCGCAAGAACCCCGCGATCTGCACGAACGGGCGGCAGTCTTCCATCGGCGGCGGGGCGTCCATTGCAATCCACGTGTCGGTGCCGCGCGCGAGCCGAAAGTAACGGCGAAAGCTCGCGTCGACCGACGCCGGCCTGATTGTGACGCCGTTGAGCTCGGGCATCGACGCGAGCCAGTCAGTCAGGGCGCCGAGCCGCGCGTCGGTAGTGTCGAGTGTGTTGCTGACGTTCTGGTCCTTCTGTTACAAATCGCGTGTCATTCCTCGCCATCGAGGCGACGGCGGTTTGAAGGGTCTCGGGATCTGTGCGAAGGTAGCAAATCGTGGTAAGTGATAACACACTTCGCTTCAGGTCCTGATCGGATATCCTGTCGTCCGGTCGACCCTTGCTTACAGTCAGCTCCGGTTTGCACAGATTCTTTGCTTCAACGGCGGGCGTTTGGCTCGTTCTGGTCACGGCGCCCGCGGCAGGTCAGGAGGATCTCGCGTGTCGGGCGCCGCAGATGAGCGGCATCGCGCAGGAGCCGTTCTTCCTGGGCCTCGGGGACGACGACACGGAGGCCATCACGTTCGAGGCCGGTCGCATCGAAGCGCTCGTCGGACCCGAGCCGCACGCGTCACTCAGCGGCGGTGTGCTGGTGCGCCGCGGCCAACGGCTCGCGGGCGCCGACACGGCCGTCTACGACTCGCGGACAGCTTCGCTCGAGCTCGACGGCAACGTGCGTTTCCGCGACCCAACGACGGAGGTAACGAGCGACTCGGCGCTGTTCTCGTATGCTACCGGGCTCGTTTCTTTCCGGGGCGCCGAGTTTCGGCTCGCCGAAGGCGGCGCACGCGGCGCCGCAGACGAGATCAGGATATCGCGGGAAGGGACGATCGAGCTCGGCGACGTGCGCTATACGACGTGTCCGCCGGGCTCCGACGACTGGCTGCTCGAGGCGGGCGACATTGAGCTCGACACCAACACCGGACAGGGCACGGCCCGTAACGTTGCACTGCGATTCCAGGGGGTGCCGTTCCTGTATGCGCCGATCCTCACGTTTCCGCTCGGCGATGCGCGCAAGACCGGATTCCTGACGCCGGAGATCGGCAGCGCACGCCGCAGCGGGAACGAGATTCGCGTCCCGTTCTACTGGAACATCGCGCCGAATTACGACGCGACGATCGCCGGCCGCCTGCTGACCGACCGCGGTTTTCAGACCGTGTCCGAGTTTCGGTATTTGACGGAGCAGAACGACGGCGTGCTGCAGTTCGAGTATCTGCCCGACGACGAGATCTTTGACGACACGCGCAGCTTCGTGCAGGTCAAGCACCGCACGCTGTTCGACAGCGGCTGGCGCAACCTCGTCGATTTCAGCGAAGCGTCCGACGGTCGATATTTCGAGGATCTGCGCGGTACCTTGACCGCGACCAGCATTACGCATCTCAACCGCAGTGTCCTGTTTGATTTCTTCGCCGACAACTGGTCGTTCCTCGGCCGAGTACAGGACTATCAGACCATCGACGAGGCGATTGCGTCCGAGGAGGAGCCGTATCGGCGCGTGCCGCAGCTCCGATTCGCCGCGGCGCTACCTCAACGTCCGTTGGGTTTTCGCGCCAGCGTCGCGGGCGAGCTCGTCAACTTCGATCGCGACGTCGGGGCGACGGGCTGGCGCTTCGACGTCCAGCCACAGCTCGACTGGGTCATCGAGCGTGCCGGCTGGTTCGTGCACCCGGCCGTCATTTGGCAGCACACCCGCTACGAACTCGACGACGCGGTGCCGGGACAGCGAACGGATCCGACGCGGACCCTGCCGCTCGCGAGCCTAGACACCGGGCTGTTCCTGGAACGGTCGATCAAGCGGAAACCGAATTGGATACAGACCTTGGAGCCGAGGCTCCTGTATGTGCACGTCCCGTTTCGCGAGCAGGACAACCTGCCCGTCTTCGATACCATCCTACCCGATCTGAACCTCGTGCAGCTTTTTCGCAAGAACCGCTTCTTGGGCGTCGATCGGGTCGCCGACACCGATCAGCTCAGCATCGGCGTCACGTCGCGTATCTTGGATCAAACCTCCGGCGAAGAGGTGCTGACCGCGACGATCGGCCAAACTCGCTATCTCAGCGAACAGGGCGTGTCGCTGCCGGCCGAGCCGGCCATCAACCAGACGTCGTCCGACTACATTGCCGAGCTCCGTTTTCTGATCTTCGAGAATTTCAACTTCGACGTCGGGCACCAATGGGCGAGCGGCAGTCGCGGCACCACGAAATCGGAGGCGAGACTGCAATACCGGCCGGAGTCGAACAAGATCTTGAACCTGGCCTATCGTTTCCGGCGCGGCTCGTTGGAGCAGGGCGACATCTCCTGGTCTTGGCCGCTGACCCGAAGCTGGAATTTCGTCGGCCGCTACAACTACTCCCTGCGCGACCGCGAAGCGCTGGAGGAGTTCTACGGACTGGAATACGAGAGCTGCTGCTGGGGCTTGCGTGTCGTGAGTCGGCGCTTCGTCTCGACGCGTGAAGGAACTCGGGATTCATCGATTGGTCTGCAGTTGGTACTGAAGGGCATGGCCAGCGTCGGCACCGGTGCCGACCGCCTGTTGGAACGTGGTATTCTTGGCTACTCGAGCGACTTCGAATAGATTTTTATGAATAAATTCAGATGTTTAGCTGCTGCGGCCGGGTGCCTCTGCGCGACCCTGGCAAGCCCCGAGGAGCTCTCCGAAAACGGCGAGATGCTCGACGGTATCGCCGCCGTCGTCAACGAGGGCATCGTGCTCAAGAGCCAGGTCAACGCGCAGCTCGACGCGATCACGGCGCGGGCGCGCCGTGAGGGACTTCAGCTGCCGCCGCGCGACATTCTGGTCGGGCAAATCCTGGAGCAGCTCATCGTCGAAGAGATTCAACTGCAGCGCGCCAATCGCATCGGCATACAGATTTCGGACCAGATACTCAACAACGCACTCGTCAGTATCGCCCGACAAAACGGAGTCTCCTTCGAACAGCTGCCGCAGATGTTGGCTGAGGAAGACATCGATTACGGCCTGTATCGCCGCGAGATGCGCAAGCAGCTGATGCTCGAGCAGCTGCGCCAGATCGACGTCGTCGGGCGGATCTCGGTAGCGCCGCGCGAGGTCGAGATGTGCATCGCCGATCTCGAGGACAACGTCGTCGTCAACTCCGAATACAATCTGTCGCACATCCTGATCTCCGTGCCGGATTCGGCCACCGCCCAGCAATTTGCGGTCGCCGAGGCCGAGGCGAACGAGGTCTACAGTCAGATCGTCGACGGCGCGGAGTTCGGCACGATGGCAATTCAGCACTCGGACAGCCAGACGGCATTGGAAGGCGGCGGATTGGGTTGGCGCAAGGGTGATCAGCTGCCGACTATCTTCGCCGACGTCGTCGGCGAGCTCGAGGCCGGTGACGTGTCGCGACCGATCCGCTCCGTCAGCGGCTTCCACATCGTCAAGGTCAACGACGTGCGCGGCGCGACTCAGCGCAGCGAGATCGACCAGGTGCACGTACGCCACATCCTCGTGACTCCGAACGAAATCATCGACGACGAAACCGCCAAGCAAAAGATCGAAGACGCCCGCGAACGGATCATCGCCGGCGAGGAGTTCGGTGAAATGGCAAAACTCGTTTCCGACGATCCGGGCTCCGCGAACTCGGGAGGGGACATGGGCTGGACCGGGCCGGGCACCTTCGTCCCGGAATTCGAAGAAGTCGCGAACACTATCGAAATCGGCGTCGTGTCCGAGGCGTTTCGGTCGCGGTTCGGCTGGCACATACTCGAGGTTCTCGGGCGCCGGACCTACGACAACACCGAAGAGGTGAAGGAACAAAGCTGTGTTCAGCGCGTGCGCAACTCGAAGCTCGCGAACGAGTCGGAACTCTGGGTCCGCCGTATCCGCGACGAGGCCTACGTCGAAAAACGCATTTGATTCGTCGACCGATCTGACCCCGTCGACACCGATCTCGTCCGGAGCATGACCGTGGAGCCGCTGCCGCCGCTGGCCGTCACTGCCGGCGAACCCGCAGGCATCGGTCCCGAGTTGTGCCTGGCGCTCGCGCAACGTCGTCGCGAGCGCGACGTCGTCATCATCGCCGATCCGGAGGTGCTTTTCGCTCGCGCACTGCGACTCGGCATCGAGGTCGACATTGCAGAAATCGACCCGCAACGTCCGCCAGCGGAGGTCGACGCGGGCACCCTCCGGGTGTGGCCCCAACCGGTGCCGCGGGCCGGCGTGTGCGGCAGGCCCGATCCGGCCAACGCACAGGCGCTGCTCGAGGGCCTGAGGCGCGCCGTCGACGGCTGTCTCGCCGGCACCTTTTCGGGACTCGTCACGGCTCCGCTGCAGAAGAGTACCATCAACGAGGCCGGTATAGCCTTCACCGGCCACACCGAATACTTGGCCGAGTTGACGCGAACGGCGACGCCGGTGATGTTGCTGGTCGCCGCCGATTTGCGCGTCGCGCTGGCCACCACGCACCTGCCGCTGGCGGCCGTGCCGGAACACATCACGCGCGAGCGTTTGACCGACGTCATTCGGGTGCTGGGCCGCGACCTCGAGCGGCGTTTCGGCATCGACGATCCCGAGATCGTCGTCTGCGGGCTCAACCCGCATGCCGGCGAAGGCGGCCACCTTGGCGCGGAAGATGCCGAAATCATTGCGCCGGTCGTCGACCAGTTTCGTGCAGAGGGCATGCGAATACGCGGCCCGCTGCCGGCCGATACCGCGTTCACACCGGCCGCCGGGCGAAGCGACGCGATCCTCGCGATGTATCACGACCAGGGCCTGCCGGTACTGAAGTATGCGGGCTTCGGCACGGCGGTCAACGTCACGCTCGGCCTGCCGATCGTTCGTACGTCGGTAGACCACGGCACCGCGCTCGACATCGCGGGCACGGGTCGGGCCGATCCCGGCAGCATGATCGCAGCCGTCGACCTCGCCGCGTCGCTGGCGTCGCGATGAATGCGCCGCTTAAGCCGCGGAAGCGCTTCGGCCAACATTTCTTGAGCGACCCGGCCGTCATCGAGCGCATCGTCGCCGAGATCGGCCCGGCGAGCGGCGACACGATTGTCGAGATCGGGCCCGGCCGCGGCGCAATCACCGACCCACTGGCACGGCGAGACGTCGAGCTGCACGCGATCGAGCTCGATCGCGACCTCGCGGCCCGACTACGCGCTCGCTTCGCGGATCGGCCGAACGTCCATCTGCACCAAGCCGATGCATTGCGCTTCGATTATTCGACCCTGGGCGATGCGTTGCGGGTAGTGGGCAATCTGCCGTACAACATCTCCACGCCGCTCCTATTTCGGCTGATAGAGTTCCGGCAAGGCATCCGCGATATGCACTTCATGCTGCAGAAAGAGGTGGTCGACCGCATGGCGGCGTCGCCCGGTAGCAGGCGCTTCGGACGGCTCACCGTGATGCTCGGTTGCTACGTCGACGTCGAACCGCTATTCGACGTCGAGCCCTGTTGTTTCGAGCCGCCGCCCAAGGTTGTCTCGAGCGTCGTCAGGCTCCTGCCGAAAGCCGCGGCCGAGATCGATGTGTATGATGAATCGATGCTCCGTTCGATTGTCGCACAGGCATTTTCACAACGCCGCAAGACGCTGCGCAACGCACTGAAAGGCCGGATCGACGATGTGCAACTCGAGGCCGCCGGAATCGACCCGCAGATGCGGGCGGAACAGGTGCCCATCGATACCTGGGTCAGATTATCGAACCAGCTGGCACGTGGGCCATGACCGGCGAATTCGAACGCGGACGACTGGCCAATCGACGGGGGTGTCCTTCGGAGGAAACAAGGCAGACCGAAGAAAGCCATTGCCGCCGACGGCTCGCCGGCCTACGGGCGGCAGGTGGCATTCAATCGACGGCCGATTCGGGTAGAATGCGCGTAACCGGACGAACGCGCCGCAAGAATATGTACAACGACTGCGAGATCAGCATCGACGTTGCGACCGACTACGTCGATGAACAGTCCGATCCAGCTACCGGCCGCTACGTGTTCGCTTATACCATAACGATTGCGAATCAGGGCAGCGTCGCGGCGCGGCTCCTGAGCCGGCATTGGGTGATAACCGACGGCAATGGCAACGTGCAGGAGGTCAACGGCGACGGCGTCGTCGGCGAACAGCCGTACCTTAGTCCCGGCGAACAGTTTCGCTACTCGAGCGGCGCGGTCTTGGAGACACCGGTCGGCTCGATGCAGGGCAGTTACCGGATGCGGGCCGACAATGGCATGAACTTCGATGCACCGATCCCTGCATTCACGCTCGCTGTGCCAGGACTACTCCACTAGTCACAGGTAGAAGACGGTCGGTTGGCTATCTACGCAGTCGGTGACTTGCAGGGTTGCTACGATCCGTTCCGGCGACTGCTCGACAAGATACGCTTCGACCCGGCCACGGATCGTCTGTGGCTGACCGGTGACCTGGTCAACCGCGGCCCCAAATCATTGAAGACACTGCGCTTCGTCCGATCGCTGGGCGACGCTGCGATCACCGTGCTCGGCAATCACGACCTGCACCTGCTCGCACTAGGAAACGGCATACGTTATTCGGGTGCACACTTCGACTCGCTGTGGAAGGTGCTCGGAGCGTCGGACTGCGACGAGTTGCTTGACTGGCTCCGAAGGCGCCCACTCGCGCACTACGACGAATCGATAAAAACCTTGATGGTTCACGCGGGTCTGCCGCCGCAGTGGAGCGTCAAGAAGGCGCTCAAGCATGCCGCCGAGGTGGAGAAACGTCTCCGCGGCAGCAAGTATCTGTGGGTACTCGGCCACATGTACGGCAACCGGCCGACTATCTGGTCCAGCAGCCTGAAAGGGGCTGGCAGAACGCGCTTCATCATCAACGCGTTTACGCGCACGCGCATGGTCTATCCCGACGGTCGCCTCAACTTTACCCACAGCGGGCCGCCCGGCAAGGCGCGCCGCGGCCTGATCCCGTGGTACGACGCGCCGGCCGCGCGCTGGGGCGGCACCCGCATCGTATTCGGCCACTGGTCGGCGCTGGGCCTGCTCGTCGAGGACGACTTGATCTGCATCGATACCGGCTGCGTTTGGGGTCGGCAGCTGACCGCGGTCAAACTCAGCAACAAGCCCAAAGTGCGGAACGTGCAGTGTTAGCCCGGCAGCAACGCGGTAAATATCGCTTCACAGCGGTACGCGGTACACTCGGTACGGTAGGCAGACGATGAGCGGCGACGACATCATTAGCACCGAAAGCGCGCCTGCGGCGGTCGGCGCATACCCGCATGCCCGGCGCGTCGGCGGACTCCTGTTTCTGTCCGGCATCGGACCGCGGCCTGCGGGCGGCGGTGCGATACCCGGCGTCACGTTGAACGAGGACGGCACGGTAGCAGACTACGACATCGAGGCGCAGTGCCATGCGGTGTTTCAAAACGTCAAAGCCGTGCTGAAGAGCGCCGGCGCCGCGTGGTCCGACCTGGTCGACGTTACGGTCTTTCTTACCGATATCCCGCGGGACTTCGCCGCTTTCAATCGCATCTACGGCGAGTACTTCAGCGCGGAGTCCGGGCCGTGCCGGACGACGGTCGAAGTCGCGCGGCTGCCGACACCGATTGCGATCGAGTTGAAGTGCATCGCGCGCGCACCCGATTGACGGAGCACTTGAATGAAATCTTTGACGGCCTTCAACTTCCAACAGTGGATCGACGATCATCGCGAGCAACTGCAACCGCCGGTGTGTAATCAGCAGGTGTTCGACGAGAACGACTTCATCGTGATGGTGGTGGGCGGTCCGAATTCCCGCACCGACTACCACTATGACGAAGGACCCGAGTTCTTTTATCAGCTGGAAGGCGGGATGCTGCTGAAGACGATACAGGACGGCGAGCGGGTCGATATTCCGATCGGCGAAGGTGAAATACTCCTGCTGCCACCGAAGGTGCCGCATTCTCCGCAGCGGTTCGAGAATACGGTCGGTCTCGTCATCGAACGCAAGCGCCTGCCGGACGAGCTGGACGGTTTCATGTGGTTTTGCGATCAGTGCAACAACAAACTCTACGAGGAGTATCTCTACATCAGCGATATCGTTGCGCAGCTGCCGCCTATCTTCGAGCGCTTTTACAGTTCGAAGGAGAATCGCACCTGCGAACAGTGCGGCGCCGTGATGTCGCGACCGGACTGATGCGGCCGGCTCGATGCTGAAGATCGACATTCACACCCACATCCTGCCGGAGCGCTGGCCGGACCTACGCGAACGCTATGGCTATGGCGGCTTCGTGCAGCTCGAGCACCATGGACCGGGCTGTGCGCGCATGATGCTGGACGGTAAACATTTCCGTGACGTCGAGCCTAACTGCTGGGATCCCGCCCTACGCATCCGCGAATGCGACGCCACCGACGTAGACGTGCAAGTCCTGTCGACCGTACCGGTAATGTTCAGCTATTGGGCGAAGCCGGACGACACCGCCGACCTCGCCAAACTGTTGAACGATCACATCGCCGGCCTGGTCGACCGGTATCCGACCCGCTTCATCGGGCTCGGGACGCTGCCAATGCAGCATGCAGAGCTGGCCATCCGGGAGCTGGAACGAATCATCCACTCCTTGAAGCTTCCGGGCGTGCAGATCGGAACGCACGTCAACGGCTGGAATCTGGACGATCCGCGCGTCTTTCCGATCCTCGAGGCTGCCGAGCAGCTCGGCGCGGCAATCTTCGTGCATCCGTGGCAGATGCTCG
>JBFGFX010000011.1:0-28323 GCA_041579335.1 Woeseiaceae bacterium | reverse complement strand
GCGAGCGAGCGGATGCCTTCCTGCAGCACCTCGTCGAGGCCGTTGGTCTGTGCCTCTTCCTCGCGCGCCGCGGCAATGAAATCCCGGCGCTCCTCGTCCAAGGTCGCGATCCGGGCGCGCAGCGCTTCTCGCTTGGCGGCCTGCTCCTCGACGTAGGCCTTGCGTTCTTCGATCGACATAGCCTGCATCGCTTCCGGCAACTCCTCGGCCTCGAATTCATCCACCGCGGCGCCTTCCTCCACCGCATCGACGAGATCCCAATGCGAGCTGTCGTATAGGCGGCCGGCTTTGGTCACCGCGCGACTGGCCATCGCCGACGAGCTCATCGCGCCCGCATTGGCGTCCTGCTCGAGCTGATTTGCGCGGTATCGCTAGCCGTCTCGACCGTAGGCGATGTAGGTGTCGTTGAGCTCACGATTGAGCTCGAGGAGCTCCTCGTCCATCGGCGTTGCGACATTGGCCACGGCGGACGCGTTCTGGTCGATGCTCGCGTACAGCCCGTTCGTCAGCGTCGCCACCTCGCGCCAGCCGGCGGCCACCGCATCGTTGTCCGGGCCGCAATAGATCGTGTTGACGACGATGCCTTTGCCGGCGGCGACCGCGGTCGCGCCCCGCACCGAAACTTGCGGATCCTGATCCGCCGCTTCGTTGCCGGCGACGAACACGATCTTGAGCGCGTCGGGATTCGGGCTCCAATGGAGCTTCCTCACGGATGTGCTGACTGCTCTCGCAACGTACTCGTCGCCGCCGTTGGTGCCGAAGCCGAACAGCGTTTCATTGACGGCATCGAGATCGCTCGTGAACGGTTGATCGATACGCACATAGCCGCTCTCGGCGCCGTAGCCGGGGTTGCCGTAGCTCAATATCGCGACACGGAGCTCGGGCTGCGGCTGGGCGCGGCCCAGCTCGTTGACGACGTCCCAGAGGCGCTGCTTCGCGGAGGCGATGAGGCCGGACATCGAGCCGCTGACGTCGAGCGCAATCACCAGGTCCACGTGCCGCGTGTATTCCTCGGGCGGCGTCTGCGATCGGGCTCTGGCGGGCTCTGCCGCCACCGATCCGAGCAGGCCAGCCGCGATCACTATGGCAAAGAATGGGGTTCTCGTGTTCCACATGGTCTGTCTCCTCGTTCCTGACAGGTAGGACTTTCAACGAGACCAGTGTCGCTGCGGCACCGTACACGGGTGAAGGCCCGCCAGCGTAAAACTGCGGGCAGCGGATTTACGGAAGTTTTACATTGTCAGGCGTCGTCGAGATCGGTCTCGACCGCGTAGTCGTCGCCGTAGAATTTGCTCGTGCTGCGCGTGTGGAACGTGATTGCTCGTATCGGCTCGTACTTCGGTGCGCCGAGCCCCGGCAACACCTCCAGGATCTCGTCCTCCCAGACGTAGACGGCCATCGGGAACGAGATCCGGGCGGCCGTCAAGTGCGAGCCGTCGCGGGGCTTGCCGACGCGATGTGTCGTCGAGGGCAGGCGGTCGTTCGTGATCCGCTGCATGTAGTCGCCGGTATTGATGACGATCGAGCCGGGCGGCGCGGACAGCCGCACCCATTTGCCGCTGCGATGGTTCCATACCTGCAGGCCCTCGACCCTCGGTGCCGGGAGGATCGTGAACAGGTCGACGTCTTCGTGTCCCAGCAGGCGGCCGGCGCCGGACGCATCCGCATCGGCATCCAGGGGCGGGTAGTAGTTGAGGCGCAGGCCGAAGTTGGTCTTGGTGAGCTTTTCATCGTAGGCGTGTGGATCGACTCCGAGGCCCTGGAACATCGCCCGAGCGACCGGCTTGAACAACGGCTCGTGCGCTGTCACGAGCTTGCGGAAAATCGGCTCGAAGCGCGGCTCCGGCCAATAGTCCTCGGCACGGAACGGCGTCGCGCGACGCCCTGGAACGTCGAACGCACGTCGGCACCATACCCAGCCTTCGACGAGGTCGGGATGGATGTCGCTGGTCTCCCGAATCGGGAAATAGCCCTGGCTGACCGAGCCGTGCCGCTCGGCGCGGAAGCGCATTTTCTCCTCGAGGGTCGTGGTCGTGAACAGCTCCTCGGCCGCGGCTTCTATTTCCGCGTACAGATCCGGCTCGACGCCGTGGCCGGTGAGGATCGAGAAGCCGATCTCCTGAACCGCTCGGCCGAAATCGTCCGCGAAGCGCACTCTGTCCGCGGCGTCGCCGTGCAAATACGCGCCGAGATCGAGGGTGCGAATGCAATAGTCCTCATCGAATTCGTCCGACGGGTTCTCCGCCAGCCGATACGTGTGACGTTTCTCGACCTGGTCGTAACGGACGAAGTCCCGGTTTTTCGCGTCGATGTTCGCCGAGCTCATTGTGCCTGGCTCCGTTCCGCGTTCAGCCCCAGATCGTCCGCTTCCGCCTCGAGAATCTGCCAGAACGTCCACGGACGAAAACCGATCATAAGCCCGTACGCCTTTTTCTTCGAATTGGACACGTGGATATCGAGGTCGGTGAGCTCCTCGAAGTCGCGCTCGAGGCGCTCGAACTTGCGGCCCAGCACGCTGACCGAGGCTTCCGAGAGCTCGCCCGTCAGAAACCGAAACGTCTCGTCTTGCGCAGCGAACGCGGTATCGAAGAATGCCTGCTGAACCTCGCGCTGGTACAGCCTGCGAATGGGTCCGTCGCGGCGCCAATCGATGCGGCGGCGCGTCAACAGTCGGCCGCTGTTGTTCGGGTAAAGCTCGACGAGCTTGAGCCGACTGAGCCTGACCAGCAACGTGTTCTGCTGCCGCGCGGTCAAGCCGAATTCCCTGGCAATTTTCTCCGGCGTCCGCCCAGTCAACAGCAGATAGAAGTAAGTGAGCGCTGGCGGGTCGTCCGCGAGTCCCTGTTCCTGCTCGAGCGTCAGACGGCTCGCCTCGTCCTCCGGCGTCAGTCGGGTCATGCGCGCAAGGTCGTAGATCGACATGTCGAGGAAGCGGCACACCTCCTCGAGCCGCGTCACCGAAAAACTGTGCTCGGAGAACAGCCGCTTGATGCTCGCCTCGCTGAGGTCCAGGGCCTGCGCCAGATCCCGGTAGTTCAGCCCCTTCGCCTTCAGGCACTTCTTGAGCGTTTTCAAAAGCTCCGCGGTTTGCGTCATTGCCACCCCTCGAAGAATACGCTTTGATCGTTGCTAGGTATCGTAACTCGATACCGATCTCGGAGGTATCGAGTTTTCATTCAACGCAACAGGGCTTTCTCAAAGCAAGCCGCCCTTGCTACCCTTCGGCGTTCGATCGGAAGCCACCAACAACTAAGGGGAGCAAGCTCATGCAGCGCAAAACCATCGGGATAATGGTCGGTATCGCGGTCTTGGCCGGTGCGTCACTGCCGGTCATCGCCGACACGACGCCGGAGGACGCGAAGGACTACCGCACCGCCGTGATGACGTCGCTGCGCGGTCACATCCAAGCGGCATCGATGATCGCGCGCGGCCTCATACCGAACAGCGGTCAGCTGCTGGGTCACGCCGAAGGCCTCGCGCACGGCGCGGCCGAAATCAAGAACCTGTTCCCCGAGGGCTCCGCGGTCGACGACTCGAAAGCATTGCCGGCGGTCTGGAGTGAGC
Source organism: Woeseiaceae bacterium (assembly GCA_041579335.1). Classification (GTDB taxonomy): domain Bacteria; phylum Pseudomonadota; class Gammaproteobacteria; order Steroidobacterales; family Woeseiaceae; genus JBFGFX01. The sequence goes on along the minus strand of JBFGFX010000011.1, from coordinate 24,759 downwards.
CCGACAAGTTCGCCGCGGCGGCCGATGCGGCGGTCGAGGCGACGATGGCGTTCGAGGACGCGGCCGCCGGCGGCGATCCGGCGGCGATCGGCGCCGCGTTCCGCGAGGTCGGCATGGCGTGCAGGGGATGCCATGACAACTTCCGCGAGTCAGACGACTAGGCGGCGGCCGGCGGTCGCGCTGGCGGTCGCGCTACTGGTCCCGGTCTCTGCCTTCCCGAACGAGGACCTCAAGGCAAAAGGCAAATACCTGCTCCACGCGGGCGGCTGTATCAGCTGCCACACCGCTGACGAGGAGGATGCGCCGCCGCTCGCCGGGGGACACGCGATCGAATCGCCGTTCGGCGTGTTCTATTCGCCGAACATCACGCCCGATCCTGAGACCGGTATCGGCGGCTGGTCCGACGAGGACTTCGTGAACGCGTTCTGGGAGGGGGAGAACCCGGACGGTGAGCACTACTTCCCGTCGTTTCCCTATACCAGCTACACCGGCGTGTCGCGGGACGACCTGCTGGCGATGAAGGCCTATCTATTCAGCATCAAACCGGTCAGTAGAGAGAACGAGGAGCACGACCTGTGGCCGATCATGTCGTCGCGTTTCGCGGCGGGCGTCTGGAAGGCGCGCTTTTTCGAGCCCGGGCGCTTCGTGCCCGATCCCGAGCAGGGCGACGAATGGAACCGGGGCGCGTATCTCGTGCGACACCTCGGTCACTGCGGCGAGTGTCACACGCCGAGGACGGCGCTCGGCGCGCTCGAGCGAGATCGCGAGCTCGCCGGCAACCCGGAATTGACCGAGGACGAGAGCGCCCCCAACATCACGCCGCATCGGGAGAACGGCATCGGCCGCTGGTCAGTCAGCGACATCGTCTATTTCCTCGAGATCGGCATGCTGCCCGACGGCGATTTCACCGGCAGCTCGATGGGACCCGTGATCGAGGACAATACGGGCAAGCTCACGCCCGAGGATCGCCGCGCGATCGCTCAGTATCTCAAGTCCGTGACGCCGCAGTAGCGGCCTGCAAACCATGAACAAGCTACGGATATCACTCGCGCTCGCCGTGCTCGTTTCGGCATGCGGCCCGTCCGAGGAAGCAAGCGAAACTGCAGACGACCGGTCGATCGCCGTCGAATCGGTGACGGGCGCGGAGATCCGCGCCCACATGGAGATCCTCGCGGCCGACGACATGCGAGGTCGCGAGGCGGGCACCCAGTTCTACGACCAAGCTGCGGACTACGTTGTGCAGCAATACGAAGCGCTCGGTCTTGAGCCGCTCGGTGATGACGGCACTTTTTTCCAGGCCATCGAGTTCCTCGATACGCGGCTCGTTCGTGGATCGGCGCGACTCGTGCTGACCAAAGATGCCGCCTCGCAGGACCTCGTGTTTCGCGACGACTTTATCCGCGCCGGCGGGTTCGGCGAGGAAACCGAGGAAATCAGCGCGCCGCTCACGTTCGTCGGCCACGGCATCGTCGCGCCGGAGCTCGGTCACGACGATTTTGACGGGCTCGACGTGAGCGGCGACATCCTCGTGGTGCTGAGCGGAGCGCCACCGCAATTCGACACGGATCGACGCGCGTTTTATTCGTCGAGGAGCGGCAAGGCCGAACTCGCCGTGGAGAAAGGCGCGGTCGGCATCATCACCGTGCGCACACCGGTCGACCAGGCGCGCAGGCCGTGGGACCGTTTCCTGCCCGGCATCGGCTCGCCCGGTATGCGCTGGCTGGATTCGGAGGGGCAAGCGTATCAGGGGTTCCCGGAGCTCCAAGGCAGCGCGACTTTGAGCGAGGTCGGCGCAGCGAAGCTGTTCGCGTTCTCGGGCCACGATCTCGATGCGATCTTCGAGAAGCACGCCGCCGGTGAGACCGGCAGCTTCGCCATGGGGATTTCGGCGTCGCTCGGCCGCACGTCGCGTCAGCGCACGGTGTCGTCGCCGAACGTCATCGGGGTGCTTACAGGCAGCGACCCGGCGCTGAAAGGCGAATACGTCGTCTATACGGGGCACCTGGATCACATCGGCGTGCGGCCGGGAAAAGACGGCGACGACATTCACAACGGCGCCTACGACAATGCCGCCGGCATCGGCGCGATCCTCGAGATTGCGCAGGCGATCTCGCTCATGGAGACGCGGCCTCGCCGCTCGGTGATCTTTGTAGCCTTGACGGCCGAGGAAAAAGGTCTGCAAGGGTCTTCCTATTTCGTCAAGAACCCGACCGTCCCGCCGGGACAGCTCGTTGCCAACATCAATATCGACATGCCGTACCTCGGGTTTCCGGTGAACGACGTGCACGCATTCGGCGTAGAGCACTCGACCCTGCTCGGTCCGGCGGACGAAGCGACGCGCCTGCTCGGCATGGCGCTGACGCCCGATCCAAAGCCCGAGGAAGTGCGCTTCGTTCGCTCCGATCAGTTCTCGTTCGTCAAGGAAGGCATCCCGGCGGTCGCCTTCAAAGCGGGCATGCAGTCGTCCGATCCGGCGATCGACGGCGAGGCGATGCTCGACGACTTCCTGAAGAACCACTACCACCAGGCCAGCGACGACCTCGACCTGCCGTACAGCAGAGAAGGCGCCGAGCGTTTCGCCCGCGCGGCGCTCCTGATGGGACTCATCGTCGCCGACGCGGACGAGCGACCGCGCTGGAACGAGGACGACTTCTTCGGCGACAAGTTCGCGAAGTAGTAGGAGCCCGCCCCGGCGGGCGACAGCAGCGCCTACAGGGTCGCCCGTCAGGACGGGCGCCTACGTGAACAGGTCGCGGTATTGCTCTCGGTGTAGGTGCTTCTGCACTTTGGCCATCGAATTGCGCGGCAGCGCGTCGACGAACAGCGCCCGCTTCGGTACCTTGAAGCCGGCAAGCTGCCGCTTCGTCGTCTCGATGACCTCCGCTTCGTCGAGCGTCGTGTTTGCCGCCGGCACGACGACGGCGACGACCGCCTCGCCGAAGTCTCTGTGCGGCACGCCGATCACAGCCGTTTCGCTGACGCCGGGAATCCGATCGATGACCAACTCGACTTCCTTCGGGTAGACGTTGAGCCCGCCGCTGATGACCACGTCCTTGCTGCGGCCGACGATCGATACGTAGCCATCCTCGTCGATCACACCCTTGTCGCCGGTGTCGAAGTACCCGTCGTCCGTGAAGTCTTCGGCGGTCTTGTCCGGCATGCGCCAATAGCCTTTGAAGACGTTGTCGCCGCGCACCTGCAGATTGCCGATCTCGTTAACCGGCAGCGGCACGCCGTCGTCGTCGACGATGCGGACCTCGACGCCGGGCAGGGGCGGGCCGACCGTGCCCGGTTTGCGCCGTCCGTTAAGCGGATTTGACGTGTTCATGTTCGTCTCCGTCATCCCGTAGCGCTCCAGGATGTCATGACCGGTTCGGGCGCGAAACTCGGTGAACGTCTCCTCGAGGAGCGGTGCGGAGCCCGATATGAAGACGCGCACGTTGGCGCAATGGTCGGTAGAGAGCTCGGGCCGGTCCAGCAGTCGCGTGTAATACGTCGGCACGCCCATCATCACGGTGCACTCGGACAGGTAACGCATGACCGTTGCGGCGTCGAAGCGGGCGAGCCAGCGCATGCTGGCGCCTGCGAGCAGCACGCAACCGATCGCGACGAACAGGCCGTGAACGTGGAATATCGGCAGCGCGTGCAGCAGGCGGTCGCCGTGCGTGAATCCCCACGCGTCGACGAGCGCACGGGTGTTGCTGAGCAGGTTCGTGTGGCTGAGCATGACGCCTTTGGGTACGCCGGTGGTGCCGGACGAATAGAGCAGGGCGGCGAGATCGTCGCCGCGCATCTTTGCTGCGCCGAAGCCGTCATCAGCGTCACGCGATTCCGCGATCAGCGAGCCGCCGCCGGCAGCGTCCAAGGTCGACACGCGAGCGACGCCCGTTTCAGCGGCGAGCGAGCGTATCGTGGTCTCGGCGGCGGGATCGCAGACGATCAGAGCGGGTTCCGCGTTCGCGAAGAAATACCTGAGCTCGTCGGGCTGATAGCCGGTGTTCAACGGATGGTAGACCGCGCCGGCGCGCAGGCAGGCGAGATAGAGACACAGCGCCTGCGGCGACTTGGCGACCTGCACGGACACTCGGTCGCCCGGCTGGACACCGAGGTCCGCGAGATGCGACGCAAGGCGCGCGGATTCCCGGTCGATGTCGCGATACGTGTAGCGCGTGTCGTCCACCGTCGACAAGAGCTCCTCGTCGCCGTATGCATCGACGGACTTTTGAAAGTGCAGGTAGAGATTGGCGCTCATCGACGTCTGCGTATTATGCATCGCGGATGCCGGATGATATAACGAATTCGGTGCATCGATTTTGCGTCGATGAAGGGGGGAGGCATGATCATCTACGGCGTCGCGCTGCTGTCGATCTGCATGCTGGTCGGGGTGTTCATCGGCGATCTGCTCGGGGAGCTCATCGGTGTCCAGGCCAACGTCGGCGGCGTCGGCATCGCGATGCTGCTGCTGATACTGCTATCCAATCTGACGGACCATCGTTTGCGGCTCGGGCCGATGACCGAATCCGGCATCCATTTCTGGAGCGCCATGTACATTCCGATCGTCGTCGCGATGGCGGCGCGACAGAACGTGGTCGCCGCGATCTCGAGCGGCTGGATGGCGATACTCGCGGGCATCGCCGCGGTCGCCGCGAGTTTCGCGCTCATCCCGATTTTGGCGCGCATCGGCCGGAGCGGCGCCGACCGATGATCGACCTGCTGCTCGGCGTTCTGACTAAGAACTCGCTGATCACGGCGTTCGCGTTCGTCGGTCTGCTGGTCTGGATGTCCTACTGGATCTCGGCCAAGCTGACCCGCGGCCACGTCCACGGCTCCGCGATCGCGATCGCGCTCGGCCTCGTGCTCGCCTACATTGGCGGCGTCAGGACCGGCGGCAGCACGGGGCTTGCCGACATCTCCGTGTTCGCGGGCGTCGGCCTCATGGGTGGCGCCATGTTTCGAGACTTCGCGATCGTCGCCACCGCGTTCGGTGCAGAGCTCGAAGCGCTGAAGAAGGCCGGCCTGGTCGGCGCCCTGTCGGTCGTCATCGGCGTCGTTCTGTCGTTTACCGTCGGCGCGATCGTTGCGGTCGCGTTCGGCTACGACGATGCGGTGTCGATCAGCACGATCGGCGCCGGCGCCGCCACCTACATCGTGGGCCCGGTTACCGGGACGGCGCTAGGTGCGGGGACGGACGTCATCGCGCTGAGCGTCGCGGCCGGGCTCACGAAGTCGGTGCTCGTGATGATCGGCACGCCGTTCGTTGCGCCCCGCATCGGGCTCGACAATCCGCACTCCGCCCTGATATACGGCGGACTGATGGGCACGACGAGCGGCGTGGCGGGCGGGCTCGCGGCGACCGATCCGAAGCTGGTGCCGTACGGCGCGATGACCGCGACGTTCTACACCGGCGTCGGCTGCCTGCTCGCGCCGTCGGTGTTGTTCCTGATCGTCAGGGCATTCGTGTAACGGAAGGAGCGCTATGGATCGACGAGAATTCTTGAGCGGCACGACGGCGGCCGGTGTGGCGCTGTCGCTGCCACCGGACATCCTGGCGGCCGAGATGCCGGCCGATCTGACCGACCTCACTGCGTCGCAGCTCTCGGCCGCGATCCGGCAGCGCCACGTGAGCTGCGTCGAGGTGATGCAGGCGTATCTCGAGCGGATCCATCGCTACAACCCGGTCTACAACGCGATCGTCAGCCTGGCCGACGAGGACGATCTCCTGAAGCAGGCCGAGCTCGCGGACCGGGCGCTCAGGAACGACGACTACTGGGGCTGGATGCACGGCATGCCGCACGCGGTGAAAGATCTTTCCGACGCAGAGGGTTTGCAGACGAGCAGAGGATCGCCGATCTTCGCGGGCACGGTCGCGGACACAGACGACTTCATGATCGCGCGCATTCGACGTCAGGGCGCGATCTTTATCGGCAAGACCAACGCGCCCGAGTTCGGCATGGGTTCACAGACCTACAATCCCGTGTTCGGTCCGACCGGCAGCGCCTACGATCCGGACCTGACGGCCGGCGGCAGCAGCGGCGGCGCGGCCGCAGGCTTAGGCACCCGCATGCTACCCGTCGCGGACGGCGGCGACCTGATGGGGTCGCTGCGTAACCCCGGCGCGTTCAACAACGTGATCGGATATCGACCGACCCAGGGCAGGGTCCCGGACGGCGGCGATGGCGATCTGTTCTATCAGCAGATGGGTACCGGCGGGCCAATGGGTCGCAACTGCGAGGATACGATCCGGCTGCTCGACAGCATCGCCGGCCATGATCCCGGCAGCCCGCTGTCGCTTCGCGATTCGCTGCCGGTCCCCGAACAGTTCAGGGCACCGATCCTGGGTGGGCTGAAGATCGGCTGGATGGCCGACTACGGCGGTTACCTCGCGACCGAACCCGGCGTGATCGAGCTCTGCGAGGCGAGCCTGCGCACGCTCGTCGAGCACGGCGCGATCGTAGAGGACTGCCGGCCGCGTTTCGACATGGACCGGCTGTGGCGGACGTGGCTGACTTTGCGTCACTGGACCCGGCACGCCATGCGCGAACTCTACGACGATGCCGAGACACGCGCGCTCTTGAAGCCCGAGGCCGTGTGGGAGATCGAGGGCGCGCTCGATGCGTCCGCGGCCGATGTCTATCGCGCCGGCATCGCGCGGGCCGACTGGTTCCGCGAGATACACCGGCTGCTGGGCGAATACGACTTTCTAGCGTTGCCGACCGCCCAGGTGTTCCCGTTTCCGAAGACCGTCCACTGGCCCACCGAGATCGACGGGCGGCAGATGGACACCTATCACCGCTGGATGGAGGTCGTGATCGGCGGCAGCCTGGCCGGCGTGCCGGTATGCAACGTGCCCGCCGGCTTCGACGCGTCCGGCCGGCCGATGGGCATGCAGGTCATCGGGCCGTTCGGCGCAGACCGGCGCGTCCTCGAATTCGCGATGGCGTACGAGGACGCTACCCAGCACCTGTCGCGGCGGCCGGTGCTCCGCGAGGCTGCGACTCCCTAATACGCCGCGACGCCGCCGTCTTCGGCGCGCGAGTCGGCGGCGCCGGACAGGACGCCCGTCTTCGAGTCGCGGTAGACGCCCATCGCCGAGCCGATGCCGCCCACTTCGCGGACGTCGTGGCCGTATCCTTCGTACAGGCGTCGCGTGTCCGGCGACAGCCCGCCCCGCTCGACGAGGGTCCGGTCCGGTAACCACTGATGATGGATCCGCGAGGCTTCGATCGCCTCGGCGATCGTCATGCCGTGATCGATCACGTTCAGGATCGTCTGCAGGGTCGTGTTGATGATCGTCTTGCCGCCCGGGCTGCCGGTCGCGAACAGCGGCGCGCCGTCTTTGCCGACCACCGTCGGCGTCATGCTGGAGAGCATGCGCTGCTCCGGACGGATCTGATTCGGCTCGGTGCCGATGCGGCCGTCGGTATCGGTGACGCCGGGCTGCGCGTTGAAGTCTCCCATTTCGTTGTTGAGCAGGAAGCCCGCGCCTTCGACCACGATGTGCGAACCGTAGCCCCACTCTAGGGTGTAGGTGAGCGAGACCATGTTGCCCTGCTTGTCGACGACGGAGAAGTGCGTGGTCTGATCGCTTTCGTAGGCTTGCGCGAAGAGCGCGGGGTCGCTCTGCGACTTCTCGGTGAAGCTGATGCTCTCGCGCAGCTTCGCTGCGTAGTCTTTTGAGACGAGTCTGTCGAGCGGCATGTTCTCGTTGAAGTCGGGATCCCCGAGGTGATTGGCGCGGTCGGCGTACGCGCGCCGCATCGACTCGGTGAGCAGATGCAGGTACAGCGCCGAGTTGTGGCCGATCTCGGCGAGGTTGAAGCCTTCGAGGATGTTCAGCATCTCGACCAAGATCACGCCACCGGAGCTCGGCGGCGGCATGCTGACGATCTCGTAACCCCGGTACGTGCCGCGGATCGGCGCCCGCTCTACGGCGCGGTATCTGTCGAGGTCTTCCAGCGTGATGATGCCGCCATTGGCAGCCATGAAGTCCGCGATCAGCCGGGCGGTTTCCCCGCGGTAGAAGCCGTCCCGCCCCCGCGCTTGAATGCGCTCGAGCGTGTCGGCCAGATCGGACTGTATCCACAGCTCGCCCGGCTCGTAAAAGGAACCGTCCGGCTTCGCGAAGATCTTCTTCGAGCTCGGGTACTTGGCGAACCGCGGCATGCGCCGCTTGAAATCGTCGTGCAGTTTCCAGGTAATCGGAATGCCGTCGCGCGCCATCCGCACCGCCGGCTCCAAGAGGTCTTTCCAAGCCGTCGAGCCGAAGCGCCGGTGCGCGAGCTCGAGTCCGGCGACCGTGCCCGGCACGCCGACGGCGAGAATGCCCTCGTGATTCGAGTTGTCACGGACGTTGCCTTCGTCGTCCAAGTACATCGTCTTCGTCGCCGCGAGCGGGGCTTTCTCGCGGAAATCGAAGGCCGCGGTTTCGCCGCCGGCGCCATAGTAGATGAGGAATCCACCGCCGCCGATATTGCCTGCGGTCGGCCAGGACACGGCCATTGCGAAGGCGGTCGCCACGGCCGCATCGACCGCGTTGCCGCCATTCTTCATGACCTGCACACCGACCTCCGAGGCCATCGCCGACGACGAAGCGACGACGCCGTTGTAGCCGCGAACCGCGATCCGACCGGCGGCCGGTGCGGCAATCGTGTGGAACAAGAGCAGCGAGCAGACTGCTGCGATTAGCGAGCCACGAATACGGATTCCAGGCACTACGGATCTCCTCGAACGGATAAACCGGTGCGCGGCACCGGCGGCGGTGCATTCTAACGCACGAGGCAGACTTTGGCGCAGGCGCAGCACTCCTTCACGAAACGGCACCGGACGGTTACGACTTGTTACAAAAAGACGGTGTTACGCGCTCACCCTGTCGCCGATAATCTCTTTTTTTCGAAACCTACATAGACCATTGACATGGAGAGAACGATGCGACTCTTTACCGGCCTCGCGCTGGCGATCGCTAGCTCGTCCGCCTTCGCCTGCAACAGCGACCTGTTGGACCAGGACTTCCGGCGCCTCGCGTCGTCCGAGACCGTCAACCTTTGTGACGCGTACGCCGACAAAGTAGTCCTCGTCGTCAACACGGCGTCGAAATGCGGCAACACACCGCAGTACGACGGTCTCGAACGGCTGTCTCAGGAATACGGCGAAGACGGTCTCGTCGTGCTGGGTTTCCCGTCCAACGACTTTCTCGGGCAGGAGCCGGGCACGGAAGAAGAAATCCAAGACTTCTGTCGCCTGACCTACGGCGTCAAGTTCCCGATGTTCGAGAAAACGACGGTGCGTGAAGAGAACGCCCATCCGTTCTTCGCGGCGCTGGCAAGAGAGGCGGGCACTTACCCGACGTGGAACTTCCACAAGTATCTGATCGGCCGCGACGGCAAGCTCATCACGCAGTTCAGCCCGCGCACGAAACCGTACGACAAGGACGTCGTCGCCGCGATCGAGAGCGCGCTGGCCGACTGATCATGACGGCAAGGCGCTCGAAGCCGCACCTGCCGGAGAGAACTTGCGCGCGCTGCGCGCGGCCGTTCGCGTGGCGTAAGAAGTGGGCGAGCTGCTGGGACAAGGTTCGTTATTGCTCCGAACGCTGCCGTCGTTCGCGAAAACGACGTGCCTGAGGGACCCGAGATCCGGCGCGCGGCCGATCGCATCGCGAAGGTGCTGGTCGGCGAGCAGATCGTGGACGCCACGTTCGCGTTCCCCGAGCTCAGACGCTTCGAAAAACGCGTCAGCGGCACGACCGTCACCGCTGTCGATACCCGCGGCAAGGCGATGTTGACCCGCTTCGACAACGGCCTGACGCTATACAGCCACAACCAGCTCTACGGGCGCTGGTACACGTCGGCGCGCGATGACCCGCCGAACACGTCCCGCAGCCTGCGGGTCGCCCTGCACACGAAAACGCACAGTGCGCTCTTGTACAGCGCCTCGGACGTCGAGATCCTCACGGTGCGGCAACTCGATCGGCACCCTTTCCTCAATCGGGTCGGCCCGGACATCTTAGACCCGTCGTTGACGGCGGCCGACATTGCGGCCCGGCTCGAGCGGCGCGAGTTCCGTCGCCGCTCCCTGGGGGCGCTGTATCTGGACCAATCCTTCCTGGCCGGGATCGGCAACTACCTGCGCTCGGAGATTCTGTTCAGCGCGCGCTTGCCCCCCGCGGACCGGCCCTGCGATCTCGATGCGGCTGCACAGAGGAGGCTGGCGGCCGAGACCTTGAAGATCAGTCGCCGGTCCTACCGCAGCAATGGCGTTACCGTGCCGCGGGACCTGGCACGCGCGCTCCGAGCGGACGGGCTGACCTACAGCGAGTACCGATTCTGGGTGTTCAGCCGCGACGGCCAGGCCTGTCGAACGTGCGGAGAGACTATCCAACGCCTGAACATGTCGAGTCGCGGTCTGTTCGTCTGTCCCGGTTGCCAGGCTCGCGCCTAGGTCGCCGGCCGCGCCGGCGGCGATTGCCGCGCCAGAGCGCATCCGATATCGTCCAAACTAAGCCCTTGACGGCGCCAAAGCGCTGCGATTTGCAGAAGGGGGAAGATTGAGTCGATCATTCACCGCTGTTAGCGCGCCTTTCCTGCTCATGCTCGCGGCGCAGGCTGCGGGCGACGCGGTGCGCTACACGCCGGACCGCTGGCATACGCGCATTTACTTCACGATCAGCCACATGGGCTTATCCAACTACCGAGGGCGCTTCGTCGACTACGATTTCGACTTTCTGTTCGACCAGGAAGACATAGCCAATAGCTCGATAGAAGTCACCGTGCCCATCTCGGGTATCGATACGTTCAGCCCCGAGCTGAATGCAAAAATGCCGCGCGAAGAGTTCTTCGACACCGACAACTTCCCGGCCGCACACTTCGTTAGCACCGCGATAGAGCCGGTTGGCGACGACCGCGCCACGCTGGTTGGCGACCTTACGATCAAAGGGGTCACGCAACCGGTCCGGTTCGACGTGAGCCTCAACGGAAAGGTCATGCACCCTTACTACGATCTCAACAACGTCGGCTTCACCGCGATCGGCGAGATCGATAGCCGGGAGTTCGGCGTGAACACGCTGCCGGACTGGATGCTCGGATCAGCGGTCACGCTGACGATAGAGTTGGAGGCATTTGAAGGCGACAAGGTGCCGTATTACAGCGACTAGCCAATCAGCCGTACGCATCCGGGATGCCTGAGCCGGGGATCATCTCGCTCATGCCGGTGGCGACGACGCTGCTCGTTGCACTGACCGCCAGGAACGTGTTGGTCGGGCTTTTTTCCGGCGTGTTCGTCGGCGCTTTGCTGATCGTCGATACCGATCCGCTCCGATTCCTACCGACCTTGGTCAAAGACTATCTCGTTCCCGAAGTCGCAGACTCCTACAACGCGAGCGTGCTCGTGCTGCTGGCATTCATCGGCGGATTCGTCAAACTGATCGAGTCGTCCGGCGGCGGCGCCGCATTCGCGCACGCCGCGACGCGGCTCGTAACAAACAAGGTTCGCGCGCAGCTCGGCGGTTGGCTCGGCGGGATCATGATCTTTTTCTCCGATCTGGGCACGCCGCTGATCGTCGGGCCGGTATTTCAGCCGCTGACCGACCGGCTGCGCGTCTCTCGCCAGAAGCTCGCGTTCATCCTGGATTCGACCTCGTCGCCGGTCGCGATATTGATCCCCTTCATCGGTTGGGGCGTATTCATCATGAGCGTCATCGCCGACGCTTACGCGGCGAACGACGTCGACGTCAGCGAATGGGACGCGTTTATCGCGGCGATTCCGTTCCAACTCTACGCCTGGCTGGCCATTGCAATGGTCCCCGCGCTGACGCTGCTGCGCTTCGACTACGGCGCCATGCGGCGAGTCGAGCGGGAAGCCGCCGAACGGTATGCCGACGCGGTCACCGCAGCCGCGAGCGAAACCCGTGCCCGCCCGATCGTCGTTTGGCTGCCGCTTGCGGTGTTGGGCGTGGCGCTTTTCGCGACGCTGGGCCAGCTGGGGTTTCCGTTTGCGCAGATCGCCGGCTCGGACTTCCGCGCCGGCCTCGCGGCAGCCTACTTCCTGGCGGCCGTGACCCTCGTCGCGCTGCTCGTCGGCATGCGCATACGGCGGCTCGCCGACGCGTTCCAGATGTATATCCAGGGCATGAGCGGCATGCTGCCGATCGCCGCCACGCTCGTGCTCGCCTGGGCACTGGGCGCCGTGAGCGAGCAGCTCGGCACCGGCGCGTACGTTGCGGAGGCGGCGCGCGGTGGTATCGAAGGCTCGCTGCTGCCCGCGATAGTGTTCGTCCTTGCCGCACTCATCTCGTTCGCCACCGGCTCTTCGTGGGGAACCATCGTCATCATGATGCCGCTGGCGGTGCCGGCCGCGCTCGCCACGGACGCCGCGTTGGCGGTCGTCTTGGGCGCCGTGCTCTCGGGCGGCCTGTTCGGGGACCACTCATCGCCGGTGTCCGAGACGACGATCCTGTCGTCGACCGGCGCCGGCACCACGCCGCTCGAGCACTTCACGACACAGCTGCCCTATGCGCTGACCAACGGCGCGATCGCATTCGCCGGATTGCTTGTTGCGGGTTACACGGAAAGTGCATGGGCGCTTCCGGTCGTGATCGCCGCGCAGATTGGGGTGTTGCTGTCACTCAAGCGCGCGCAGCGAGCGTAACAGGCGGCACGCCCGACATCGAAGCCGATAGCCACATCGTATGGCAATGACCCCGACCGTTCGCTACAGTAAGTCCCCTTTCCGCTCGACTCATTGCCGAGAGATCCGATGATGAAACAACTGCTGGTCACCATGCTGTCATTCTCATTGATGGCCTGCGCCACGGCGCAGGACGACACGCCGTTCACGGCCGAGCCGATCGCCGAGTTCGACGAACCGTGGGCGATGGCGTTTCTTCCGGACGGCCGGCTCTTGGTCACCGAAAAGCCGGGCCGGCTATTGATCGTGACTCAGGACGGCGAAAAGTCGCGGCCGGTAAGAGGTGTGCCGGACGTCGACTACGGGGGCCAGGGTGGTCTCGGCGACGTGGCCATACACCCCGACTTTGCCGACAACCGCATGATCTATCTGAGCTACGCCGAGGCCGGCGACGGCGGCACGCGAGGCGCCGCGGTTGCCCGCGCAGTCCTGACCGAGACCGAGCGCGGCGGCGAGCTGTCGGACGTCGAGGTCATCTGGCGTCAATATCCGAAGGTTCTCGGCCGCGGCCATTACGGCCATCGTCTGCTGTTCGACGACGACGGCTACCTGTGGATCTCGTCGGGCGAGCGCCAGAAGTTCACCCCGTCGCAGGACATGCAGGCGAACCTCGGCAAGATCCTTAGGCTCCGGGACGACGGCTCCGCGCCGGACGACAACCCGTTCGTCGACTACCTGAGCGATGATCCGTTCGTCGACGACGAAGGCGTCTACGCCCAGATCTGGTCGCTCGGCCATCGCAACCCGCTAGGGATTGCCATCGATCTCGACGGCAACCTGTGGGACGTCGAGATGGGCCCGGGCGGCGGTGACGAGCTCAATCGCGTGGTGCGCGGCGAAAATTACGGTTATCCGATCGTCTCGGACGGCGACCACTACGACGGCCGCGAGATCCCCGATCACGACACGCGGCCCGAGTTCGCAGCGCCGGCGATATCCTGGACGCCGGTGATCTCGCCGGGTCACATGATCGTCTACGACGGCGCGCTGTTTCCCGAATGGCAAGGCAATCTGTTCATCGCAGGATTGTCCTCGCAGGCCCTGATTCGCATCGAGATCGACGGCGCGAACGCCAGGGAAGCGGAGCGCTTCGATATGGGGAACCGCGTTCGGGCGCTCGCCGTGGGTCCGGACGGCGCGCTCTGGGTGCTCGAGGACGGCAGAAACAGACGCGGCGGGCGGCTGTTGAAGCTCGTGCCGAAGGCGACGACGTAACGACAACGGGAATCCTGATTGTGGCGACCTTTGTGATAACGGGCTGCAACCGCGGCATCGGCTTGGAGCTCGTCCGGCAGCTCGACGCGCGTGGGGACGACGTCGTCGGCGTGTGCCGGCAGTCGAGCGAGGCTCTCGATGCGCTCGGCATACGGGTCATCGACGGCATCGACGTGTCCACCGACGAGGGCGTCGCTCGCCTGGCGGCCGCGCTCGGCGAAGGATCGATCGACGTGCTCATCAACAACGCCGGCATCCTGAGGCGCGACCAGCTCGACGAGCTCGATTTCGATGCGATCGCCGAGCAGTTCCGCGTGAACACTCTGGGTCCGCTACGCGTCACGAAGGCGTTGCTGCAAAACCTTCACGACGGATCGAAGGTGGCGATCGTCACGAGCCGCATGGGCTCGATCGCGGACAACAGCTCCGGCGGCTACTACGGCTACCGGATCTCGAAAGCGGCGGTCAACATGATCGGGATGACCTTGGCCCGCGACCTCGAGCCGCACGGCATCGCCGTTGCGCTGCTGCATCCCGGAATGGTTGCGACCGACATGACCGGCGGGCAGGGCATCGACCCCGAAAATGCGGCCCGCGGATTGATCGAGCGCATCGACGAGCTCGGCATGGAAACGAGCGGCAGTTTCTGGCACGCGGAAGGTTACGTGCTGCCCTGGTAGCAGAGCGCCGGTTGCGACGGGGGCGCGACGATGAAAAAAGCCTGGCAGACGGCGGGCATCCTTGCGGTGATCCTGCCCGCGCTCTGCGTCGCCGACGACGACATTCGGCACGCGCTCGCCGCGGCCGTCTCCGCCGAGCGCATCCAGCGAGACATCGAGAAGCTGGTCGGCTTCGGCACGCGCCATACGCTGTCGGACACGGTGTCCGAGACTCGCGGCATCGGTGCGGCCCGACGATGGATCGCGGCAGAATACGAGCGCATCTCCGCTGAGTGCGGCGGCTGTCTGGAGGTCGTCACGGTCAGCGACGTGATCTCCGGTGAGCGGCGGATCCCCGAGCCGACCGAGGTCGTCAGCGTGCTCGCGATCCAGCGCGGCGCTCTGGACCCCGATCGCATGGTGATGATGAGCGGTGACATCGACTCGCGCGTGAGCGATCCCTTAGACGGCGTTTCCGACTCGCCCGGCGCCAACGACAACGCGAGCGGCATGGCCGGTGCGATCGAGGCCGCCCGCGTGCTGTCCAAGCATCGTTTTCCCGGCACGATCGTCTACGCGGGCCTGTCCGGCGAGGAGCAGGGATTGTTCGGCGGACGGATCGTCGCGGCGCACGCGCTTGAGCGGGGCTGGCGCATCAAGGCCGTGTTGAACAACGACATGATCGGCAACATCGCAGGACTAGACGGCGTCACCGACAACTCGACGGCGCGGGTCTTCTCCGAAGGCACCCGCTACGTCGAAACGGAGGAGGAAGCCCGCGTCCGGCGCTTCAGCGGCGGCGAGGTCGATTCGCCGTCCCGGAACCTGGCGCGCTACGTCGACCGGATGGCCGACGCGTTCATCCCGAACCTCGACGTAATGATGGTCTACCGTCTGGATCGATTCGGCCGCGGTGGTCATCATCGGCCGTTCAACGAGGTCGGCATCCCGGGCGTCCGCATCATGGAGACCCACGAGCACTACCACCGCCAGCATCAGGATTTGCGGGTCGAGGACGGCGTCGCCTACGGGGACGTGCTCGAAGGAGTCGATTTCGATTACGCCCGCAAGCTCACCGCGTTGAACGTCGTGACCCTGGCCGGTTTGGCCATGGCGCCGCCGTTCCCGGCGAACGTGACCGTCTCGGGCGCCGTCCAGCCGAGCACGACGCTGTCGTGGGATCTGCCGGAGGGCCGAGCCGCGCAGAACCTGGCCGGTTACAAGGTGTACTGGCGATTGACGACGGAACCCCAGTGGAGTTTCAGCCGCCACGTCGGTATGGTGGCTAGCTACACGCTCGAGAACATCGTCATCGACAATTATCTTTTCGGCGTCGCGAGCGTTTCCGTGGACGGCTACGAGTCACCCGTGGTGTTTCCGGGGCCAACGGGATCGTTCGGCGGATACTAAAAGAACAAAAGACATCGCATGAGCCAACCCAAAGAACCGACACTGATTGCGGCGTTGATTCCGGTCGTGTCGCTGGTCCTGATGCTGGGGCTGTCGGTCTACCTGTTCGGCTCGGACTCGTCCTCGGGCCCCAACCAGATCGTCCTGACCCTTGGTGCGGCGATCGCCGCGATCGTCGCGATCCAGATCGGACACACGTGGCCGGAGATTCTCGAGGCGATCATCGACGGCATCGGCACGGCGATGGGCGCGGTGCTGATCCTCTTGTCCGTCGGCGGATTGATCGGCACCTGGCTGATGGCGGGGACCGTGCCGTCACTGATCTTCTACGGCTTGGAGCTCCTGAATCCGCGGCTCTTCTACGTGGCGGCGTGCCTGATCTGCGCGATCGCTGCGATCTCGACCGGCAGCTCCTGGACCGTGGCCGGCACGCTCGGCGTCGCGCTGATCGGCGTGTCGCTGGGCCTCGGATTGTCGCCGGCCGTTGCCGCGGGCGCGATCATCTCCGGGGCGTACTTCGGCGACAAGATGTCGCCGCTGTCGGATACGACCAACCTCGCACCGGCGGTCGCCGAGACCGATCTGTTTACGCACATTCGCCACATGACCTGGACGACCACGCCGTCCTTCGTGATCGCGCTCATCCTGTTCACGGTGATCGGTCTGGGCGCCGACGTGCAATCCGACGGCGACGCGCTGCTTTCGCTCAAGACGACGCTCGACGCGTCCTTCAACATTACGCCGCTGGCCTTGATCCCGCTCGTCGTCGTGTTCTTCATGGCGTTCAAGAAAGTGCCGCCGCTGCCGACGATCCTGTTCGGCGCGTTGTTCGGCGGCTTCATGGCGCTCGTGCTGCAGCCCGAGGTGGTCTTGGCGTTCGCCGCCTCGCCCGACCTGACGCCGGCGATGGCAATGACGAAGGGCGTCTGGCTGGCACTCGCCAACGGCTACGTGTCGACGACCGGCGTGGCGGAGGTCGACGACCTGCTGTCGCGCGGCGGCATGAGCAGCATGCTGGTCACGATCTGGCTCATCTTGACGGCGATGGCTTTCGGCGCGGTGCTCGAGCACAGCGGCATGCTGCTGCGTCTGATCCAGTCGGCGCTCAAAGCGGCCAAGTCGACCGGCTCGCTCATGATGACGGTCGTCTTGTCCTGCATCGGCATCAACATCGTCGCGGCCGACCAGTACATCGCGATCGTGTTGCCGGGCAAGATGTTCAAAGCCGAGTTCCAGCGGCGCCGACTGGAGCCGAAGAATCTGTCGCGGGTCATCGAGGACTCGGGCACCCTCACCTCGCCGCTCGTGCCTTGGAACACCTGCGGCGCCTACATGGCCGCGACGCTCGGCGTCGCGACGCTGGCCTATCTGCCGTTCGTGTTCTTTAACTTGATCAATCCGCTCGTGTCGATCGTCTACGGCTTCACGGGCTTTACGATCAAAAGCATCGACGAGCAGCCCGAGCCTGCGCCCGCCTGAGCCGCGCCCGGTCGCTTTAGTTTCAAAAGATCAAAGAGTTATATGCGGCATCCGGACCGAATGCGGTGCCCGTCGACGGTCACCGATGGACTCGCGCTGCGTGGCCGTCTTGGCTTGGCTTTTTCACAACACGGGTCCGACTGAGCGCGGTTGACAATCCGCTCCATTGCGACTATCAATCAATACACTAAGCGCTCTTGGCCGTTATTCGGGGTGGCAGCGCGCGCCTGTCGCTTCCACCCAACAGCTCCGCGATCCGGCGAAGCGCACTAGAACGACAACTGCGAAAAGGGGAAGCATCATGGCGACGTCCTTGCCTTGGAAACTGTTCAGAATTGGGTTCCTGCCGAGTGCCTTGACGGTCTTCGGCCTCGCGCTCATGGCGTCGACCGCGGAGGCGCAGCAGGAAGAAGCGCTCGAAGAAGTCGTCGTGACCGGCTCGCGCATCGCCCGCGATCCGAACCTCGGCGCGCCGGTCGCAGTGCAGTCCGTCAGCGGCGAGGACATCCGGCTCTCCGGCAAGATGGACGTCACCGAGGTCGTGCGCGAGATCCCGGCGCTGATCACGAGCGACTTCGGCGACTCGTCCGCGTCGCCGGTCGGCTCGGCCTTCGACACCGATACCTCGAGCGTGTTCAGCGCCGCCGGCGAATCGGTATTGAACCTGCGGGGCATGGGCGTCGAGCGCACGCTAGTGCTGGTCGACGGTCGCCGCCACGTCGGCGGCTCGCCCGGTACGTCGGCGGTCGACATCAACACGATCCCGCAGGCGCTGATCGAGCGCGTCGAGGTGCTCACGGGCGGCGCGTCCGCGATCTACGGCGCCGACGCGGTCACGGGCGTGGTGAACTTCATCTTGAAGGACGACTACGAGGGCTTCGAGTTCAACGCGCAGGCCGGCGTCTCGAGCGAGGGCGACGGCGAGGACTATCGGCTGAGCGGGCTTTGGGGAACGAACTTCCTGAACGATCGCGCGAACTTCACGATCTCCGTTGACTACAGGAAGCGCGAGCACATGCTGATGGGCGACCGGGACTGGTCCGCGAACAACGCGGTCGCGTCCGACGACAACAATCCCGCGCTCAGGTTCCAGCAGGGCGACATCGGCGCGAGCACGCCTAATTTTGCCGCTTTCTACGATACGTCCCAGGGCAACTTCCTGTATGGGCAGCGCATACCGCAGTCGGCGGACGACTTCATCGCCGACTACAACGACGCCTTCGGCGCCGATCCGATGCTCACCACCGAGGAGCTGGCCCTGATCGATCGAGCCGCGACCTCGCCGACGCGACTCATCGACCGCTTCCGCACCTTCTCGATCAGCTCCGAAGGCGGCGTGATCGTACCCGCCGACTTCACGTTCTCGGGGCTCGACCTCGACGGCAACGGCAACGAGGACTGCCTGGACTCGTTCTTAGGTTTCAACAGCCTGCTCGAAGGCAACGCGTTCGGCATCACCGGCGGCTGCTGGAACGTCGACCAGGGCGGCGCCGTCAGGGTCTACGAGGACGGCCGCATCGCCGGCAACTTCAACCAGTTCGGCGGCGACGGCGTGCACGCGCTGGGCTACAGCCCGGACTGGCTGACGCCGGACGACGAACGGCTGGTCTTGAATCTGACCGGCCGCTACGACATCACGAACTCCGTGAGCTTCTTCGCCGAGGCCAAGTACGTCGATCAGACCACCGATACGTTCGGCGTCGGCACCGGTTTCTACGATCTCCTGACCGTCGCGCCGGACAATCCGTTCATCCCGGCGGCGCTGGCGCCGATCGCGGATCGCGGCTTCTTCAT
Organism: Woeseiaceae bacterium; assembly: GCA_041579335.1. GTDB lineage: Bacteria > Pseudomonadota > Gammaproteobacteria > Steroidobacterales > Woeseiaceae > JBFGFX01. The sequence continues at coordinate 5,521 of JBFGFX010000011.1, read as the reverse complement.
CACGCGCGACCCCCAAGACCTCGGCGGCGCCCTCAGCACCGTGGACCGCGAGGTCTACCGCTTCGTGCTGGGGCTCGAGGGTGAGTTCGACAACGGCTGGGGCTTCGAATTCTCGCTCAACCGCGGCGAGACGAACCTCACGAACTTCAACGGCGGCGCGACGATCATGGACCGCTACTTTGCCGCGATCGACGTGACGACCGACGCGAACGGCAATCCGGTCTGCCGCTCCGAGCTCGACGGCTCGACGGCACCGACCACGATCTTCGACATTCCGCTGTTCGACTTCGGTTTCTTCACCTTCAATCCGCAGGATGGCTCGTGCGTGCCGTACAACATCCTGAACGGCCCGGTGGGGGCCTCGCAGGCGAACATCGACTGGATGATGACGACCGAGGTGCACAAGTTCAAGATCGAGCAAACCGTGTTCCAGGGCGTGATCAACGGCGTAACGGAGTTCGGTTTCGATGCCGGCAACGTGGCCTTCGCGGCCGGCGCCGAATTCCGCACCGAGAAGAGCACCACGCAGTGGGACGCGCTGACTCGAGGTGTATGCCCGGTCGACACGCCGGACTGCATCGCCGGCCAGCTCGTCAGCGAAGCCAGCGGTGGTGCCTTCCGGCAGACCTCGCTGGTGTTCGACCCCGAGTTCCTGGTCAGTGATTCGTCCGGCACTTACGACGTCTGGGAGATCTTCGGCGAGATCGAGGTGCCGCTCGTGGCCGGCGTAACCGGCGTCGAGGAGCTCACCTTCAACGTGGCCGGCCGTTTCGCGCAGTACTCGAACGTCGGCGACACGTTCACCTGGCAGACGGCGCTCGTCTACTCGCCGGTCGAGGACCTCCGCTTGCGCACGACCTTGTCGCAGGCGGTTCGCGCGCCGAACATCGGCGAGCTGTTCGATCCGGAGCAGGCCGCGACGTTCCGACCGACCGATCCCTGCGAGCAGTCCGAGATCGACACGCTGATCGCCAACGGCGACCCGCGCGGAGCGATCCGCGCCGCGAACTGCCAGACCGATGGCCTCCCGGTCGGATTCTCCGATCCGCTGTCGGCGCGCTTCAGCGGCGTCAACAGCGGCAACCCGGAGCTCAGAGAAGAAGAAGCAGACACGTTCACGGTCGGCCTCGTATTCCAGCCGACGTTCCTCGAAGGCCTCACGGCATCGGTCGACTACTGGGACATCGAGATCACCGACGCGATCGACTTCGTCGACGATCAGGACATCGTCGACAACTGTTACGATTCGTCGACGTTTCCGAACCAGTTCTGCGAGCTTTTCACGCGTAACCGCGATCCGAACTCGCCGCAGTTCCTCGGGCTGAACTTCCTGCGTCAGACCCGGCTGAACTTCGGTAAGATCGAGTCGGCCGGCATCGACTTCGCCGCGAACTACGCGTTCGAAATCGGCGCCAATAGCCTCGACATCGGCGTGCAGGGCACGAAGGTCGACAACCTCGACTTCTTCTTCGATCCGGGCGATCCGACCGCCGTCGATCCGGAGCTCGGTGAGCTGCGGCGCCCAGAACTGTCCTATGCGATCCGCCTCGGCTGGGGGATCGGTCCGGTTTACGCCCAATGGAGCTCGTTCTACCAGGACGAGCAGGGGCTTAGCGACGTGGAGGTCGAGACCGCGGACTTCACGTTCGGTCCCGCTGGCTTCGCCGATGAGCAGTGGTATCACGACCTGACCGCGAACTGGCAGGTCAACGACTCACTGCAGATCTTCGGCGGCGTCAACAACGTCACCGACGAGGAGCCGTTCCTGACCGAGACCGCATGGCCGGTCGGCCCGCGTGGGCGCTACTTCTTCCTCGGTGCGAACTACATCATCGAGTAAGACAATCGGGCTTTTTATTGGGGTCGAACCGAGATTTCGCCGACAATAACTTCGGTTCGACCCCGATATTGTGATCAGTCGCCGACGTCCTGGCGTTCCGGCTTGAGCTCCCGCTCCAAAAACTGCGCCAGCGTCCGATAGAACGCGACCCGGTTCGGGCGCTTGCGAATCGAATGCCCCTCGTCCGGGAAGCGCATGTAGACAACCTCGTTGCCGGATGCCCGCACGGCCTTGACGATGCGATCGGATTCGGTCACCGGGTCACGGGGATCGTTCGCGCCGTGCGACACCAATAGCGGCACATTGATTTTGTGGGCGTTGTTGATCGGCGAGTTCTCTGCATAGAATTTCTGCCAGCGTTCCTCGCGGATGTCGCCGTACTCGATCCGGTCCGATGCTTTGAGCCCCGGCGAAGCTTCCTCGAGCGCGCGCACCCAGTCCGACACGCCGACCATCGATACGCCGGCATCGAAAACGCCCGGGTAGCTACCCAACACCGCGTTCACCATGTAGCCGCCGTACGAGCCGCCCATCACCGCGATGCGGCTCGTATCGAGGCGCTCGTCCCGGCTCAAGTAAGCCACCGTGTCGACCAGGTCGCGGACCGAGTCGAGCCGCTTCTCCTGATTGTCGAGTCGGGCGTACGTCTTGCCGAATCCCGTCGAGCCACGGACGTTGACCGCGAACACCGCGATGCCGTTGTTGACGAGATACTGCTCCACCGGGCGGAAAGTAGGCCGGCTCTGGCTGGTCGGGCCGCCGTGCACCTGGACGACGACCGGCGGTTCGTCGGGGAAGAGCGCTGGATCGGGCAGGTACAACAGTCCCTGGAGCTCGACGCCGTCGCGCGCAGGGTAGCGCAGCGATTCGGGCACGACGAAGGTCTCCGGATCCAGGCCGCCGAGCGACGCGCGTACCGAACGGCTCACGGTGTCGGCTTCGAGATCCCAGACGTAGACGTCGCCCGGCGTCGCCGGTCCGGAAACGCGAACCGACACCGCCTTAGCGTTTCTCGCGAATTCGACGGCGTACACGCCGGCGGCGAGGCTCGGTGTATCGAGCGTCCGACTGCGCCTGCGGTCGAATGCATGCAACACCGAATAACCGTCCTCGTTGGTCGTCCATACCAGGAAACGGCCGTCGCGGCTCAAGGTTACGTTGTCGACGTCATGCTCCGGCGTCTCGATGTACTCGAGCGTCTCTTTCGCCATGTCGTAGAAAGCGAGTCCCTTGAATTCGCGGTCGACGTTGGTGGCAACGTAGAAGCCTGAGCCGTCGGGCAGCCAGGCGAAGCTCGAGTATTCGGCCGCGATGTCCGGCTCGAAGAGCGCCTTCATCTCGCCGCTCGCGACGTCGAGCAGATGCACGTCATTGGCGTCTTCGCCGCGGGTCTCGGACACGATGACCAGTTCGCCGCCCGGCTGCCATGCCGACGGGAAAAAACCGAAGCTGCCCTCGTAGACTAAGCTTACGTCGCCGCTCGCGACGTCGCTCAAGTAAATGTCGAAGTCTCGGCCGTTGCGCTCGGTGGACGAATAGAGAATTCGGTCGCCGTCCGGAGAGAACATGCCGAAGCGCCGATACGCGTCGCTCAATGGCAGCAGCAGCCGTTCTTCGGTGCCGTCGGCCGACAGCAGATAGTAGCCTTCCCGTTCGTTGCCTTCGGCGTCGCGACCGACGATGAGGTGGTCGCCGTCGGGCGCCCACTCGAAGAACGTGATCGCGCCGCCGAACGTGAGCTGATGGGGAAAGCCTGCCGTTCGATCCACAACCCAGAGCTGCGGCTCGCCGCTCACGGCCCAACGAAAGGCCACCCGGTTTCCGTCCGGCGACAGCTGCGCCGCACTGGCGCCTTCCGCCAGCAGATAGCGCACGATATCGGCCGGCCGCGCGCCCGCCAGGCCGACCGTGACGGGCTGGATGACCGGAATGTCCTCCGGATGGTCCCATGCTTCGTTTGCCGGCTGCGCCATCGTCGGCAGAAGAACGAGAAGCATCGGGGCGGCGAGTCTCGCGAGGGTCATTGACTGTCTCCAGGTATACTTTCTCGGGCGGGGAGCAATCATCGCTTGCCGTGGCGCGGCGGGCAAGTCGCGACTCGACCGAAGACAACCAATCGCGGGGGGACGAATGAGCAGACTGACGGCTGTCGTGGCAACAGGCATCTTGCTCTCGATTACGGGGGCGGCGTACGGCCAGGCGACGGTGATCAACGCCGGGCGGCTGCTCGACGTGGTATCCGGGCGCCTGGAGGTGGAACGGTCGATTGTGATCGTCGACGACCGTATCGTGTCCGTCGGCCGCACCGGTTCCGTCGAAGTTCCGGCAGGTGCCGCGGTCGTCGATCTCGGCGACATGACGGTGCTGCCCGGACTGATCGACATGCACGTCCATCTGACCGGCGACCCGGAGGCGCAGGGTTACAAGAACCTCGCTGCCAGCACGCCGCGCAACGCATTGTTCGGCGCCGCAAACGCGATGCGCACGCTGAACGCGGGCTTCACGACGGTGAGAAACGTCGGTGCCGGCGGCTTCGCCGACATCGCGCTCAGGGACGCGATTAACCACGGCGACGTTCCCGGCCCGCGCATGCGCGCGTCCGGCCCGTCGCTCGGCGTCACGGGCGGCCATTGCGACATGAACCTCCTGCCGCCGCGGTTCGACGCCTACTCGGACGGCGTCGCCGACGGCCCCTGGGAGATCCGCAAGAAGATTCGCGACAACATCAAGTACGGCGCCGACGTGATCAAGTTCTGCGCCACCGGCGGGGTGCTGTCGAAAGGCACGAGCGTCGGTGTGCAGCAGTACACGCTCGAGGAGATGGTCGCGCTGGTCGGCGAGGCGCATCAGCGTGGTCGCAAGGTAGCCGCCCACGCACACGGCACGGACGGCATCAAAGCCGCGATCCAGGCCGGCGTCGACTCGGTCGAGCACGCCAGCCTGATCGACGACGAGGGCATACGACTGGCGCTTGCCAACGACACGTTCCTGGTCATGGACGTCTACGTCAGCACCTACATCCTCGAGATGGGCGAAGCGGCCGGGTTCCTGCCGGAATCGCTCGACAAAGAGCGCATCGTCGGCCAAGAGCAGCGCAACAACTTCCGCAAAGCGCACGAGGCCGGCGTGCGCATCGCGTTCGGCTCGGATGCCGGCGTCTATCCGCACGGCAACAACGGCAAGCAGTTCGCCTACATGGTCGAGTACGGCATGACGCCTTTAGAAGCGATCCAGGCGGCGACGATCAATGCCGCCGAGCTCATCGGCTGGTCGGAAGACGTCGGCCGTATCCGCGCAAACATGTACGCCGACATCATCGCGGTGCGCGGCAACCCGCTCGACGACGTCCGCGAGCTCGAGGACGTGCGCTTCGTGATGAAAGGCGGCCGCGTCTACAAGCAATAACGCGCATGATCGTATAGGAGCCCGTCCTGACGGGCGATCTGGTCGGCGTTGCTGTCCCCCGTCAGGACGGGCTCCTACAGGGGGTGGCCGACGTCGGTGACGGGGCCGAACGCCGCGCGCTCCGAGTACCAGATGCCGCCGTCCTTGACGACGATGTCGACCCGCGACAGCGCGTCGATGTCGGCCAGCGGATTGCCGTCGATTACGATCAGGTCTGCGAGCTTGCCCGGCTCGACGCTGCCGAGCTCGTCGAAGCGGCCGAGTATCTCCGCGTTG
>JBFGFX010000010.1:0-28562 GCA_041579335.1 Woeseiaceae bacterium | reverse complement strand
GGTGTCGGCCGTGCCGTCGTTGTGCGTCGGCTGACCGAAGTAGTTGTCGTGGCACGTGGTGCAGTCGAACCCCTGATTGACGACGGGCTCGGTATGGCTGCCCGAGGTGACGGGCATCAGCAACGTGCCGGCAAAGAGCCTGCGAGAATCGAGATATTCGCAGGTGGTGCGCCAACAGTACGACTTTAGCTGCGGCTCCGCGGCCGTGGCGACGCTCCTGACCTACCACTACGATCGAGCAACTAAGGAGCAAGACGCGTTTGGTGCAATGTACGACGCCGGCGACAAGGAGAAAATCGCCACGGCCGGCTTTTCGCTTTTGGACATGAAGCTGTACCTCGAGTCGATCGGCTATCAGGCGGACGGCTACGAGGCGACGCTCGACACGCTCGCGGATGCGGGCGTGCCGGCGATTGCGCTGATCAACTATCGAGGCTATCGCCATTTCGTCGTCGTGAAAGGCGTTCGAGACGACGAGGTCCTCGTTGGTGATCCGGCGCTGGGCTTAAAGCTGATGTCGCGGCCACACTTCGAGTCTCTATGGGACAACGGGGTGCTGTTCATTATCAAGAATCGGCCCGAGATCGGTCAGAAGCATTTCAATCTCGCGAACGAATGGAGCGCGCTTGCGCGGGCTCCGCTCGGCGCGGCGCTGGGCCCGGACAGTCTCGCGCAGTTGACCGTGACGCTGCCCAGAATCGGAGATTTCTGAGTTGACCAAGACGGCCGACAATCGACGCGGCAGCACTCGTTCGATGGAGATCGAGCGGGTCGTGGCCGAGTATGCGCCGATCGGCGCCCGACGACATCGGCGCCGGTTGATGTTGCGCCGCTGCCTCGCCGCCGGGACGGTTGCGCTCTTGGTAGGCACGGCAATTGCCGCATTGTCGCGCTTCGGCCCTGTTGAAAGCCTGGCGATTGCCGACCGAGTCGGCGCGCTGCTCGATCGGGGTGGCGATCGCAACGAGCAGCGAGCGGCCTCGGAGCACGACGCGTTTGCCGACAGAGTGACGGCACTCGAGCGCCGCATCGCGTCCGTGCAGGCGCAAACGCGGGATCTCGAGGCGCAAAAGCTCGCATTCGCCGAGCAGAGCGAGGAGCTGGCCGGTCTGCTGGAACGGCTCGGTTCGCAGCAGACCGAACTGGAATCGCGCCGTACGCAGGGGTCCCAGCTCGATCGGGAGATCGCCGCGATCGCCGCGCAGCGCGCAGCGCTCGAGGACCGCTGGGCACAATTCGAGGCGCAGGGCGAGCTGCTCGCATTGGAAATTGTCGCCGTCAATGCGCAACGCAAGGAGCTCGAGGCGCAGCGCCGGCAGATCGAGCGGCAGCGAAAGGAACTCGCCGAGCTGCTCGAAAAAGCGGAAGGGCTATACAGGCGCAATGCGAGCTCGGCCGGCGCCGGCCCGCATCAGGAGCAAAGCGATTCGACGGTGGACGACAACGTGATCGCATCTGCAGAAAGCATCTCCGCAGTCGGCGCCGACGAGTTGAACGACATGCGCGGCGGCTTCTCCGTCGGTGAGGGTCTCGACGTGTCGTTCGGATTTACGCAGATCGGTTCGGTCAATGGCGTCGAGCAGTTCGAGCACAACTTCACGATCGACAACATGGCGTCGGGAATGAGTACCGCCGACATGGCGAACATGAGCTCCGTGGTGCTGCAAAACGGACCGGGTAATTTCGTATCGTCTCGCGTGCTGGACGCACTCGCGAATCGTTTCGGCAACGTGATTCAGAATACGCTTGATGATCAGTCGATTACGACCACGACGATTTATGACATCTCTCTCGAAAACGTACCGGGTGCGGTGCAGGGGATCTATGGCGAATGGGCGCTCAACGACGCCTTGGGCGCATTCTGACCGTTGCGGTAAGCAGGATATGAATCTGTCGTCGAGGATAGCTGCCGCAGTGATCGCCCTGATGCTCGTCGCGGCGGCGCAATCGTTGCGCGCCTCCGAGGACACGGCGGGCGCCGACGATATCGTGAAGAAGCTGGAGCATGTAAATGCACAGTACTCCGAGCTGCTGGAGCAGATGGACAGCATCGACCGGCAGCGGCGCCAGCTGGAGCTGTTGATGTACGAGATCGACGATCTCGAGCAATATCGTGGCGGCATGGACGTGGGCGACGCGCCGCCGGAGGCGATCGAGGTGGCCTCCGAGCGGAAACAGCAGCTCGAGGCGCAGAGTCAGGAGATTCCGGAGTTGCCGCGGGTGAGTAGCGACGTCGGCGGCGTATTGACGCCGAGGGGCCGCCTGACGATCGAGCCGTCGCTCGGATTCACCTACTCGTCGGTGAACCGCATCGCTGTCGAGGGGTTCACGATTCTGCCGGCGCTCTTGGTCGGCGTGATCGACGTGGTCGAAGCCGATCGCGACACCTACACGGCGCGGCTGACCGCGCGGTACGGCGTCACCGATCGATTCGAGGCGGAGCTCTCGGGGGCTTACGTTTATCGCGACGACGCGACGCGGTCGCGGGAGTTCCTGACCGGCGCCACGGAGGACCGCGTGTTCAAGGCGCAGGGCCAAGGGCTGGGCGACGTCGAATTGGGCCTTCGCTATCAGTTCAAGCGGCGTTCACCGGCGTCCCCGTTCCTCATCGCCAACCTGAGGATAAAGTCGGATACCGGCACGGATCCGTTCGAAATCGCCACCCTGTCGACGCTGGAGGGCCAGCCGAAATTCTCCACCGAGCTGCCGACCGGTTCCGGCTTCTGGAGCATCAATCCCAGCCTGACGTTCATCTACCCGACCGATCCGGTGGTCTTCTTCGGCAACGTCGGCTACCTGTGGACCCTGGAAGACGACAAAGGGACCTCGGTCGACGCCGACGGCAACGTTACGGGATTCGGCAGAGTCGATCCGGGCGACGCCTACCGCTTAAGCTTCGGTTTGGGGCTGGGGCTGAACGAGAGCTCATCGTTCAGCATCAGCTACCAACTGGATCAGTTCACGAAGACCTGGATCGAAACCGCGGCGACGCCGGAGATCGCGGGTTCCGACGTCACGATCGGCAAACTCCTGATCGGCTACTCCCTGCGGTTGCCGGACGGGGCGCCGTTGAACCTGGCGGTCGGCGTGGGCACGACCGAGGATGCGCCGGACACCGACCTGACGTTCCGCATGCCCTTCCACCTGGGCAATTAGCGCGCGGTACGCGTCGAACCGGCAGCTCAATCGACCTTGTGCAGCGTGAGGAACATCGCCTTGTCGAGCGCGGCGAAGAAGTCCTGGTAGGATTTCGGGTCTTCGATGGGCCGTTCGTTGAAGCGGGCGTTCGCGCGCACCGACATGCGATTGTCGCCGCGCTCGCGCACGGTAACGGTCATGCGAATCTCGTAGTCCTGGAGCTTCGTCGCGGAAATCGTCGCCAGTTCGAAATCCGCTTTATCGATGACGAACCCCAAATCCTGCAAGGTCGCGATGACCGATCGCAAGGTATTGCGCTTGTCCAGCGTGTCGTAGTCGCGTGTCTGGATCTGGCGAAGCTCGACCTGGCTGCCGCCGGCCGTAATTGCTGCGGTCGGCGCCGCGCAGCCGGCCAGCATCATCAGCGCAACGACGCAGAGCGCCCGCATGCTCAAACGCCCTCCTGCTCCAGGAACACCGACTTCGACAGCTTGTCGAAGAACGCCCGATAGACTTCGGCGTCGTGGATCGACTCCTGCGTGTGCAGCTTGCCGCTGCGTGCCCATATCACGCGCTGCATCGTAACTCTGACGTTGTGAGCGCCTCGGTTGTCGAGGTCGGGTAAGACGACCAACGTTAGACGAATGTCCTGTACGTCCTTGGTCGATTGGAACGAGTCATTCTCGCAGCCGAGCAGCAGCGTCAGCAGGCAGTCGGCGAAGTCCAGAGCGATCATGCCGGCAATTTCCGCCGAATCCTTTGCATCTGCGCGCTTGGACGCGGACAAGACGCCGAGCTCCTTCTCGATCTCGTCAATCGCGTAGCCGAGATCCTGGAGTAGCGCGGACGATGCAGAGAGAATTTCGATTTCGCTGACATCGGCGTACTCGCGGGTCTGAACGTCGCGCAGCTCCAGGGCGCTTTCCGTCAGCCGAAAGGCGTCGTCGGGCATCGTCGTGCAGGCAGCCAGCAAGAGAATTGCCGGTGCAAAGGCCGAGATGCAGGTCCTCATCCGATAGGCCGAAAGCGCCGCCGTCAGAATCGCGACGTGTGATAGGCGAAGTCGCGCACGAGACCGTCCTCGTCGTACTTGATCACGATCGTCAGCGTCCGCTGACTCGTCGCGCCGGATCCCTGACTGCCGGACGCGCCCGCCGCTGCGACCAGGTCCGAACCGCCGCCGATCGCGAGGATTCCGGCGCGGGCGTCCGCGCGCACGTACTGCGTCGAGATCTTGTCGTAAATCCAGGTTTCGTTGCGGAATTCATCGGTCGATACGATGTTCGGCGAACCGAGCACCTGCGCCACCTCGGCGCCCGACATGCCGATGCGAATCTCGCGCTGCACCGTGCCCACGGTGAGCTGCTCGTCGGCCTGGGGATCGTAGTATTGGCCCGCCGAACACGCACAGAGGCCGGCAAGGCATGCGAGGAGTGGAAGTCGATACATCGTCGTGTTCTCCCGACGGCAACATTTGAAACCATTATGGCGTCGGATCACGAGCGTGACTATCGGGAGCGCGAAATCGCGTCTAACTCTCTGTCCTTGAAACGAAAACACGAAAAGCCGGCGGTTCTCCGCAGAACGACGCGGTCTTTCCACCGAAAATCATAGGCTTAGCACGGGCCGCCTGCTCGATTTACGCTGCATATGCTTTTTGAGAATATACGCACTCCGCACGTTCGAGATCGCTCGGCAATGGCCAAGATACAGTACGAGATACAGCCTCTCTTCGCAGAGCCGTTTTTCAGGGCCGACATCGGCCATGCGATCAGCGACGAGCAGATCGCCTTCATCAAGAATCTCAAGATGGTGCAAAACCGCACCAATCTGATCTCGGAGAATCTCTACATCTTCGAAGAGCCGGAGCTCGCGAGCATCAAGGAAGCCGTCCAGGAGACGCTGAACATCTATGCGAGCGAAGTGATGGGTATTCCGCAAAAGCTCTACGTCACGCAGTCCTGGTCGCTGATCAACCCACCGAACGTCGGCATGCACGGGCATTCGCATTCGAATTCGGTGATCTCCGGGTCACTCTATTACTGCGATATGCCGGAGCCCGTGGCGAGCATGATCTTCGATCGGCACAAGATGTATCAACAGCTCGAGCTGACTCCCGACAGCAAGAAGCAGAATATCTTCAACACGCCGCTCAACATCATCAAGCCGAAGAAGAACGAGGTGCTCTTGTTCGCGTCGGGGCTGCAGCATTTCGTGGAGACGAATACCGCAAAAGACCCGCGGTATTCGATCGCCTTCAACACCTTCGTCAAAGGCAAGCTCGGCAGCTACCGGGACGTGTCGGAGCTGACGCTGTAGTCACAGCCCGACCTGTCAGCGTCAAGGCGAGCCGCTCTGCCGTCAGGCCTACAAATCCGTCGCGCTGGCGCAGGTCTCTTCCCAGGCATCGATGAGGATGCGCCTGACGGCGTGAATCGTCTCACGTTTGCCGAGGCCGTATTGTCTGGCCACGAGCCGTCCGATCTGAGTGATCGTGCGTTTGCCGTCGACGGCGGCGAGCACCTGAGCGGTCAACATATGATGCGCGGAGCTGACGGCGGTTTCGGTCGACGCTGGGACCGGTCGCGACGCATCGAGTATCCAGTCGGGCAGGTAGGTCTCTGCGGAAAGTGGATCGACGTCGGCTACTTTCTTGGCGGAAAAGCTCAAGATCTTCTCCACCCGTCCGTGAGCGCTGTGGGGAGACTGCAGGTACGAGACTGGCTGCCGCTCGGCGGCGACTACCTCGAAACCGCTGTCCTCGATCAGCTCAAACACCTCCTCTACGCTATAGCACCAGGATTCGTCCTTGTGAGAGAAGGCCAGTGAGCCCGTGTTGATCCATAGGCCGCCCCTCTTCAGACACCGGTTGATCCGCGGCACGAACGACCGCAGGTTCTGCGGCACAATGTCGATCAGCCAGGAAGTGAGGACCGTGTCGAAGCTGCCGGCGACGAACGGCGGGTTCAAAGCGTCTGCGAGCACGTAGAGAAACGTACCGTCGTGCAGTGCCGCAGGCGCCCGACAATCTTGCAGTACGGCGCAAGATGCCCCGTTCAGCGGCGCAACCGGAAACTCGTACAGCGATACCGTGTCGCCCTGTATGACCCGGCTGCCGACGTAGAGCAGCAGCGGATTGAAATCGAGCGCGACGGAGAGATCTGGCGCATAACGCCGGTGCAGGTCGTACGGGAGTCGACACGCGCCGGCACCGAGAGTCAGCACGGTACCGAGCTGCCGTCGTCGACCCGCTTCCAAGACGCCGGCGACGGCGGCGAGCAGCGCCTCGTTCTCGCCGTTGTCCCACGCCCAGTCGCGAAACACGTTGCTCGAGTAACTCGACAACCCTTGGTTGCGCGGCAGCTTGCTGTGAAGCAGATTCGCAGCGTCGGCCGGCCAGTCGATGGTCTCGAGCTGAAGCGGAGCAAGGATCTTCGTCACCTGGTTTCGGTGCTGCTCGCGGGCCTGCAATAGGTTATTGATGCGGTATCGTCCGGTGCTGCTGCTTTGGCAGGCGCTGCGTGCTCGGCGAAGGCGCTCGAGCTCCAGGGAATTGCCGTGCAGGAAACCGTTGTAGCGTGCTTTCCACTCGAGCCGGCTATTAGCGGGATCGGAGAACAACCATGGAATACGCGCCCTGCCGCAGTCGAATACCGGGAACTCGCTAGCACAGCCGCTGCAGGCCAACGTATTCCGCGACGCCGTAGCCGTTAGCGGGTCAGAGCCGCAGACCGGGCAGGCCAGCAGACCGTCGAGCGCGCCCGCGCCTGGCGTGCTCACCAGCGTGCGTTCGCCCGCTACGACGTCGACACTCGCAACGTCAGGAGCGCCGGCCGACTCGCCATCCGGGACTCGGTCGCCGTGGGTGGACATCAGACGATCGGTTCGAAGGCAATGTACGGTGCTACCGCTGCTCCTGTCCCGAGGCCTGGATTGTCGAGTACCATGCCGAAGTTCGCTTCTTCGCCGTGCAGTCCGAGGTAGTTCAGCACCACCATCTCCGCGAGTGCGTTCACGCTGTTTGCGAACGGGGAAGACGCCGTCTCGACGTTGCCGCTCGACCGGAAGTAGCCCAGCTGCTGCGAGGCGGCGCCGTTGCGCAACACCGGCTGCGCGACCGGGCTGTAGGCCAGAATGAAGCTGGCCGCCGTCTGCGAGTTGTCGGACCGCCAGCGGAACTTCGTCGTGCCGTTGCCGTCGTCCTCGGGTCGTCCCGTATCGGCGGAAACGGCGCCGTCGCTAAAGCAATAGATCATCAGCGGCTTGCCGAGCTGAGCTGCATACTCGAGCGACGCGCCGATCACCTGTCCCACGATGAAATCCTTGTCGTCCGTCTCCGGGCGCGGATCCTGATGGTAATCGCGCCCGCCGTACTCGATCGTACCGGCTCCCCCGTAGCCGTTGACGACGACCTTCATCGCCGCGGCCGCTTTGCGGAAGTTGCCGTCATCCAACTGGCCGCCGGGGAATAACTGCTGCAGGATGGGATCCGCATTCGGATCCAGATCCTGCGGCGTCACGACGGTGTTGAACGTCGCCGCCGCCTTGTCATACCCGCACTGCAGCAGTTCCTCGGTCGCCTGCTGTTCGTTGATCTGGCCAAGCTTGAGCGCGCTGATGATGGCGCTCGCCTGCGCGACTCGGCCGTTCGGGAAGCCGTCGTCACCGCCGCCGCCGAGTCCGATCGCCTCGCTGGGCCGGCTGACTTTGACCGGACGCAGATCCGCCTGAATCATCGAGTCCGGTGCCCGTGAGCGGCCGCCCGATTCCGAGCTGCGGGTGCCGATCGTCGCGGCGAACTCGCCGTTCGCGCCGGCGCGGGCGATCCCGTACACCGGATTGTGCGGATTGTTGCCGGTGTCGTTCTCGGAGCGCGCGGGGATGACGCAGCCGTTGGTCTGCGCCTGCGTCGCGGCGTTGGTCTTGTCGAGCATGCCGCGCAGCAAGGCGCTGTTCGGATGCATCGCCAGGCCGAAGGTGCGGTCGACGCCGACGTTCTGCGGGATGATTGCCTCCGGCAGTCCCAGCTTGGCGTAGCCCGACGCCTCGAGGAAATCTTCCTGGCCGCCCATGCCGCCCACCATGACGTTGGAGCCCGCGATGTTGGCACCGCCGCCCTGATCGATGGCGAGAAACGGGATCTTGCCGGCGCCGAGCATACCGTTGTTGTCGATTACGCACCCCGCCGACTGCGCGTGCGCTTCACGCGTTACGATCGTCGCGATGCTCGGCAGGAACACGGTGCTGACGCCGGCGATAAGGCCCTGATTCAGGAACTCTCGTCGAGTCCGCGGGCGTGCATGTCCACTCCTGCGGCAGCATTCCTCGATGCGCGCTTCGAGTTGGCGTCGTTCCGCTTCGGCTCGCCGCACTCGCTCTCTGTATTTAGACATCGCTGTCTCCTCGATAGATAGTCAGTTCACCGTCACGGCGGCGCTAGAAAGTACGGCTCCGCACGTTGCCTGGAGCGCGGTCTCCGCGGTCGCGCCCGTGCAACCGCCGGCGCAGCCGAGGTCGTCGATCACGCTCACGATCTCGGTCGTGACGCCCGCGCGATCCGGCTGATTGACGAGGTTGTCACCGATCAGCCTGTCGTAGAGCAAAGTAGCGACCTGATCCTTGGCTGCGCCGTCGATAGCGCATGCGCCGAAGAACGCATCGCAGCTTGCGGTGTCGCTGACGAGCGCGCCGCAGTAGGCGATCGCGAGGCGCTGAATCGCGATCTGCTGCGCCGCTGCGAAGCTCAACAGGTCGGACGTCGGCGGCAGCGAATCCCGGAGCTCGGTATAGCTCGCCAGCACGGCATTCTGATTCGCATCGACGCCCGTCAGGACCGACATCGTGTCGTTGATTTGCGAGAACGAGCGCAGCCCGAGCTCGGGTTCCGCGACGTCCGCCGGCGCGGCCGGCGGAGACGACGGCGGCACGATCTCGGCGAGGCCGATCTGATTGGCGAGCACCTCGAACTCGAGATGGAACTGGTCGTTGTCGGGACCGAGCTCCAGCGGTATGACCGCGCCGAGCGGCGACAGCTCCGTGCCGGTTTGTGTCACGATCGTGTCGATGCGCCGGAACGGCTGCGCCGCAACCGGCACGCCACCGTTGACGCCAATCCGGATGTTCTTGATCGCGACGTCGGTCGCGTCGCCTACGAATGTGGGCTGGGCAAACAGATAGCTCGCCTCATCGATCTGCGCGACCTTCATTTCGACGAACGCCGTCTGGCCCACGACGGCCGAGACGTCGAAGCGCATGGTCACGAGGCTGGCGGTGCCCGCATCGTAATTCTGCTGGACCTCGACGCCGGTCAACGCTTTGTTGTGGATGGCGACGAGCTTGAACACGCCCTGCCAGAGCCGATTGTCGGTCACCTCGTTGCCGATCACGAGAAGCTGGTTGTCGAGCCAATTCAGCGTATCCGCTGCGTTCTCTTCGATGCTGAGCTGCCCGTTGACGAATACCTTGCGACCGGACGCCGCATCGAACGTCGTGACGACATGCTGCAGCACCGTGTCGACCTGTGGGTCCAGCGCCTCCAGAGCCGGCGTGCCATTGTCATTGGTGCCCGCGCTGCGATTTCGGAGCTGGTAGTAGATGGCGTTCTGACCCATCGTAAAGTTGCGAATGGCGGTGTCCTGCGAATAGCTGACGATTCGCGCGGGTCCGTCCTGCGCCGTGTTGTCGGCGATCAGCCAAGCTTCGACCGTGTACTCGTCCACGGGCGTGATCATGTCGAACAGCTTGCGGCTATCGGCTTCATTGGCCTGTGCTTTACCGGAGACGTTCCTGAGCCCACCGCCGTCGACCCACTCCATACCTTCGATCTGCAGCGTGATCGGGGCTCCGACGCCACTGCTGTCGACCGTCACGTTGCCGGTGCCCTCGGAGAATGTGAACATGGCTATTGCGTTGTCGTCGGCGCGCACGATGCCACCGTCGACCGCCTCGGCGAAGTTGGTCACACCGCTTATTACGGGTTGGCCCATGCCCGGCGGCGGGCCCATCGCGGAGGCCTGGTTCGCCCAATCCTGAATGGCTGCCAGGAACCCCGCCGCGATCTGGTCGCAGCTTGCGACGCCACCGCAGTTGTGCCGGTCGTTATTCGGTCGCAGATAGATTCGCGACAGCTCCGGATTGTTCAGATTGACCTTCTGCTGGCTAACCACCGCGGTGTACGCGACCGCCGGATCGTCGACCGCGAAGGTCGGATCCTGCATGACCCCGTGACAGTTGACGCAGAAGTTGGCGGGGTCCCGCAGCGCCGGATACAAGGTCGCCTCGAAGATCGCCTGATCCGTCTGCGACGGTGGTGGCGGCGGTGGCGGCGGCGACCCCGGTGGCGGCGGAGGTGGCGGAGGTGCCGGTGGCGAGCCGCCGGAAGGACCGCCCGGATCGTTGTTCGTCAGCGGTTCTTCACTGGACGAACAAGCGGACAGTGTGAATGCGAGCAAGCCGATGCACAGCCATCGCGTTACGTCGATCAGTAGCGCCCACCTGCTGGACGATGTGAATTCTGATGCGGTCACGAGCTCTCTCCTGTTCAAACGGTGTGTGGGAGGCATACGTCCGTGTCGAGCGGCGCCGTCGTCAGTTGCCCATGCAGTGGAGCGCGGTCTCGGCGAAGACGCGCTTCATGCTGCGGTTGTTTGCCTCGAAGCTCGTCGCGATAGTCCCGACGGCTTGATTGTCCGCCGGTCCATTGGGCGAACGATGACAGACTTTGTGAAAAACTCTTTTCACCTGGCACTCGGCGAATTGCCGCGTCTGCGCAAGCTCCATGCCTAAGCTCTTCGCTCCGGTGCCGGCGCCCGATCCCGGGCCGTTCCAGCCGACGAACGCGTTCGGTCCCGTGCGCCAGTAGTTGATCCAAGAGTCGTCGCCGCTCGCGTAGCCGAAGCGGAACACGCCGGCGTCGTTCAAGTACTTCGCCTGCACGGCGCCGGCCGTGTAGTCGAGCTGCAGCGTTTCCTCGTTGAAGTCGTAGTAGGCAAACGCGCCCGCAAGCCCGTCGAGGCCGGCGTGGCAGGTGAGGCAGTCGTTCAGGAAGATATTGCTGTCCCCGCCCGGCGATCGCGCGACGTCTTGGCGAATGCGGTCGGGATGCGCGGTCAGATCGCGGAAATCCTCCATGTCCATGCAGAGAAAATTGAGGGCGGCGAAGCGAACCGCGGCACGATTCGTCCCTGCGACCAGATAGGCCTCCGAGAAGCCGCGTGTCGTCATGACGCCCGCAGTCTGATCGATGCCAATCGGTGAATTCGGCAGATCCGATTGCCGCTGGCCGGTAAGGTTGGCCGGATCGCTCAGGTCGATGCGGTTCAGCTGCAGGTCGAGATAGTGGTCGTTGTTGTCCTGCGCGTACGGAATCGCCGTTGCATCCACGGTCCCGACGTAGACGATATCCTCGTACAGTACCTGGTCGAAGGGCACGTCGTCGCGAATCATGCCGATCACGGTGGCCACCGAGTCGTTCATGTCTGCGAACACCGACTGTTCGCGATTGAACCAGGGCGTGGCGAGCTCGCGGACGGTGGTGTTGTAGAACGCCGGATTGTCCATTGCTTCATAGGCCGCGCCGATGCCGTCGCCGTTGGCAATCTTCGTCGCCATCGAATCGAGCACCGCGTTGGAGGGCGGGACGCCGGTAAGGCGGTCGTGGATGCGCTTCGCCTGCTCGCGCGGGCCAGCATGGGATAGCGGGGCTGCCAAGGTGCAGGCAAAAGCGATAACGATACTGAGCTTCCTAACTACGTCTGGTTTGGCGGATTGCATCCTGGCACCTCTCGCGATAATTCAAATGACCAATGCACACATCGACGCGGCGCCGATGCGATGCCGGGTGGTTCTTTGGAAGGTCTGCGCGCTTCGGCGATGCGCCGGGCCAACTTCTGGGGTCGGTAAAGGCACTGCCTGACGACATCGTAAGTCGGAGTGACCGTCTTTCGTAAGGCGATTTGAGCCGCGCTATTCATCAACTGCGTTCCCTGCAGGACTTCTGATTCGTACCGACCAAACGAGGCGTATTTACTTACCCACATCAAGGTTCGGTCAGGTGGTTATCGGTCCCTTAACCTTGTCGAGCAATGTATGCGGATGCCTTTCCGGAGCCACGAACGGCAGTACATAATCTCGGGTTAGTGATGGAAAAACGTGATGGCCATCACAGTTGGCACGAGACCCAATCGACAGTTCTCCAACCGAATCCCACGATTTCGCGGAAAAGAAGATGCGCGACGTTGCACGACGGGTCGATTTGTGCTGTCGCCGTTTGACGACAGCTCGGGGAGGAAGGCGTCTGGCGCGCCCGGCCATTCCAAAATCAGACAGTTACGTGCGCTCGCCGGGCGTCGCCCAGCACAAAGTCGCCCCGTATTGCCCACACGGCGATGCGGAGGTCCCATAATCGGACCCTCGGCTTTTCAATCAAGAGAGACACGCATGCCCGGTTTGCTGTCCAACGTCGATCCCGACGGCCTGCTCGAGTATTCGGTGGTCTATACCGATCGCGCGCTCAATCACATGTCGAACGCGTTTCAGTCGGTGATGAACGATGTTTCAGCGACGTTGAAGGCCGTGTACGGCGCAGACGCCGTGGTCGTCGTACCGGGCAGCGGCAGTTTCGGCATGGAAGCCGTAGCCCGCCAGTTTGCGACCGGCAACACCTGCCTGGTCATTCGCAACGGCTGGTTCAGTTATCGTTGGAGCCAGATCTTCGAGATGGGCAGCATCCCTGCACGCGAGTTCGTCCTGAAAGCTCGCAGGGTCGGCGACGGCGCCCAGCGGCCGTTCGCACCGGCGCCGATAGACGAGGTCGGTGCAACGATTCGTGCCGAACGGCCGCACGTCGTCTTCGCGCCGCACGTCGAGACGTCGTCAGGGATGTTGTTGCCGGACGAGTATCTCGGCGAGGTCGCGGCCGCCGTGCACGAGCACGGCGGGCTGTTCGTTCTCGACTGCATCGCGTCGGGCGCGGTTTGGGTCGACATGCGGGCCATCGGCGTCGACGTCCTGATCTCGGCTCCGCAGAAAGGCTGGAGCGGCTCACCGTGCTGCGGACTCGTCATGCTGAGCCGGGCGGCGCTCGAGGTCCTGTCGACGACCAAAAGCACGAGCTTCGCCTGCGACCTCGCGAAGTGGCTCGAGATAATGCGGGCCTACGAGAGTGGTGGTCATGCCTACCACGCGACGATGCCGACCGACTCTCTGGCGTTGTTTCGTGACGTGATGAAAGAAACGCAATCCTACGGTTTCGACAAGGTGCAGGCCGAGCAGTGGGAGCTAGGCCGCCGGGTGCGTGCGCTGTTGACGGAGCGGGGTTTCCAGACTGTCGCGGCGCCGGGCTTCGAGGCCCCGGGCGTCGTCGTCTGCTATACCGACGATCCGGAGATCCAGACCGGCGGTAAGTTTGCGGCACGGGGATTGCAGATCGCCGCCGGCGTCCCGCTGGAATGTGACGAACCCGACGATTTCAGGACGTTTCGCATCGGCCTTTTCGGACTCGATAAGCTGCATAATATCGAGCGTAGCGTCGCAAGCCTCGAGGCAGCCCTGAGCGGCATCGCCTAGCCGCGGCCGCCGCCGGCTGAACACACAACATCAATCGGGAGCGATCTTTGGCCGATCAGTCGACGATTTACGAGCTCTTGCAAAATGGTGACGATGGCGCGGTTGCAGTTTCGGGTCCCGATCGGGATCCGCTGAGCTACCGTGAATTGAGGTCGCTGGTCGAGCAAACGGTGACGGCGCTGACCGATTTGGGTATCGGCAGGTCGGACCGCGTTGCGATCGTGCTGCCGAACGGACCGGAGATGGCGGCGGCGTTCGTATCGATCGCCTGCGGCGCGACGACGGCGCCGCTGAATCCGGCTTACAAGAGGGACGAATTCGAGTTCTATCTGTCGGATCTGGGCGCCAAGGCGCTGGTCGTCGAGCGAGGCGCCGGGTCGCCGGCGATCGACGCCGCGCGCGAGCTCGGGATCGACGTGCTCAGACTCGTCTCGAATCCGAGCTGCGCGGCCGGCGAATTCACGCTCGAATCGGACGGTACGCGGCAGGGCGCGGCCAACGGCGGCGTCGCGGCACCAGAAGACGTCGCGCTCGTCCTGCACACTTCGGGAACGACGTCACGGCCGAAGATCGTCCCGCTCACCCACAGCAATGTCTGCGCGTCGGCGAGAAACATCCAGAGGACCTTGCGACTCGAGGCCAGCGACGTTTGCCTGAACGTCATGCCGCTTTTTCACATCCACGGCCTGATGGCGGCGGTGCTCGCGACGCTCGGCAAAGGCGCGAGCGTCTTTGCGGCCCCCGGGTTCGACGCGCTCAGGTTCTTCGGCTGGTTGGATCAGTCCAATGCGACCTGGTACACGGCGGTGCCGACGATGCATCAGGCGATACTCGCCCGCGCAAAGCGCAATCGTAAGAGTATCGAACGATCGAGGCTTCGCTTCATACGCTCGTCGTCGTCCTCGCTGCCGCCACAGGTGCTGCGCGAGCTCGAGGAGAACTTCGGCGTGCCGGTCGTCGAGGCCTACGCGATGACCGAAGCCTCGCATCAGATGACCTGCAATCAGCTACCGCCCGGCGAGCGCAAACCGGGGACCGTCGGCTGTGCGGCGGGCCCCGAGGTTGCGATCATGGACGAGGCGAAGCCCGAGCTGTTGCCGCAGGGCGAAACCGGCGAGGTCGTAATTCGCGGGCCGAACGTGACCTCGGGCTATGAGAGCAACCCGCAGGCGAACGCCGAGTGCTTCGTCGACGGCTGGTTCCGCACCGGGGATCAGGGCTTCATGGACGAGGACGGCTATTTGACGATCACCGGCAGGTTGAAGGAGATCATCAATCGTGGCGGCGAGAAGATCTCGCCCCGTGAGGTCGACGAGGTACTGATGGATCACGAAGCCGTCCGGCAGGTCGTGACGTTCGCGATACCGCACGGGTCGCTTGGTGAAGACGTTGCGGCGGCGGTTGCGCTTCACGAGGGCAAAGTCGCCGATGAGCGCGACCTTCGCGCGTTTGCGGCGGAAAGACTCGCGGCGTTCAAAGTGCCGCGAAAGATCATTCTCGTCGAGGAAATACCGAAAGGCGCGACCGGCAAGCTGCAGCGCATCGGTCTCGCTGAAAAGCTGGGAGTCGCGTAATGCGTATCTGCATCTATGGCGCGGGCGCCATCGGCGCCTGGCTCGGCGTCCAATTGTCTCTCGCCGGCCACGAAGTGACCCTGATCGCACGCGGGCCGCATCTGACCGCGATGCAAAAGAACGGCGCGCGGCTGCTCATCGACGGCGAGGAGCGCGTCGCTCATCCGCGCTGCATCGAAGACCCGTCGGCAGCCGGCCCGCAGGACGTCGTTTTCGTCACGGTCAAAGCGCATTCATTCCCGGGCATCGTCGAACCCATGCGGTCTCTTTTCGACGACGACACCGCGGTCGTTACCGGCGTCAACGGCATCCCGTGGTGGTACTTCTACAAGCTTCCCGGTCCGTTCGAGAATAGGACGCTGGAGAGCGTCGATCCGGGCGGTCGGATATGGAACGGCATCGGGCCGGAGCGAGCGATCGGCTGCGTCGTTTATCCCGCTGCGGAGATCGCGGAGCCCGGCGTCGTCCGCCACATCGAGGGCGATCGTTTCATACTCGGGGAGCCGGACGGCAGCGCATCGGACCGCGCAACAGCGCTCTGCAGCGCGCTGCAGGAGGCGGGTTTCACGAGCCGCGTGCGCGACAACATCCGCGACGACATCTGGGTCAAGCTGTGGGGAAACCTGTGCTTCAACCCGATCAGCGCGTTGACCCTCGCGACCCTGGACCTCGTTGCCGGGGAGCCGGGCACGGCAGAGGTCTGCCGGCGGATGATGCTCGAGGCGCAGGCCATCGGCGAGGCACTCGGCGCCCGGTTCCGCGTCACGGTCGATCGCCGGCTCGCCGGCGGCGCCGCCGTAGGGTCGCATAAGACGTCCATGCTGCAGGATCTCGAGCTCGGTCGGCCGATGGAAATCGACGCATTGGTCACCGTGGTTCAGGAGCTGGGACGGCTCGTCGACGTGCCGACGCCGACGATCGACGTCGTGCTGGCGCTAATCCAGCAACGTGCGCGGGTCGCCGGGACCTATTGACCGCGCGCCTAGAAGAAAAACCCACAATGACCGACCACAAGGGACAAACCGAACCGTTCGCATCTCTCGAGCTGCCGTCGATGACGCCCGGCAGCTTGGCGAAGAAATTCGGGCCGGGCATGATGCTGATGATGACCGGCATCGGCACGAGCCATCTGGTCACCGCGCCCGTCGCCGGCGGCCGTTTCGAGTACGCATTGCTCTGGTGTCTGCCGATCGCCTACGTCTTCAAGTACTACGGCTTCGAGATGGCGATTCGCTTCACGCACGCCACGGGCCGCAGCATTCTGGACGCCTACGCGACCGCCTGGAAGAAGATTCCGGTGTGGTACGTGCTGGTCACCACGGTCATCCAATCGGCTGTGGGCCAAGCCGGACGATTGATCGCCGCGGCGGCAGTCGTGTTCTATTTCTTCCGCATGTATCTGGGCGTTGACATTCCGTCGATCGACGACGACAAAGAGTTGGCCGTTTACGGGTTTCTGCTCGGCGCGCTGTCGGTTGCCATCATCCTGCGCGGCCGCTATGCGGTGGTCGAATTGGCGACGAAGATCGCCGCGGGCATACTGATCGTCTGCGCATTCGCCGTCTACGCGGTGCAGCCCGCGCCGGTGAGCGAATTCGTGCATTTCTTTAAGCTGGAAACTCCCGACGGCTCGTGGCTGATCATCGCGTCGTTTCTCGGGCTGCTCCCCACGGGGATCGACGTGTCGCTGCAGGCGTCCGAGTGGGGCAAGGCCAAGAAAGTCGGTACAGGGCGCCTGCGCGAGCAAATGGAGAAAGAAGGGCTCGCGAGTCGATTCGATCCGTTCTCCGGCAGCAAAGCCGACCTCGGCATCGATCGATCGAAGCTGCCAGAGCAGGCACGCGAGTACTGCAGCCGCTGGTTCAAGATCGGTCTGATGGATTTCAGGCTGGGTCACGTGGTCTCCTTCGTCTTGGCGACCATCTTCCTGCTGCTCGCGGCCGTCTGGCTCTATCCGAGCGAGGTGCGCGGCAACGCCGTGATGGGCGAGATCGCGAGGATATTCACCGACAGCGTCGGTCCGCATCTGATGATCGTGTTTCTCGTAGGCGCGTTCGCCGCGACCTATTCGACCGCATTCAACTACTTCGACGGCTGGCCGAGGGTGGTCGGCGCATGCTGCAGGAACCTGTTTCGTGCCACGGCCTCGTTGCCGCGAACGAGTCGCGAGGAGCTGAGCAGGGAGCAGCGCCGGACCTGGTACTCGGAATACAACATCTATCGAATCAGCATGCTGTTCTCGCTGGTCGCGTCGGTCGCTATCATCGCCGGACTGCCGCGCCCCGTCTATCTCGTGCTGATCGCTTCCGCGCTCGCGTATTTCGTCGCGCCGGTCATTTTCTTCCTGAATCTCTACTACTGCCTGACGGTCATCCGCAAAGATGATCGGACCTTTTATCCGTCGGCATTCGCGACCTGGTTCGGTTGGCTGAGTCTCGTCGTCTTCACGGGTATGTCGATCATCCTGATTCTACAGCGGCTCTTCGGCATCACGCTGTTGTAGTGGACGGGTGGGATGTGCCTGTGCCGAGGGCGCGCCCGACTGGAACAG
The DNA here is from genome assembly GCA_041579335.1 of Woeseiaceae bacterium. GTDB lineage: Bacteria > Pseudomonadota > Gammaproteobacteria > Steroidobacterales > Woeseiaceae > JBFGFX01. The sequence continues at coordinate 10,733 of JBFGFX010000010.1, read as the reverse complement.
TGTCGCTCAGGACCCCGCGGTCGCCAGGTCGGTTTTCTCGCCGGCACGATCGTTCGAGCCGAGGATGTCGGCCAGCTCGTCGATCGTGAACGGTTTGCTCAGGTAATCGTCCATACCACTCGCCATGCATCGCTCCCGATCCCCTTCGAGCGCGTTGGCCGTCAGCGCGATGATGGGAGTAGGGGGTCGATCGTGCCGGCGCTCCCATTCCCGCATCGCGCGCGTCGCCTCGTAGCCGTCCATCTTGGGCATCCGGCAGTCAAGGAGAACGATGTCGAATTCCCGCGATCGAAACATCTCGACCGCTTCATGCCCGTTCGTGACGAGCGTCACATCATGACCGAGCGCGTGGAGCATCGCCTCCGCCACCGCGAGATTGACTTTGTTGTCGTCGGCCAAGAGCACCCGCAGGGCTCCCGCTTCTGTATCGCCGTCGTCGCCGCGGTGTATCCGCGAAGCCTCATCGCGGCTCGTATCGACTCCCGGCCGACTGAATAGCGAAATCAACGCTTCGAGCAGCCGGGACTGGCGTACCGGCTTGGTCAGCCATGCGTCCAGCCCGACCTCACCCCGTTCATCGTCGACGTCTGCGCCGGACATGGAGCTCAGCATGATCAGCGGGACGCGCCTGTAGCGCGACATTCGTCTGACCGTTCGCGCCAGTTCGAGGCCGTCGACCTCGGGCATGTTCATGTCGAGCAGCATGACGTCGAACGGATCTTCGCTGCTCGATCGCTCCTGCAGAATTGAGATCGCCTCGGCGCCGTTCCGGACCTCCTCGACGAGCACTCCCCAACTCTCAAGCTGATGCCGCAAGGACTCACGATTGGACTGGTTGTCGTCGACCACCAGTGCCCTTTTGCCGTCCAGCGATTCCGCGGCACGCGGTTGTGCAGGCTCCCGATCGTGTTTCAGTTTTGCGGTGAACCAGAACGTGCAACCATGGCCCGGCGTACTCTCTACACCGATGTCGCCGTCCATGAGCTCGATCAGCTGCTTGCTGATTGAGAGGCCCAGACCGGTGCCGCCGTATCGGCGAGTGGTCGACACGTCTTCCTGGGAGAAGGGTTCGAAGATCTTTTTCAGACTGTCCGGCCGAATCCCGACGCCGGTATCCTCGACCTCGAAGCGATACTCGATGGAGTCTGAATGGCGACGCACTTCCACGACCCGCACCACGATCTCACCCTCCTCCGTGAATTTCACCGCGTTGCTGATCAGGTTGACGAGCACCTGACGCAGCCTTACCGGGTCGCCCTGAACGAACACATGAGCGTCGCTCGGAATGGCGCCGATCAGTTCCAGGCCTTTGCTGTGAGCGAGCTCGGCCAACATGTCGAGGCACTCCTCGACCAGCTGGCGCAGGTTGAAGGGAGCGATGTCCAGTTCGATCTTGCCCGCCTCGATCTTCGAGATATCGAGTATGTCGTTGATGATTTGCAGCAGCGATTCTGCCGATCCGTAAATCGTCTCTGCGAATCGTCGTTGCTTGCTGTCGAGGTCGGTGCACTGCAAAAGCTCGGTCATGCCCAGGACGCCATTCATGGGCGTACGAATCTCGTGGCTCATCCGCGCCAGGAACTCGCTCTTGGCCTTCGACATGGCCAGCGCTTCGTCGCGCGCTTGCTCCAGATCTTCGCGCGCGCGATTCAATTGCGACGTCAACTGCTGGAACTCTCCGGCGAGCACGCCCACTTCGTCCGATCGATTCACCTGAGTATTGGTTTTCAGGTCTCCGGTACGTCGAATGGCGAGGATCTGATTCGTCAGTCTCTTCACGGGCGCGGCGATCAGCCGTTGCATGAACATCAGAGCGGCCAATAGGAAGATCGCACTCGCGGCGGCCAGGAACATCATTGCCGTACGGATGGTTCTCGTCCCGATCCGGGTGATCCTTCGCGGCTCACTTACCTCGAGAAGCGCGACGGGTTTCCCGGTCAGGTCTCTAAGGGTCTTGTAGCCGCGAACGATATCTCCGTCAGTATCGAAATGCTGGGCCGCATCGGAGTCGAGCAGAATTCGCCGGGCCTGAATGACGCGCGGCGGCGCGCCGATCTCATCGATCGAGTGAAGAGAGACGGTCGCCGTGGCTCGCTGCCCAAACTCGGCGATGCGGCGGTCGGTCAGGAACTGTCCGACGACGAGGCTGCCGGCGATCGGGCCGCTGCCTTCGCTCGTCAGTATCGGGTACGAGACGACCTGCATTACCCCGCTACGGGTTCGGAGCAGTCCTTTTTTGGAGCCCGAAACGGATTCGTGGGTGATAAGCGGATGATCCGCTCCGAGCATCTCGAGCAATTCCTCGCCGGGCTCCAGGTCACCCCCACTGGTCGGGTGGCCGAGATGCGCGAACAGTTGATTGCCTGCCGCGTCGAAGATCAACATCATGTTGATGTTGATGCTGTGCCAATAGGCCGGGTCCAGGTAGTCGTCGGCGTACTGAGGCAGTCGGCCGAGGGCGTACTCGTGCGTCTCGTCCCATGCCGAGTACTCGATATTCATGATCTCAAGGGCACGGAGCTCGGCATCGAGCGTCCGCATCACGCGTGCAACAGCCTCTGTCGACGACTCGCGCTCGAAGTCCTCGAATGCCGGGAAGATTGTCATTTTCAGAGCGGCATAGCTTCCAACACAGAAGCTGATCCCCAGTACGAGGAAAAGAACAACCGTTTTCTTTCCGAGCGACATGCTGTTTCTTGATACGTCGTGCTCGCGCAAGCCGAAGGGCGGCAGCGACGTGGCCGGCCTTTCCGGAGTTGCCGTTCCGGTTCGAATTCCTGAGGTCCGAGAGAATGTATCGGCAGGCATTGCCCGATCCTTTAGCGAAACGTCGCCTTATCCCACCGGTACGGACCCGATCCTCCTCTCGTGGTAGCATCGCCACTGCGGCTCGTGGGGAGGAAGTCTGGCGGTCCAGCCAGGTGACCCCGGCAGAGTCGCAGCTTAGGTCCACTGGAGATCCGGCAGATATGCCCGGAAGAGTCTTCCATTTCGTCATGATCAAGCCGTCACACTATGACGACGATGGTTACGTCATCCAATTCTATCGGTCGGCGATGCCGTCAAATACGCTTGCAACCCTGTACGGGCTCGCCGAGGACTGCCGGAGGCGGCGTGTTCTCGGTGACGACGTGGAAATGAAGTTCACGCCCGTCGACGAAACTAACAGAAGAGTGCGCGTTGCGAAGATCATCCGCACAATCGAGCGTGATGGCGGCGGCGGACTAGTCGGCTTGGTCGGCGTGCAGTCCAATCAGTTTCCCCGCGCGATGGATCTTGCGAGGCGGTTTCGTGCCGCGGGAATCCAAGTCTGCATCGGCGGGTTCCACGTCAGCGGTTGTCTCGCGATGCTTCCGGAACTCACGGATGAGCTTCAAGAAGCGCTCGACATCGGCGTCTCGTTGTTTGCCGGCGAAGCCGAAGGCCGGCTGGAGACGGTGCTGAAAGACGCACATCACCGCGAGCTGAAGCCGCTCTACAACTACATGCCGGATCTGCCGTCTCTGGAAAACGCGCCCACGCCGATTTTGGACGTCAAAGTCGTAAAACGTACCGGCGGCGCCCAGGCGAGTTTCGACGCCGGCCGCGGCTGTCCGTATCTGTGCAGCTTCTGCACGATCATCAACGTCCAGGGCCGCAAATCGCGCTACCGCAGCGCCGATGACATCGAGCGCATCGTCCGCGACAACTACCAGCAGGGAATCCGCCGCTTCTTCATTAGCGATGATAACTTCGCCCGCAACCGGAATTGGGAAGTGATATTCGATCGGATCATCGATCTACGCGAGGAGATCGGCAGCGACTTCAATCTGGTGCTGCAGGTCGACACGATGTGCCACAAAATTACGAGCTTCATCGACAAGGCGGTCCGCGCGGGCACTAAGCGCGTATTCATCGGATTGGAGAGCATCAATCCGGAGAGCTTGAAAGGCGCGAAGAAAGGTCAGAACAGGATCACCGAGTATCGCCAGATGCTACAACACTGGCGTCGCCGGGGGGTCGTCACCACCGCAGGCTACATACTGGGCTTTCCGAACGACACGGCCGAATCGATCGTGCGCGACGTCGAGATCATCAAGCGCGAGCTGCCGATCGACATACTCGAGTTTTTCTTCCTGACTCCCTTGCCCGGCTCGGCCGATCACAAACGCCTCGTCTCCCAGGGCGTCGTATTGGATGCGGACCTGAACCGGTACGATCTGAATCACGTGACCACGGACCACCATCGCATGACCCGCGACGAGTGGGAGCGCGCGTACCGCCGAGCCTGGGATACGTTCTACTCGCGCGAGCATTGCGAAACCCTGCTGAAACGGGCGCGTGCGAGCGGAGTCCATGTCGGCAAGATCGTCGGTACGATAACGTGGTTCTACGGCAGCGTGCTCTGGGAGGGCGTACATCCTCTCGAATCCGGCCTGTTCCGGATGAAGTACCGGAAGGACCGCCGGCCAGGGTTTCCGATCGAAAGCGCCTGGCGTTTCTATCCGAAATACGTCGCAACCTTGATCTACAAGACGTGGCGCCTTGCCCGGCTCTACTACACGTATCACCCCATCCGAAAGAAACTGGAATCCGATCCGGCGTCCTTGTCATACACGGATGCGGCCATCAAACTCGTGAGCGAAGACGAATTATCCGAGCTCGAGATCTACCGCGTGACGGAAGCCGCGAGACAAGAAGTCGCATGGGCCCGACGCCACGCCCACTAGCGTAAGGCTCACGCGTCGCGTAGCCCGGCGTCCGAGAATTCCAGTTTTCCCAGCCGGGCCATTTTCTTGTATTGATGCCCTTGCATCCGCCGCAGGATGTTGTCGAGCATCCGTATCGCCGCGAGTATGTGCGGCCCCTTGTTGAGCATCACGCAGTCGGCTCGCTGAGACATCGCGGCGTCGGTGATCTCGGCGCGGGAAGGCTGCCCCTTCTTGGTTTCCTGTTCCAATACTTGAGTCGCCCATATGACCGGTAGCCGGGCCGCCTCGCACAGCCAGAGTATTTCCTCCTGCAACTCAGCCAGCCGCTCCCAGCCGCACTCGACCGCCAAGTCTCCCCTAGCGATCATCACCGCGACCGGATAGCTGCGCATCGCGGTCAACAGCAGGCTTGGCAGATTGTTGAAGCCCTGCTCGGTTTCGATCTTGATGATGAGACCGAGATCGGTGCATCCGAGCTTATCGAGCTCGTTCTGCAGCGCGACGATATCGTCGGGTGTTCTGACGAACGACAGACCAACGGCGTCAGCGTGCTTGACGATGAATTCGAGGTCGGTCTTGTCGGAAGCTGTCACACTGCGAAATCGAATATCGCTCTCCGGAAAATTGACGCCGCGGTCTGCGCGCAGCCTGCTACCGGTCGGTTTGGCCTTCTCGATTTCAATCTCGAGTCGCTCTTTGCTCGCCGATCGTACGATGCCCGCGATCTTACCGTCGTTGATCCAGATCGGATCACCGGCGGAAACGAACTCGAAGACTTCGGGGTGCCGGCAGGAAACATGCGCGGGTTTAATCACTTCGCCGTCTGTGTTCTCGCGCGCGGGCGCCCCGGGCGTATTGTCGGCATGCAAGATGAGCGTATCGCCGGCTCTAAGCAGAATCGGCTGCTCGATGCAGGGCAGCTCGCCGACCCGATAGGTGAGCTTCTCACCCATCTCTTTGCGAATCAGCCTGAGCTTCGTTCCGGTTGCAATGTAGGCACCCTGATAGGTCTCGAGCACCAGGCCTTTCGCGTCTTTGCGAATTACCTTTAGCCGCCGTTTCTTGCCGCGCGTGTCTCTCAGCCGAATCTCGTCACCTTCGTTCGCAAGTTCGATGCACTCACGCGTTACCGGGATCACGGCCGCCTTGGTTCCGTGCCAGATTTCGTCGTCGGGGATGAAGCGAATGCGCCGCGGTGCGATGACTCTACCCAGCGGATCGCGTCGCGGCCGGATGTGGACCACCTGCGGGCCAGGCTCGAGGTCACCCGTGCGCAGCTTCGGTCCCGCGAGGTCCATGACGATGCGACACTCTTTTCCGAGAGTCGCGCCGGCCGTCCTGACGTTGTCGATCATCCTCGCCCAGACTTCCTGGCTGTCGTGGGCGCAGTTGATTCGCGCATTGTCCGTCCCGGCAGCGATCATCTCGGACACGAGTTGGGGACTGCTACTGGCCTCGCTCGGCAACGTGACCATGATACGGGCGTCGCGACCCGCCGGGCTCTCTCCCAGAATTGCCCGCGTGTGCGAATCCGTGCTCGGATTCCTTAGCTCCAACGCTTCGCGTTCGTCGGCCACGCCGGATCGCATGTCGCCACCCATCCCGCGCAGGGCGTGCCGTACAGCCCGCAGGGACGCCATGACGTTTCGTTCCGCTCGCCCTAAGGAAGACAGCCCGAGAATGGCGAGGTCTTCCTGCAACTCGCGAAGGTCGGTATGGCGGAGCGCCAAGTAGTGGACGAGGTTCTTTGCGCTGTCCCGATACTCCGGATGGACGGCGGCGAGATCGTCCGCATATCGGGCCTCGAACACCTTGGCGCGCTCGCAGATCCAGTCGAGCGCGGCGCCTGTTTCGTCGATGTCGATCGGCCTGCTCATTCCTTCTTTGTAATGGTAGTCGAGAAGCGGCGCAGTTACGGAATTCACCTCTGCCGGAGTCGCCCGCCAGGGCAGGCATTCTACGGATGCCGATCGGAGAATTGTAGGAGCCCGTCCTGACGGGCGACCCCGTCCGTCAGTCGGTGGGCCCTCCGGCCGGCACCAGCCGCCAGTAGCCGGCCGCATTCGTCGCCTCGCGCCGGAAACCCGCCGGTTCGTCATCGGCAGCCGTGCCGACCAGGCGTCGCAGCTCCTCGGCCACCGCGGAGTTGTACAGGTGATAGAGATGACCCGAAAAGGTGCCTCTGCCGGTCGTCGACACGTCGACGATATCGACCCCGTCGAGTCCCATCGACACGTCGTCCGCCCTGCCCAGACGCGGGGAATCGTTGACCGTTCGGGAAATACCAAGAGGCCTGTCCGCGTCCGAGACGAACACCGTGATGCTCGTGACGACCGTCCCGAGTGCCGGAATCTGCTGGGCGAAGCGATCGCGATCGACGTCTGGGGCGATCAATATCAGCTCGCCGAATCGCTTCGCGCCGATAGCTTCTCGATCGAGACTGGCCAGCGCGTCAACGACGCCCCTCGTGCCCAGGCTGTGGGCGATCACGTTAATGCGCCGAGCGCCGTAGGTCGAGGCAAGATCTATCAAGAGCTGCTTGATGTGTCCGAGACTCCATTCGAGATCAGCGACGTCGGGCGCGTAGGTCAAAAAGCTGCTGTTGGCGGGCCACGTGAACAAGAGCAGACGTCCGTTGAGCTTTAGCTGATCCGTCATGAGCGCCGCGCGCCGACAGCTCTTGCCGAAACTCTCGGCATAGCCGTGGACGTAGACGAACAGTGCGTCGTCCGGCTGGCTGCCGGCGTTGCCGAGGCTCGCAATGACGTCTTGCGGCGCTGCGCGCACGATGCGATCGAGCTTTACCGTCTGTCGAGTTACGTCGACGAAGCAATATCCCGCCGACACGGGCCCGCGCTTTTCGCCGTAGTACGCCCGACCGCCGGTTCCCGTTTCGACGTTGCGCGAAGTCACGAATGCCAGACTGATGTCGCCGAGGGGAACCGGAGCGTCGCTGTACTCGGTGATCGGCATGCGGACCGCGCAGGCGCACAGTGCCAAGGACGAGACGACCGCGATGAGTCGCACGTATTTCGACCAGGTGAGCCGTACCATGCCGCGACTATACCGGACCCCGAGCGTGCTGCGGTTCACATCGATTCTTGTGACCTGTATCCGCGTATCGTCGCTGGAAAGCGGCCAAACTGAGACACACGCCCGAGACGAGCGAGAGGATGCTTTTCTTCCCCTACAAATTCGACCTCAGGCTCGAGAAGATCCCGTTTCTCACGATATTCGTGGCGCTGCTGTGCGTCGCGGTGTATACGAAGCAACACCTGAACGAGGTCGACTACGTCCAGCAAACCCAATGGTTCTGCTCCAAGAACCGCTCTCACATCGAGCAGATGGCGTTGGAGAAAGCGCTGGGCGACGCTTCGGCGATGGCGTGCCTCGAGCTCATGTACGAGCTGGAACTGTCGCAAAATCCCGACGAGATCATCGGCGACTACGCCGCAAACAGCAAGAGCTTTGCGGGGCTGAGCGACGCCGACAGTCGAGAGTACATCAAGGGTTTTCTGGCGGATGAGTATCGGAGCTACCGGGCCAACGTGCCGCCGCTGACGACCAAGGAGCTTTGGTACGCACCGGAGAGCTGGAATCCCGTGACGATGGTCACGTCGAGCTTCTCTCATGGCGGCTGGGATCATCTCATTGGCAATCTCGTGTTCTTCTACGCGTTTGCGGCGGCGGTAGAGCTGATCATCGGCGGCGCTGCGTTCTTCGGCGTCATCATGGTGATGGTCTTCGGCACCAACATCTCGTATTCCGTTGCGATGATGGCGGTCGAGGATCCGCTACCGACGGTCGGCCTATCAGGCATCGTCATGGGTATGATCGCGATGCTCACCTTCTTCATGCCGACAGCGAAGATACGCTGCTTCTACTGGATCCTCGTGAAGGTCGGAACGGTTGCCGTATCGGCTTGGCTGCTCGCCTTGGTTTTCATCGGGATCGACGTCTACACGTTGATGACCCAAGACGAGATGGGCGGCATCAACCTCATCGCCCACGTCAGCGGAGCGGCGCTCGGATTCGCGCTGGGCGTCTTGTTCTTCAGGAAGCGTCGCCGCGACCTCTCGCTCGAGTATTGAGCGACAATTCGGCTCTAAGCGCCTAGAAGCGCCGCCGCAAGTAGCGGTCGACGACGGCTGCACCGACCGCGTCGCCCCAAACGTTCGTCGCCGTGCGGAAGCGGTCCAGGAACCAATCGACGGCCAGCAGCAGACCGATTCCCTCGAGCGGCAGGCCGACTACCTGAAGCACGATGATCATGGTCACCAATCCGGCCTGCGGAATTCCGGCCGCGCCGATCGCGGCGAGCGTCGCCGTCACCACGATGATCGACTGCTGGCCGAGCCCGAGCTGCAGATCGTACGCCTGCGCGATGAACATCGCCGCGGCCGCTTCGTACAGCGCGGTGCCATCCATGTTGACGGTGCTGCCGAGCGGCAGCACGAAGCGGCGCGCTCGCTCGTCGATGTTCGCCTCTTTCGCGCACTGGATCGTGAGTGGCAAGGTCGCCGTCGAGCTCGCCGTCGCGAACGCCGTGACGATCGCGCGCAGCATGTTGACGAAATAGCCGATCGGCTGCTTCGCGACGAACAGCAGGATCAGGATGAGCACGACGAAGTGCAGGGACAGCCCCGAGAGGACCGTGATGACGTGCAGGCCGACGGCGCTGATCTTCTCGATGAACGCTTCGGGCGTCCCGGCCGCGCCGAACATGCCGGCGATCAGACCGAACACGCCGATCGGCGCGAAGTACATGACCCAGGACACGAGCCGCATCATGCCCTCGTTGAAGCTCTCGAAGAATTTGGCCGCCGCTTTCCCTTTCGATCCCATACTGGCGAGGGCGATGCCGAAGGCTACGGACCAGATGATCAGCGGCAACAGATTCGTCTCCGCCGCGGCGTTGATCAGATTGGGTGCGACCATCGAGAGGAGGATGTCGCCGATGCTCTGTTCCTGCGCCGCCCGGATCATGTCGTCTGGAGTCTCCAGCCCGGCCGTCGACACGCCGACGCCGGGCTGAATGACGTTGACCATGATCAGCCCGATCAGCACGGCGATGATCACGGTGATCAGGTAGTAGGCGATCGTCACGCCGCTCAGCCTGCCGAGATGGCGCACGTCGCCGATGGAGGTCACGCCGGAGATAACGGCGCTGATCAAGAGCGGTATCACCAGCATGGACAGCGTATTCAGGAACAGCTTGCCGAGCCACGCCACGCCGACCGCGGCCTTGCCCCAGTACCAGCCGACGGCGAGGCCGGCGATCACGCCGACGATGATGAAAATCAGTAGCCAGAAGCTGCGACGGCTATCCATTCGCCTATTCAGGAGGGACGGGCGACTAAAGGCAGTCAGTATTTGCCGCAGTCCGCTTACGCGATCTACGGACAGCGTCGGGCGGGATAACGGCAGCACGTCCGCCCGGCATGGCTCCTCAGGCCGCCGGCGGCGGCCAGCTCAGGACGAATTTGGCGCCGCCGAGCGGCGCGGATTTCGACACCGTGACCTCGCCGCCGTGCAGGGCTGCAATGCGCGCAACGATCGCGAGGCCGAGACCGTATCCGCCGGTCTCACGATTGCGGCTGTCGTCTAAGCGCTTGAACGCTTTGAAGACCGACTCCCACTCGGATTCCGGAATGCCTTTGCCGTCGTCCTCGACCGCGATGGCATAGCGCCGGTCGGCGCGAAATACGCGACAGGTGACGGCGCGTTCCGCATAGCGGTGCGCGTTGCTGAGCAGGTTGCTGAGAGCGAGCGCCATGAGCCCCGGATCCATCCACGCCGTATCGATCGCCTCGTCACGATCGATCGTCAACGATTTGTCGGGATGCCGGCACCTATCGCCGATCTGCTTGAGCCAGGCCTCGAGCGGGACCTCGAGCCAGTTCATCCGCAGGTCGGGGTGGTCGAGCCGCGCATAGTTGAGCATCGTCGCGATGAGCCGATCGATCTCCTGGACGTCGTCATTCAACTCGTCGAGCTGCTTGTCCAAGCGATCGTCTCCCTGGTCGCCGATCACCGCCAGTG
>JBFGFX010000009.1:0-29332 GCA_041579335.1 Woeseiaceae bacterium | reverse complement strand
TTGCCGGTCTCGGTGGCATACAGAATCGTCCACGCGTCGGGATCCGGTGTCGTCGCGCTCGCCACGGCGCCGCGCGGCGCCTCCGCTGCATTCGCCAATCCGGCCAGGTAACCGCTGCTCCATAAGAGCTGCTCGCGATCGAACCCTCGAACCGTCTCTCTCAGCTCGAGAATCCCGGCCTCCGGTATGGGCAGAGCGGCGTGCGGGGATGTCATCGCAGTCTCCATGGTGCCTACGCCGCAGGCTACGACTCGACGGACCCAGGGGGAACGACAAAGAAATTATGGCCCTATAACTCGAGGCGATACCTCCCAAGTCGAGGTTGACTACGCCACGATCACGATGCATGCTCGACTCGTGATTGCGGAACTCGCGAAGGGCGTGAAACGGCCGAAACCGGGGGTCAACAAACCGGGGGGCGTCTCAGCGCACGCGTAAAGTAAGGTCCGAATCTTGAGACACCGAACGAGGCCCCGGTTGCTTGTCACAGCAACGGGGCTTTCCTTTTTTTGACGACGGATTGGCATTGATGGAGAAGGCGATGATTTCCGGGTCTCTGGTTGCTCTCATCACCCCGTTTCGAAAAGACGAAGTCGACGAAGATGCGCTGCGCAGAATGGTGCGCTGGCACGTCGAGCAAGGAACGGACGGACTCGTGCCGGTCGGCACGACCGGCGAGTCGGCGACGCTATCCGAGGAGGAACACCGTCGCGTCATCGACATCGTAGTCAGCGAAGCCGACGGTGACCTGCCGGTTGTCGCAGGCGCGGGATCGAACAATCCTCACGAGGCGATCGTCTACAGCGACTACGCCGCCGAGTCCGGAGCGGATGCAACGCTGCACGTCGCGGGATACTACGTGCGGCCGAACCAAAAAGGACTCTTTCAACACTTCGAAGCTGTGCATGATGCGACCGAGCTGCCGATCATCGTCTACAACATTCCGCCGCGGGCGATTGTGGACATCGAGCCTGCGACGATGGCTCGGATAGCGGAGCTGCCCCGGATCATCGGCGTCAAAGACGCGACCGGGGACCTGTCACGACCGCTCAAGGAAGCGATGCTGATCAACAAGGCATTCTCGTTTTTGTCCGGTGAAGACGCGACCGCCGTTGCCTACAATGCATCCGGTGGCAACGGCTGCATCTCGGTGACGGCCAACGTGGCGCCTGCGCTCTGTGCGGAGATGCAGGAGGCCTGCGCGGCGGGCGACTTCAACAAAGCCATGGCGATACAGCAGCGCCTGATGCCTTTGCATGTCGCGTTGTTCATGGAACCCAGCCCGGCCGGCGCAAAGTATGCGGCGTCGCTTCTGGGCCACTGCCTGCCGGAGTGTCGGCTGCCGATAACGACGCTGACGGCCAAGACCAAGACGGCGATCACCGACGCGATGACCCGACTGGAGCTGATCTGAGCGATCGGCGTCAGTCGAGGTAGCGCCTGCCGAAGTAGTCGCGCATCGAAAGGTATCCGGTGGCGGCGGGTTGGTCGCAAATCCACAGCGCCGCCTCGACCGCGCCGCGCGCGAACAGCCTGCGGTCGTTCGCGTCGTGACCGATTACGATCTGATCCTCGCGGCCGAAGAACGTGACCTCATGTTTGCCGATGACCTCGCCGGCCCGGATCGAGTTCACCTGCACGGAGTCCGGCGCCTCCGGCCGGATCACGCGCAGCAGCGATTTGGCAGTGCCGCTCGGCGCGTCGAGCTTGTGCTGGTGATGAACCTCCGACAGCACCGGGGTGTAGCCGAGCGCTGCGAGCAGCGGCGAGGCGTGCTGCAGAATGCTGGTCAATGCCGCGATACCGGTCGAATAGTTGGGCGAATAGATCACCGCAGTGCGTTCGCCGAGCTGCTCGAGCCGCCGGCAGAGCTCGGGGCCGAGCCCGGTCGTGCCGCAAACCAGCGCCGGGAGGCGCTGTTGCCGGCGATGCAGCCACTCAATCAGCGCGTCGGTGCCGGCCGGCAGCGAGAAGTCGATGACGACGTCGACATCGGCGAGGTCGGCCATCTCACCTAGACGGGTGCTGACGGTCGCGGCGAGCCGTGCACGATCAGCGTAATCGGCTTCTAGAATTTCGATGACGGCGCGCCCCATCCGGCCGGACGATCCGAAAACGCCGATTTTGGTTAGGATCATCGCCTACGGCCTCCGGTGCCGGGTAACCCGACTGCCTGCCGGCGAACGTATGCCGCGTTTCGAGTTAACGCAGCGTCTCTTCCCGCTTGACGAGCTCGTCGACGACTTCCAATAGCTTCGGATAGCTGCCGGCTTCGGCGCCGCTGGTGCGGTACTTGCCGTTCACGACCATCATCGGCACGCTGGCAACCCCGTATCGTCGTGCCAGGTCTTCGGCGACGCGTATCTTCTGCGCGACCTCGAACGAGCCCCAGGCGGACTTGAAATCGGCCGCGCTGACGCCGAAGCGTTCGAACATCGACTGTATCGCGCCTTCCGATGCGAGCCGGTTGCCGCGCCGGTGATACTCGAGGAAGATCGCGTTACGGAAACCGGCGCGGTCTTTCAACACACCGTTGTTGGCGAGCACTTCTTCGGTGTAGAAGAGCTGGCCGTGCAGCTTGACGAGCGGATTCCACAGCGCCGGTACGCGCACGAAGCGCACGTTGGCGGGCACGTTCTCCGCCCAACGATTGATGTACGGTTCGAAATCGAAGCAATGATTGCAGCCGTACCAGAAGAATTCGGCGACCTCGATCTTGTCGGCACCGCCGACGGTCGGCTGAGAGGGCACCATGCGCGTGAAGTGCTGGCCTTCGCGGAATTGCCAGTCGGACGCTGCCGGGGTTTTCGCCTGGGCGAGGATGATCGGCTGCTCCGTTGCCTGTTCCTCATCGTCCTCACCGGCGGACTCCTCCACCAGCAACGGCGCCGTTTCCTCTTCGGGCTCCGCGGCGGGCTCGGGGACGACCGGCTCGGCCGACGGCTCCGCGACCGTCTCGGGCGCCTCTGCCTGAGGCTCCGGCGCCTCCTTCTGGCCGCACCCGGCCAGCAGCACAGTAACGATTACGGCGATGGTCGAAACTTGTTTCATAGCAATGTCCCCGGTTCGGATCTCTGCTTGGACCGGCTTACTCGCGTTTGGTTTAGGAGCGATAGCCGGCTTATGTCAATGCAGGCCTTGGATGTAGGAAGCGACCGCCTTGATGTCTTCTTCACTCAGGCGGGACGCGATGTCGCGCATGACTTTCGTCGGCCCGTCCGTTTTGCGTGCGCCGCTCGCGTAGTCGCGCAGCGCTTTGGCCGTGTAGACGGCGTATTGGCCCGCGATGGCGGGATAGTTGGCGGCCGGGTTGCCGGTGCCGTTCGGTCCGTGGCAGGCGATGCACGCGGAGGCGCCGGACTCTCTGTCGCCGCCCAGGTAGAGGGATCGGCCTTTGTCGACGGTCGCGGGATTCGCCACGGCTTTCGCCGCCCGGGTCTGACTCTCGAAATACACCGCCAGGTCCCGCATGTCCTGATCCGACAGCATCATCGCCTGGCCGGACATCAGGGCATTGACGCGTAAGCCGCTCTTGAAAGCCTTGAGCTGCTCGTAGGTGTACAGGGCATGCTGGCCGGCGATGCTCGGCCATTCGGGGTTGACGCTGTTACCGTCCGCGCCGTGACACGCGCCACAGGTCAGCGCCTTGCTCTTGCCGGCTTCGGCGGAGCCGTCGACCAGGCTCTCGGCATGGGCAGCGGCGTGAAACGCGAGCAAGACGATCAAAGCGACAATTTTCTTCATCTATCCGTAACTCAGCTCAAGGGCCTCGGGCTCAAGCCTTTTTTACAAGAGTCGGGGTGGTAGCGACGTCGCGATCGGAACCTCGGTCTTGCCGCCGCGGGCGGCGCCGGTCAACATGGGTGAGGGCCCGGATTCGCAGGGCTGGATTATACACACATCGGTGCCGTATCCCATGTCGCAGTACCCGGACGCCGCATTTCTCGTGAGCGCCAACGCGCCCGCACAGTTCGTGCCGGACACCGGCGCCGAGGTTGCCTTCGCAGGCCGCTCGAACGCCGGAAAGTCGAGCGCGATCAACGCCATAGTGAATCGCCGCCAGTTCGCGCGCACGAGCAAAACGCCGGGCCGCACGCAGCTCGTGAACTTCTTCGAGCTCAGGGCGGGCCAGCGACTCGTCGATTTGCCGGGTTACGGCTTCGCTCGCGTGTCGGCGCCGACGCAGGCGCACTGGGGTCGGTTGATGAGTGACTATTTCGCGTCGCGTCGAAGCTTGAGGGGACTGTTCTTGATCGTCGATGCGCGCCGCGGTCTCGGCGAGGGCGACCGTCGGATGCTGGCGCTCGCGGAGTCCGTAACGCTCTGCGTGCACGTATTGTTGAGCAAAGCGGACAAGCTAAAACGCGGCGAGCAGGCGCGTGCCCTCGGCGAGGCTTCTGAGACGCTCGGCGATCGCGCCACGGTTCAGCTGTTCTCGGCCACCAAGCGGGAAGGGTTGGACGAGGCGCGCGCGATGCTCGATCGTTGGCTCGTCGGTTGACGGCGACGAAAAAAAACGCCCCGGGGCGCTCGTGAGCACCCCGGGGAATCGTATGCAATCGGCTTGGGGTAACCGTATTGCTAGTCCGCTTAGGGAGGTAAGCGGGCGAGCGTACAAGCCGCTCGGTGACTTAGAACAGGTTTAAGCCGCGGAAGTTCCCCGAAATGCTCCATTCTGGTGCATTTCTATAATTGTTAGGTCTTTCAGAGAGTTAGTGCGCCTCGTCCCAGTTCTTGCCGGTGCCGGCCTCGACCACCAGGTCGACGTCCAACGAGGCGGCCGCGCCCATCATGGCCACGATCTCAAGAGCGACGTCGTCTGCCCGGTCCTCGGCGACCTCGAGCACGAGCTCGTCGTGGACCTGCATGATCATTCGCGCCGGGACGGCCCGCTCGGCGAGCCACGCGTGTATCGTGATCATGGCGCGCTTGATGACATCGGCCGCCGTGCCCTGCATCGGCGCGTTGATGGCGCTACGCTCGGCGTACTGGCGGCGCTGAAAGTTCCGACTGCGAATGTCCGGGAGGTATAGGCGGCGCCCGAAGACCGTCTCGACGTAGCCTGCTTCGCGCGCTTTTTCCCGGGTCTCGTCCATGAACGCCTTGACCGCCGGGTAGCGCTCGAAATACAGATCGACGTAATCCTGTGCCTCGCCGCGGCGAATTCCGAGCTGCTTCGCGAGCCCGAATGCCGACATGCCGTACATCAGGCCGAAGTTGATGGCTTTGGCGGATCGCCGCTGGTTCGGCGTGACCTCGTCCAACGGCGTTTCGAAGACCTCGGCGGCCGTAGCGCGGTGGATGTCCTGGCCGTCGGCGAACGCGCCGAGCAGGCCCTCGTCGCCCGACAGATGCGCCATGATACGCAGCTCGATCTGCGAGTAGTCGGCGGCGAGCAGCACGCTGCCCTCCGGTGCGATGAAGGCACGCCGTATGCGCCGGCCCTCCGGCGTGCGGATCGGGATGTTCTGCAGGTTCGGATCGCTCGACGACAGACGTCCGGTGGCGGCAACGGCCTGATGATAAGAGGTGTGGACCCGGCCGGTGTGCGCCACGATCTGCTGCGGCAGCTTGTCGGTGTAGGTGCTCTTGAGCTTGGCCAAGGATCGATGCTCGAGAATGACGCGCGGCAGATCGTAGTCCTGCGCGAGCTCTTGCAGCACGTCCTCCGCGGTCGACGGTTGGCCCTTCGGCGTCTTGCGAACGATCGGCAGACCGAGCTCGTCGAACAAGATCTGCTGTAGCTGCTTGGTCGATCCCAGGTTGAACGGCCCGCCGGCGAGCTCGTGCGCCTCCTCCTCGAGCTCGAGCATGGTCTTGGCCAGCTCCGCGCTCTGTTTCTTGAGCATCTGCCGGTCCAGCAGCACGCCCGTCTGCTCCATCGCGAAGAGCACCGGGACCAACGGTTGCTCGATGGTTTCGTAAACCGACTTCAGCGGCTCGATCCGGCAGAGCTCGCCCCAAAGATGCTCGTGCAAGCGCAGCGTGATGTCCGCATCTTCGGCCGCGTAGCGAGACGCCTGCTCGAGGTCGACCTCGTTGAAGGTGAGCTGTTTCGAGCCCTTGCCGGCGACGTCTTCGTAGTGAATCGTTTCGAGGTCGAGATAGTGGCGCGCAGCCGAATCCATGTCGTGGCGCGTGGCGACGCTGTTCAAAACGTAGGATTCGAGCATGGTGTCGAACTGCATGCCCGAGACCTCGATCCCGTAGCGGGCGAAGATGTGGGCGTCGTATTTGAGGTGATGGCCGACTTTCTTCTGGCCGCCGTCTTCGAGGAAAGGCGTCATCGCCTCCAGTACGGCGTCGCGCGAAAGCTGCGAAGGAGCGCCCGGGTAGTCGTGAGCGACCGGTATGTAGGCAGCCTCTCCCGACGTTACGGCCAAGGAGACGCCGACGAGCTCCGCCTGCATGTAGTCAAGGCTCGTCGTCTCGGTATCGAGTGCCACGAGCTCGGCTCTGTCGGCCTTCGTGAGCCACTTGTCGAGCGCTCTTTGCGTCAACACCGTCTCGTACTTGCCTTCCACTGACGTCTCGCTCGACGGTGCGGCGGGCTCATGGGCGCCGTCGTCGAGCTGTCGCATGAGCGCCCGCAGCTCCAGCCTGCCGTACAGGTCGCGCAGCGATGCCGTGTCGACCTCGCCGCGCCTCAGGTCGTCCGGCCTCTGGGGAAGCTCGATGTCCCGGCGAATCGTGACGAGCTCGCGCGACAACGCGAGCTGCTCCAGATTGTCTCTCAAGCTCTCGCCGACTTTGCCCTTGATGTCGTCAGCATGCTCGATGAGGTTGTCAACGGTGCCGTATTCGCTCAGCCATTTGGCGGCGGTCTTCGGTCCCACTTTCGGCACCCCGGGGATATTGTCGGAGCTGTCGCCGACCAGAGCGAGGTAGTCGATGATCTGCTCCGGATAGACGCCGAACTTGGCCTTCACGCCGTCGCGGTCCAGCGACGTGTCGCTCATCGTATTGACCAACGTGACGCCGTCGCCAACGAGCTGCGCCAGATCCTTGTCGCTGGTCGAGACCATGACTTCCATGCCCGCATCGACGCTCTGCCGGCACAGAGTCCCGATCACGTCGTCGGCCTCGACCCCTTCGATGCGCAACAGCGGCAGACCCATGCCGACCACGGCTGTCAAGATGGGCTCGATCTGCTCGCGAAGCTCGTCGGGCATCGGCGGCCGATTCGCTTTGTACTCCGGATAGAGCTCGTCGCGGAAGGTCTTGCCGGGCGCGTCGAAGACGACCGCAAAGTGCTCGGTCGGCTGCTCGCGGACGAGTTTGTTGAGCATGTTGAGCACGCCGTGTACTGCACCCGTCGGGATGCCGCTCGAGGTCGAGAGCGGCGGCAGCGCGTGATAGGCGCGGTACAAATAGGAAGAACCGTCAACGAGTACGAGTTTCTTTTCAGCCACGGTGCCTGTCCATAGGTCCGTCAGCGAGGATCGCGGTCGGTCGCTTCCTCGTCTTCATCCTCTTCATCGTTGGACTCGACTTGCGGGACTTCGGTCTGGATCTGGCTCGGGTCACCGGGCAGATAGAGCGGTCCTTTCTGACCGCAGGCGGCCAGCGCGAACAGAAACGCGCACGTTAACAGTCGGATCAAAGCTTTCATATCGGGAAACCGTGTCGAAGCGCGTCCAGCGCGATGCCGAGATGGTATCTCAGATGTGCGCCTAATGGACCGCAATGGCGTCTGCGGGCGGCTCGAGCGTAAGCTATCGATCCATGAGCTCCGCGGCAACGCGGCGATAAGCCTCGCGGAACGGAATGCCCTCTTCGGTGACCAGCGCGTAGGCCCTCGCAGTAGCGTGAATGCCGCCGTCCAGACGAATGTTTTCGGGCCGGAATGCCAAGCCGTCGATCACGATGGTCATGACGGCGACGCTATCGTCGGCAAGATCGATTGAGCGGAACAGCGGCGCCTTGATGCGCTGGACGTCGCGTTGAAAGCCGGACGGCAACTTGGCGGTGATCATCAGGCACTCGGCCAGGCAGGCGTCCGCCGTCGCACCGGCCGCGCGGACGAGCTCGAGCACGTCCGGGTTGCGCTTTTGCGGCATGATCGAGGAGCCGGTCGTCACGTCATCCGCCAGCGTGACGAAGGCACATTCCTGGGTATAGAACAACAGCAGTTCGCTCGCGAGTCGGCCCAAGTCCTGCTGCAGCAGCGCGAGCTCGAACAAGAGGCCGGCCTCGCCCTTGCCTCGCGATAGCTGCACGGCGGTCACCGGCCGCTGGGTCTCGGCGAAACCGAGCTTCTCCGTCGTCAGCTCGCGGTCGAGATGGAGACCGGGCGTGCCGTAGCCCGCCGCGCTGCCGAGCGGATTCTTGTCGAGGCGGCGGCGGGCTGCGCTGAGCCCGTCGACGGCATCCCGAAACGCCTCGGCGTAGCCCGAGCAAAAGAGCTCGACCGACGAGGGCATCGCCTGTTGCATGTGGGTGTAGCCGGGCAGGTCGATGTGCCCCTGGCGCTCGCCGAGCGCCGCGAGCGCGCCGACGAGCCCGGTGACCCGAGTCGAGATGTCGTCGATGGCGGCGAGCAGATACAGGCGCAGCGCCGTCAGCACCTGATCGTTCCGCGACCGGCCGAGGTGCAGCCTGCCGCCGGCGGCGCCGATCAGGTCGATGAGCCGGTTCTCGATCGCGGTGTGGGCGTCTTCGTCCTCTAAGGCGATGCGCCATTCTCCCCGCGCGTGGCTGGCGGCGATCCGTTCGAGTCCGCCGCAGATCGAACGGCAGTCGTCCTCGCTGATGAGTTTCTGTGTCGCAAGCATCTCTGCGTGCGCGATGCAGCCGCGGACGTCGTAGGGCACGAGCCGTTCGTCGAGGCGATGATCTTCCCCGGCGGTGTAACGCAGCACGCGCTCATCGAGCGGTAGACCCTTGTCCCAAAGTCGCGTCATGATTTCTACCTCAGCTCGCCTGTTCGGCCGGCGTCAGCGCGGCGATGTCGGCAACCACCAGCGTACCCGTGCCTTCGTTCGTGAATACCTCGAGCAGTAGACTGTCGGGCATCTTGTAGGAGATCACGTGGGCGCGCTCGACGCCGTTCGCGATCGCGGCGTCGATTGCCGCCGCCTTCGGCAGCATGCCGTCGGCGAGCCGACCCTCGTCTCGGAGGTCACGGAGACCCTGGCGGTCGACGTAGGACAAGAGGGACTGCGGGTCGTCTCTGTCTTTCAGGATGCCGGGTGCGGCCGTTGCAAAGATCAGTTTCTCGGCGTCGAGCTCTGCAGCGATCGCCGCCGCCACGGTGTCGGCGTTGATGTTCAGGAGCGTGCCCGAGGCGTCGCAGGAGAGCGGACTGACGATCGGCATGAGCCCGTCGTCGAGCAGCTTCACGAGCACGTCGGCGTCGACCGAGTCGATGTCGCCGACGAAGCCGTAGTCGACCGAACGGCCGTCGGCTTGCTCGACCGGCGGGCGGCGGTGCGCCCGGATCAGGCCGGCATCGACGCCGCTGATGCCGACCGCAGGAATCTCGAGGTCGCGGCAGGCCGCGAGGATGCGCGTGTTGATCTGACCGTTCAGCACCATCGTCGCGACCTCCAGCGACGGGCCGTCCGTGACCCGGCGGCCTTCGACGAACGTGGTCTCTAGGCCGAGCTGGGCGGCGAGCTCGGTGGACTGCGGCCCGCCGCCGTGCACCAGCACGACGCGAATGCCGACCTGATGAAGTAGCCCGACCTGCTCGATCAAAGCCCGAGTCTCCTCCGCGTCCGCAAACACATCGCCGCCGGCTTTGAGGACG
Organism: Woeseiaceae bacterium; assembly: GCA_041579335.1. GTDB lineage: Bacteria > Pseudomonadota > Gammaproteobacteria > Steroidobacterales > Woeseiaceae > JBFGFX01. The sequence continues at coordinate 19,581 of JBFGFX010000009.1, read as the reverse complement.
AACGTTTTTCCTTTGAACAGACGTATATAAGGAGCAGCGTGCTTCAACGCGGAGACCACGATTGCCCGATCCTTGACCGGGATCATGACGCACCGCCCAGCATGCGATGCAGCACCGCCATCTGTGCAAGCATCCGGTTGCGCGCCTCTCGGATGACGACGCTGCGCGGCCCGTCCAGGATCGATTCGCTGACGACGACGCCGCGGCGTACCGGCAGGCAATGCATGAAGCGGCAATCCGGCCGCGCGTTGTCGAACCAGGCCTCGTCGACACACCAGTGTTCGAGGCCCCGGCGGCGTTCCTGATCGCCGACGCTGTCGCCGTAGCTTGCCGTCGACGACCAGGACTTCGCGTAGATGACATGCGCTCCCTCGGTGGCTTCCGCGCGCTCGTCGGTCTCGGTCACGGTACCGCCGGACCGTTCCGCGGCGGCTCGCGCTTTCGCGATGATCGGCGCCGGCAGCTCGAAGCCTGCGGGCCGCAATACCGTGACGTCCATGCCGCGCATGGCCGCCATGTGCACGGTCGCCGCCGGCACCGCCAGTGGCAGCGCCCGCGGGTGATAGGCCCAGCTCAGCACGAATTTGCCGCCGTTGGCGGGGATACCTAGGTCGTTCAGGGTCATCCAGTCCGCGAGGCCTTGGCAGGGATGATTCGCGGCCGACTCCATGTTGATGTATGGGGAGTCGATGAGGCTCGTCATGGCCGCAAACTCGCGATCGGCGAGGTCGTCCTCCAGGCTCTTTCGTTCGGCGAAAGCGCGAATGCCGATCGCGTCTCCGTAGGACGCGATCACGGGGACGGCCTCGCGGATGTGCTCCGCCGCGGCGCCGTCCATGACGATACCGGGCCGCGTCTCGATGCCGTGGATCGACATTTCCGGCGAGATCACGAACGCTCCGCCGCCGAGTCGCGTCATCGCGGCCTGGAACGAGGCAAGGGTGCGCAGCGACGGGCTCAGAAACAGGAGTGCCAGCACTTTGCCGCGGAGCGCATCGGGCTCGGGATGGTGGTCGAGGCGTTCGGCGAGCGACAGCAGAGCGTCGATCTCCTCGCTCGTGAAATCGGCCAGATCGTTGAATGCTTTCATGGGGTCTTCGTCATCTCAGGAGGTCGGGCGAATCGTTGCGAGGCTGGCGGCGAGGCGCTGGATGTGTGGCGCCTGCACGACGAGCGGCGGTATCAACCGCAGCACGTCCGGATCGCTGCTCAAGCCCGTGAGTATGTCGTGCTCGAGCAGGGCGTGCTGCACGTCGCTGGCCGGCTGATCGCATCTGAGTCCGAGCAGCAAGCCCATGCCCTGGATCGACCTCACCGGCCCGGTCACGCAGCACTCCCGGATTTGCGCCTCGCGCTCGCGGACGTTATTGAGCAGCTCGTCGCGCTCGATCGTCTCGATGACGGCCAGAATCGCCGCGGCCGCGACGGGGCCGCCGCCGAAGGTCGAGCCGAGATCACCGACGCGCAAGCCCGACGCCAACGCGTCACTTGTGAGGACGACACCGCACGGTATGCCGCCGCCGAGCGACTTCGCGTTGGTCAATATGTCCGGCATGATTTGGTACGCCTGCGCGGCGAAGAACTGCCCGGAGCGTCCCATACCGCTCTGCACCTCATCGGCGATCAAGACGGCACCCGCGGCCTGGGTGCAATCGCGCAGGGTCTCGACAAATTCGAGTGACAGGTCGTAAGCGCCGGCGATGCCTTGTACCGGTTCGAAGATCACCGCGGCGACGCTCCGATCGATCATCGACCGCGCTGCCTCGACGTCGTCGCGCGGAATGAAATCGACGTCGAATGGTAACTGCGGGAAGCCGTACCATCGTTCTGCGGCGTTCCAGGTAACGGCCGCCGCGGCCGCAGTGCGGCCGTGGAATCCGTGCGTCAGCGCAAGGACCTTGCGGCGGCCGGTCGCCATGCAGGCGATGCGCAGCGCGTTCTCGTTCGCTTCGGCGCCGCTCGAGACGAAGAACACGCGCTGCAGGTTACTCGGCGCCACGGCTATGAGCTTCTCCGCGGCCTCGGCACGGACGTCAACGGCGACGGCATTGCTCTGGAACAAAAGCCGCTGGCTCTGCTTGCATATCGCTCGGACGAGCCGAGGATGCGCGTAGCCGAGCGCCGCGACGGCATGGCCGCCGTAAAAGTCGAGTATGCGCCGTCCGTCGCTCGTGACGATGTCGCAGCCCGCCGCGCGCTCCGCGACGAACGGCAGGCGGCTGTAAACCGGCACCATCGCGGCGGCCTCGCGCCGCCGGGCATCCAACTTCGATGGATACCGATTCACGACTCAAGTCCAGGCCGGCGGCGCCGCGGTGAGCCCGCGGGTCTCGGGCAGGGACCACAGCCGGTTCATCCACTGCATCGCGCCGCCGGCGGCGCCTTTGACCAGATTGTCGATCGCAGCCATGACGACGACGTTGCCGCCGTTCGTCGCCGCACCGAGGTGGCAATGGTTGCTGGCGACCACGTCCTTCAGTCGCGGCGCTGAGTCGACGACGTGGACGAACTCGCTGCCGCGATAGTAGCGCCGAACGGCATCGCGCAACTCGCTATCGTCGAGCGGCGCTTTCAGTCGGGCCTGCAGCGTGACGTAGATGCCACGCGCGAACGGTCCGGAGTGCGGCACGAAACACACCCGGGCCGCGCGGTCGGTCGCCTTGTTAATAAGCGCCTCTATCTCCGGCGCGTGTCGGTGCCGTAACGCCTTGTACGCGTATACATTGCCGTGCCGTTCGGGATGATGCGTGCCGGCCTGCGGCGTGCGCCCGGAGCCGGTGCTGCCAGTGATGCCCGTCACGTACAGCTCGGCGTCGACCAAGTCTGCGGCGAGCAGCGGCACCGCCGCCAGCAACACCGCGGTCGCGAAACAGCCCGGGTGGCCGACGTGGGGGGCCCTCGTCTCGAGCAGATGCTCGGGCACCGCACATTCGAACTGCGGCAGGAGCTCGGGAGCCGGATGCGGGAGGCCGTACACGGACTCGAACGCTTCGGCCGAGGCGTAGCGAAAGTCGGCCGAGGCATCGACGGCGTGTGCCTCGAGCGATTTGCGGCTGGCCGCGTCGAGTACTCGTGCGACCGCGAGCGCAGACACCCCGTGCGGCGCGGCGGCGAACAGCGCGAGCGATCCGCCGTCGGCGATGTCGTCGACGGCGGACGCGATCGCGGTAAAGGTCCGCTCGGCGTAGCAATGCGAAAGCGACGGAAAAAGGCCGCTGACCGGCGTGCCGGCACGGCTCTCGGAGACCGCGGCGGCGAGCCGAAACGTCGGATGGGCCGCGATCAGCCGCAAGAGCTCGCCGCCGACGTAACCGCTCGCGCCGAGCACGACCGCATCGATTGCGGTCGTCACGATAGCGCTCCCGGCTCGAGCAACGAGGCGATCGCATCGCCCAGCCTGGCGGCGTTCGTCAGCGCGTTGATCGCGGGCAGGCCGAGCTGCGAGCTGATCTGATCGACGCCGACCGCGTTGTCCGTTGCCGGTCCCGTGACGACGATCGGCTCGATCGCGTAGCGCTCGCGGAGCAAACGGGTGCCGCCGTAGGCGGCGACCGGATCGTTGGCGCACAGCACAACGCCGGTGAGCACGGCGTGGATGGCGCGATCTGCGAGTATCGCGTCGACACCGTAGGCACCCATGAGCCCGTCGCCGAGCTCGATGACGATGACGTCGGGCCGCTTCGATGCGAGCGCGGTCAACAGCGAGCGCGTCAGTGCCGGGCCGTTGTCGGCGGTCGTCGTGACCACGCCCAGGTCGGAGAAGATCATCGTCTGGGAAGCGCCGGCGTCCTCCATCGCCAGGATGTCTCGGCGCAGCGAGACGCCGGTCGCCTTGCACGCGGCCACCCGAAAACCGAGGTGCCGCAGACGGCTGACGATCGCACACGCCGCGGCGGTCTTGCCGGAATCCATGCAGGTTCCCGCCAGCGCCACCACCGGGACGCCTCCGGTGTCGAGCTCGGCCTCGACGTCGAGCTGCCGCGCCCCGACGCGCGCCGGGACGCCGATGCGCTCGCCGAGATACGGGAAGTGCAGCACCGCGCCCAGCACCTCGCAATCGAACGGCGCGCCGACCTCAGGATTGGCCGAATCACAGATGCCGAGCACGCCGCCGATATTCAGGATCTGCACCGTGTCGCCGACCGCGAGCTCGGCGGGCAGGTGGCCCGAGTAGCCGAGTAAGGCTTTGCGGTGGCCCAACGCGCCGACGATTACGTCACCTTGCGCCACGGTCGCCATGCGGCCGCTGGTCAGCTCGAGCTGGTTATACCGGGTCTTGTTGTTGAGCACGCGCACGGCCAGCAGCACACCCTCGTCGCACGGGATGTCGTCGGAGACTCTGAGCTTGTGGCCGACATCGCTGTGCTGGGCGACCGACGCGATCTTGTCGACGAGGACGCTGCGCACGACTCACGCTCCGCCAGCGGCGCGCGTCTGCAGCGCGCCGGGAAGCGACAATATACGCGAGTAGCCGAGCGCGTCGGCAGCCGTCCATTCGCCCGCGGCCTCGCCGTAGACCCCGACGCTCGCTGCCATCAGGGAATAGGGCGACGAGACGCCGGTGACGAACAGGTGCCCCGGACGCAGCGTGAATCGCACCGTGCCGGTAACGCGCCGCTGCGACGATTCGAACAGCGCCTCGACGTCCCGGCAGGCCAGGTCGAGCTGCTTGCCCTCATGGATCAGGTCACCATAGACGGCGGCGACCTGTTCCTTGATGCGGTACTGTTGCGCGCTCAACACCAGTTTCTCGAGCTCCCGATGGGCCGTGATCAGGGTCACCGCCGCCGGCGCTTCGAACGCGACTCGGCCCTTCGTCCCGAGCACCGTGTCGCCCAGGTGAATGCCGCGGCCGATGGCGTAGCGGCCGGCGAGCCGTTCGAGACGCTCGATGAGCTCGACCGCGCCGAGCGCGTCGCCGTCGAGCGTCGTCGGAACGCCGGCCTCGAAGCCGAGCGTATGATCCGACGGCGGCACCGGTGCGGTGAACGCGTCTTTCGAAAGCACCCACGCTTCTTCGGGCAGGCCCGCCTCCGAGGTGAGCGTCTGCCTGCCGCCGATCGTGATTCCCCACAGGCCGCGGTTGATCGAGTAGTCGGAACCCTGCTCGGGCGGCGGCAGGCCGTGCTGCTCGAGATAGTCGAGCTGCTGCTCGCGGACCCAATCGTTGTCCCGCACCGGTGCGAGCACCTCGAGCGCCGGATTCAGAGTCGCGAGCGCGATCTCGAAGCGCACCTGATCATTGCCTGCGGCGGTGCAGCCGTGAGCGACCGTGCTCGAGTGCCGCTCGCGGGCAAGCTCGGCAAGCGCCTGTGCCTGGATGCCGCGCTCGGCGCCCACGCACAGTGGATAGAGATGCCCGCGCCGGACGTTACCGGCGATCAGGTAGCGGATGACGCGCTCGAAGAAGACCTGCTTGCGATCGAGCAGCACGTGCTCGCTCGCGCCTAAGCGCTCGGCACGGTCGCGGAGACGGGCCGAGGCGTCGGCGTCGATGCCGCCGGTGTCGACCGTGACCGTCACGACGTCGCGCCGGTAGGTCTCTTTGAGCCACGGCACGCAGAAAGACGTGTCCAAGCCGCCCGAGAAGGCCAGCAGGATCGGTGTCGAGTCGTCGGTCACTGCCGGCCTCCTCGGCGTTGAGCGTCGCGCTCGGGGCGAAAGCCGATGCGCGAGATCACGCGGCGCTGCTTCTGGGCGTTCGCGGTCGCGGCAAACACGGTGTCGTCGCCCGCCACCGTGCCGACGATCTCCGGCCATCGACTGCGATCGAGCGCGAGCGCCACCCGCTGCGCGGCACCGATCGCCGTCCTGATGACCAACAGGTACGGCCCGGCGGGGGTCAGCTCGCGCATGAGTCCGGACACCTCGGCGAGCTCGCGGTCGCGCGGCGCCGGCTCCGAACCATCTGGCAGTGCGTATCCCTCGCCCGTCTTGATCGCGCCGATCTGTTTCAGGTCGCGGCTGACGGAGGACTGCGTCGCCACGAAGCCCTGCTGCTTAAGCGCATCCACGAGCCGCTGCTGCGTCGCAGCAGGACCGTGTTCGAGCAGCTTGACGATCGCCTGGCGCCGATCCGTCTGAGTTATCGTGGCGTTGGGCATGGCGCGGTTTCGCATAAATATGCGCATACTTTTATCATCATGCGCATATATCGTCAAGGCCTGCCGTGACCCGGACGGCGACTGCTAGACTCTGCGCCGTGAGGGACAGTGACCGCATGGATTTGCCCGACACGGTGGAGGTCGGGCCGGACGGCGACGCGACGGGCAGTGTCATCTGGCTGCACGGGCTGGGCGCTGACGGCCGCGACTTCGAGCCGGTCGTCGCCGAGCTCGATTTGCCGCTAGCGCTCCGCTTCGTGTTCCCGCACGCGCCGATCAGGCCCGTGACGATCAATGGCGGCGTGCCGATGCGGGCCTGGTACGACATCGTGAGCCTCGACCGAGGCGGCCCGCAGGACGAGGCGGGCATCCGCGACAGCGCGGCGTCACTCGTTGCCCTGATCGAGCGCGAGCGCGCCCGCGGTATTCCGAACCAGCGCATCGTCGTCGCCGGCTTTTCGCAGGGCGGCGCCATAGCGCTGCATACCGCGCTGCGCTACGCGGACCGGCTCGCCGGACTGCTGGCGCTGTCGACCTGGCTGCCGCTCGGCACCACGCTCGACCCAGAGGTCGCGGCCAACGAGCGATCGCAGCCGCGCGAGCTGCCGGTGTTTCTCGCGCACGGGTCGTTCGATCCGATGCTGCCGATTGCGCTCGGGCACGAAGCGCGTGCCGCATTGGAAGCGCTCGGGTTCGGCGTCCAATGGCACGAATACCCGATGGGACACGCGGTCTGTGGCGAAGAGATCGCGGACATCCGCGCGTGGCTCAAAACCGTGTTCGACGGCGCCTGAGCGGTCGACGCCGCAAGGCGGCCGGTTCGCGATCACCTGACCGGCAGTATCGGGCACGACTCGCCGTTCAGCGCACGAGGAAGACGAAGCGCGATTCGCCGTTCAATTCACCGGACGCCGCGAAGCGTCGCTCGGCGATCTCGACGTGCCCGTCCCGACGGCGAATGAGCGCCGTAGAGCAGCGAGTGCCGTAATCCGGCGTTACGATGAACGGCGCCGAGATCGCCCGCGCCATGTCGAACGGCAGATCGTCGGTCGGCATTTCTTCGGCAGCGGCAGGCTCGCGGTCCGCGAGCATTTCGAACAGCGCGTCGAGGCTTGCGGCCTCGGCGTCGATGGCGGCCCTGAGCGCCTTCCGGCTGCGGACCAGCTTTGGCCACGGCGTGTCGAGCGCGGCGTTGCTCAAACCGTAGACGCCGGCGCGAAGTGCGGTCGGCGGATCGCCGCGATTCGAGCAGTACACGAGCTGGTCGCGATCGGCGACGAGCGCGCAGAAGCCCGCGTAAAGCTCGCCGTCCAGCGTTTCAGCAAAACGTTCGGGGCTGTCGCTGCCGGTGACGAAGCGCGAGACGATGTCGCCGCGTGAGCAACTAGCGCGAGCGGTCGCGTTCTCGCGATAGTTCGTCACGGCGGCTAGACGACCGCTCCTCGAGATCGCGAGCCAGCTGCCGCCGGCTTCGAGATCGCGGCCGCCCAAGACCGTCGGCTGGTCTTGCCACCAACCCATCGGCTCGGCCGGTCTCGCATGGTATTCGTCGCGATTCGCCGCGAGCACGAGCGGGTAGTCGCGATGTACTTGCCAGGCGAATACGATCAGGCACATGTCGATACGCCCGCGCTAGTCGGCCGCGCGCACGCCTCGTTCCTGTCGCCGCATCCAGTCGTCGACCAGCCGTCGAGCGATGGACAGCCGCGGCGGCAGCTTCGGGAAACCGGACGCCAGTTCTTTGAGTGTGAACCAGCGGGCATCCTCGAGCTCGCCGTCGTTGAGCGCGATTGCATCGGTCTTGGCGTCGGCCGTGAATCCCAGCATCAGCGAGGACGGGAACGGCCACGGCTGGGAGCTGTGGTAGAGGACGTCGCCGACGACGACGTCGGTTTCCTCCCGCACCTCGCGCGCGACGGCGTCCTCGAGGCTCTCGCCGGGCTCGACGAAGCCCGCGATGGTCGAGTACCGGCCTTCCGGCCAACTCGGCTGCCTGCCGAGCAATGCGCGATCGCGGTCGTGAACCAGCACGATGATTGCCGGATCGACACGCGGGAACAGCCGCATGCCGCACTCGTCGTTGCCGCACACCCGGGTGTTGCCGCCGGATTCGGCGCGAGTCTCGGCACCGCAGCGACCGCAGTATCGCTGCACCCCGTGCCAGATGACCAGCGCCCGGGCATGAGCGACGAGATTCGCCTCGTCGGCCGGTAAGACGCTGCCGAGATAACGGAGATCGTGGAACTCACCGAGGTCGGCAAACGGCGCGGGCGCCGAACGATCGATGTGAATCGCGAAGGCCGGGCGCCCGCGATACATGCCCAGAAATATGATCTCGTCTTCGTCGATAAAGTCGACGGCCTCCGACCGGCGCAGCAATACGGTATGCACCGGCTCACCAGCCGCGAGGCACCATTCGCCCCACACCGGTACGAACCAACTCGAGTCGCTCCGTACGGCGTCGCGCAGCCAGTCCAGGTCCTCACGCAGATGACCGTGGCGTTCCACGTAGGCGCCGGCAAAAGTGTTCTGCCCGTTCACGCGTGCTCCGAAGCGTCGCCGGATGCGACGCAGGGCGCAGTGTACCGGAAATGGTTGCCGATCTCCGGCGGCCATGCCGCCGGCGGTGTCAGTGCCGAGACGGCGCGCGCGACGCCTTCGGCTTCTGCCCGGCAAGCTCGCAGCTCGGGCAGATACCGTGGTCGAGCGCGTAGGCGTCCTGAACGTAGCAGCCGGTGCACACTCGGCAGCGCGCGATGTAGAGCTCGTCGTTCCTGCTGATGTTCTGCAATAGGTTCCAGGCCCATTCGAAACTCAACGCGGGCGAGCGGTGCAGCAGCAGATAGGTCTCGAAGGCTCGGCATACGCGGTGTCCGTACTCGACATCAGGCCGCGGCCAGCAGGCGTGCACGGCGTTCTTCGCATCGATCCTCAGCACGAGGGTCGCGCAGAACAGTGCCACCAGGGTCGTCGCCTCGAGCTGATTGGTCGGATTCTTGACGAAGCGCGCGACCTGCTGCGGCGATTTGCCGCGACGCCGCTTGACCGGCCGCTCGCCGGCGTCGCGAAAGTAGGTCACGTAGAGCTTACGGATGCGGTCGTCGCTCAGGCCGGTGCATTCTTTGATGGTGCGTGTGCGGGCCTCGTGGCGGATCATCCGTAACGCCAGCTCGAACTGGCCGCGCTCCTTCGCGTAGCGATCGTCAGTAACTCTCATTACTGGTCTTTTATGCTCGTTTCATACCATATAAAGTGCTATAAGAGCGTATATGATCTGCCGGTGGGAAATCAATCGAAAATAGCGTAACTCGGCAATTGCCCGCGAAACGCCTCGCACGAGGACCAACATGCACTTTTCCGGGCCAAAGGCTCAGGATTTCGACGACGTTCATGCACTGAACCGCGCGTTTCTCGAATTGTTGCGTCGCGACCCCTGGCTCGGGCGGCGCATCGACGATCTATCCGCGGAGCTCGCGGCACGGCTGCGCTCAGCGAGCCGGACGCAGCTCGAGCGCCTCGCAGGGACGCCGTTCCTGTTGTTCTCCTTTCGAGAGCGCGACGTGCGTTTCTGGGACAACGTGCATGCGGGCGGGCCGCCGCACTACGACCTTTTTACCGCGCGCCGCGCCCCGTCGCATGCGGGCGCCCGCCTGATCGCCGCGGGCTTGGGCTTCGCCTGGCAGCTGGCACGGCAGAATCCGTATGCTCTGCGGCTAATCTGCGGTGCGAGCCTCTATTGGTGCGAGCGCCTGAGCGAGCTGCCGCTGGTGTACCTGCTCGATCGCGCGACGACGCGCGATGACCTGCTGCTGCTGCGCTCGGCCGACGACGCCAATCTCTGGCGGAAGCTCTTGTGGGACGGGGTGAGCCGGCGAGAGAAGGTGCGCGTGGCGGCGCAGCTCGGCGCTCTCCACATGATGTTGACCCGGCCCGACGCGCGTCGTGAGACCGAGTGGTCCTCTGCTGCCTGCCGCACTCGCGTGCCCGCCGTACGCATCGCCCACGAGCGCAAACGCTGAGGACGCTTGAGCACACCGCCGAAAAATCGCATCGGGACGCGTATACAATACGCGTCGCCATGTATGCGCTGTCCATTCGAAACCTGACCAAGACCTATCCGAACGGCGTGCGGGCGTTGAAAGGCATCGACTTCGACGTCGAGCCCGGCGACTTCTACGCGCTGCTCGGGCCCAACGGCGCCGGCAAGACGACTGCGATAGGCATCATCTGCTCACTCGTCAACAAGTCGAGCGGGGAGGTCGAGATCTTCGGCCACAGCATCGACACCGACTTGGAAGCCGCGAAAACCTGCATCGGACTCGTGCCGCAGGAGCTCAACATGAACCTGTTCGATTCGGTGTTGAACATCGTCGTCAATCAGGCCGGTTACTACGGGATCTCGCGCGGCGTTGCGCTCGAGCGTGCGGAGAAATACTTGGGAGAGCTCCGCCTGTGGGATCGCCGAAAGGAACCCGCGCGCAGTCTGTCCGGCGGCATGAAGCGGCGGTTGATGATCGCCCGCGCCCTGATTCACGAACCGAAGCTTTTGATGCTGGATGAGCCGACGGCCGGTGTTGACATCGAAATCCGTCGTTCGATGTGGGACTTCCTACGGCGTATCAACGCCGAGGGCACGACGATCATTCTGACGACGCATTACCTGGAGGAGGCGGAGAATTTGTGCCGGCACGTGGCCATTATCGACGAGGGCGCGATCATCGAGAACGCCCGGATGAGCACGGTGTTGCGTCAGCTTCAGCAGGAGACGTTCGTATTGAGTTTGCGCGACGGTCTCGACAAGGCGCCCGCTCTGCCCGGCTTCGACGCGATCTTGGTCGACGACACCGAGTTGGAGGTGGCGGTGGACTCGCAGCACGATCTGAATCAGCTGTTTGCCGAGCTGAGCAAGCAGAACATTACAGTGCAGAGCCTGCGCAACAAGGCGAACCGTCTCGAGGAGTTGTTCTTGCGGCTGGTTGACAGGAATGAGCCCGAACCTTCCGTGGTCGAGGTCTGACGTGGACCTGGCGCTGAACCTGACGGCGATCAAGACGCTGGTGAGAAAGGAGGTCGTTAGAGTACTTCGCATATGGGTGCAAACGATTGTGCCGCCCGCGATTACGATGACGCTCTACTTCATCATCTTCGGCAACCTGATCGGACGGCGGATCGGCTCCATGGATGGTTTCGACTACATGCAGTACATCGCGCCCGGCCTGATCATGATGTCCGTCATCACCAATTCTTACGGCAACGTCGTATCGTCATTTTTCGGCGCCAAATTCGGTCGCCACGTCGAGGAGATGCTCGTTTCGCCCATGTCCAACGCCGCGATCATCGTAGGGCACGTTGCCGGCGGTGTGATCCGCGGACTTCTGGTCGGCGCCCTGGTCACCTGCATCGCGCTCGGATTCACACGCTTGACGGTCGCACATCCACTGATCACCATTTCGATGGTGCTGCTCTCGTCAATCGTGTTCGCGCTCGCCGGCTTCGTCAACGCCGTGTTCGCGAAGAAGTTCGATGACATCTCGATCGTGCCGACGTTCGTGTTGACGCCGCTGACCTACCTCGGGGGCGTTTTCTATTCGATCACGCTGCTGCCGGAGTTTTGGCAGAAGGTCAGCCTGGCCAATCCGATCCTCTACATGGTGAACGCGTTTCGCTACGGTATCTTGGGCAGCTCGGACATCAACGTCGCGTATGCGTACGCGATCGTCGGCCTGTTCGTCGCCGGCTTGTTCGCGGTGTGCCTGATGCTCTTGAACCGCGGCGTCGGAATTCGCGAGTAATGTGCGGCCGATTCGCCTTCTATTCCCCCGCCGAGGCGACTGCGGCTTTATTCGGCGTCAAGACGTCGGGCGAGCTCGAAGCGCGCTACAACGTGGCGCCGACGCAAGACGTCGCGGCAATACGTCGCGACGACACCGACGAGCCGCAATTGGCGACCCTGCGCTGGGGGCTGGTGCCGTTTTGGGCCAAGGATCCGTCGATCGGCAACCGCATGATCAATGCGCGCGCCGAGACGGTCGCCGAGAAACCGGCGTTTCGCAACGCGTACAGGCATCGTCGCTGCCTGGTCCTGGCCGACGGCTTTTATGAATGGAGGCGTCAGGGCGATACCAAGACACCGTACTTCATCTGCCTCGCGAGCAATGAGCCGCTCGCATTCGCCGGGCTTTGGGAGTCTTGGACGAACAAGGAGACCGGCGAGCTGCTGGAGACGACCGCGATCGTCACGGCGGACGCCAACGCGTTCATGGCCGACCTGCATGACCGCATGCCCGTGGTCCTGGTGCCCGACACGGCCGGGCGCTGGCTCGACGGGGACGACGAGCTGCTCGGCGAGGTCGATGCGCTGTACCCGCCGCTCAAAGCGTGGCCGGTGAGTCGCAGGGTCAACAATGCGCGTAACGAGGGCGCCGACTTGATCGAGCCGGTCGGCGCGACGATCTCCGGCTAATCCGGTAATCGGCGCGCCAAGGCATTGTGGGAGCCCGCCCTTACCGGGCGACATAGAAACGACCTCGGTCGCCCGTCGGCAGGTCATTGCTCCTGCATGACCTGCACTCCCGCCATCCCTGGCGGTCGGACGGGCTCCTACCTGCGTCGCTCGACAAATTCTTCCGGGCGGATGAGGCGTTGCACCCCCACGACGAGCGCGCCGGGTCCTGCGTGCACACCGAGCGCGGCGCCCAGCGTCGTCATGCTGCTGCTTGCGATCGTCGGCAGGCGTTTCTCGAGCAGCTTCGCCAGTCGCTCGGCGTCCGCCGGACACTCCGCGTGACCGATAGCGATCCGGACCTCGCCCTCCGGCGAGTGCCTCGCGACGTATCGGGCGAAGCGGTACAAGGAGTTGCGCCGGCCCGGCAGGATCCCCGCCGAGGAAACGTTGCCCTCCGGCGTCGTACGCAGCACCGGCGTGACGCGCAGCAGATCGGCCAACAGCTTCCGCGACGCAGGTACGCGGCCGCCGCGCACGGCGTAGGTCAAGTCTTTGACAAGGCCGAAACTGATCGTCTGCGGGATGGCCGCCTCGAGGACCTCGAGCGTCGTCTGCGCGTCGAGCCCCGCCTCCGCGCACTCGGCCGCGAGCACGGTCAGGAGGCCCTGGCCGAGAGACGCGTTTCGGCTGTTTACGACGTGCACTCGGCCGGAGGCGTTCGTCCGCGCCGCGGCGCTCTCGGCGGCCTGCAGCGTGCCGCTGACACGCCCGGTCAGGTTTACGGATATAACGTCGGGGAAATGGCTCGCCAGGAACTGATACGAGCGACGGAAATCGCCGGCCGACGGCTGTGACGTGGTCGGATGATCCGGATTGGTACGTAGCTCGTGGAAGAACTCGGCGGGCGTGATGCCGACCTTGTCGAGGTAACCGCGATTACCGAACTGCAGCCTGAGCGGCACCATGTGGATGTCCAGCCGCTCCATTTCCTCCTCCGGTATGTCGGCGGCGGAGTCGGTGATCACCGCGAACTTGGCGGCGGCGATGTGGTGCGTGCTGTGCTGCTGGCGGTGCATGTCGTCCGCTTTCTCACCGCTCACCTCGCCGTAAGCCCTCGCCGTTTCGAACACGTCTTCGGGATCGTTCACGTGCACGTGGATCTTTGCCTTGCGCTTGGTACCGGCGAGGACGAGAGAATCGCCGAGCTCCGACAGCGCCTCGCGCAGCTTGCGGCGATCGATGTCGGAGCCGGAAACCAGGCATTCGGTGCAGAAGCGGTACTCGAGCTCGGCCTCGTCGCCCGCGGTCTCGGTGATCAGTCCCTGATCCGCGAGCAAGGTAAGGTCGGGCGCCTCGACGACTTTGCCGTGGGCGACGCAACTCACGATGCCTTCGATCAGGTCGACGAAGCCTTGCGCGCCGGCGTCGACCACGCCGGCCTTGCGCAGCACGTCGAGCTGCTCCGGTGTGCGGGCGAGCGCAAGCTTTGCAGCGTCGAATGCCTGCAGCAGGACCGGCGCGAAGTGATCCCCCGACGAGTCGATGGACTGCGCTTTCAAGCTCTGCGCAAACGCCGCGATGACCGACAGTATCGTGCCCTCCCGCGGGTCGGACAGCGCATCGTGTGCGTACTCGCTGCCGAGCTCCACGGAGCGCGCAAAGGTATGCGGTGTGAAACGGCTGATCTCCTCCGCCGAATCGCTCAAGCCTTGGAAGAACTGCGCGACGATCGCCCCGGAGTTGCCGCGAGAGCCGTCGAGCAGATCGTCGGCGATCGCGGCAAGCAGCGTGCCCAAGTGCTTCTCGCCCGGCTCGTTGAGCGTGGGCAGCGCGGCGCCGAGCGACAGAGTCAAATTGGTGCCGGTATCGCCGTCCGGCACCGGAAACACGTTGATCGCGTTCAGCTCGTCCTGGTTTTGTATGACACGGTGAATACCGGACTTCAGGGCGGCGGCGAAACTGTCACCGTCGAGATGCGATGAGATAGCTATGGCCAACCGAACGTTGAACGGCGCTCCGGCCGGTCACTCCCGTGGCAACAGGAATGTCGTGCCGACGTATTCGAGGATGACTCCTTCGGTGGTGATCCGGCGAAGCCGTGGACCCTCCGAGAGCGTCGAGTTCTCCCGGTACTGATTCATGTTGATGAACACGAAACGCTCCGTCGGATCGTCGCTGTACACGTGCAGGTCGATGTGCAGGTCGGGCAGGCTCACACTGCCGCTGGCCCGCAGGTCGTTGAACGTCAGATAGGTCTCGGTCTCCGCGGGCGGCGGCTCGGACGCCATCGGCGCGGCGGCGGGCGATTCCGTTCGCCCCGCCGGGACAGGCTGGACGGCGGGCGATGCCGTCGGTGGCGCCGACGCAGTCCGGGTGGCGGCCGGCTCGAGCGCAGGCGGTGGCTCGTCGGCTAGCGGTGCGCTTTCGGTCGTCGCCAGCTCCGCAGGCGGCTGGGACGGGTCCGGCGCCGCCGAGGATGCGGGGTTCGCCACCGGGCTCGGCTTGAGCAGCACGACCAGGAGCACCATCAGGTTGACCGCCAGAAGCCCGCTCAGCAGCCACAACCAGCGCGGCGTCCCGGAGGGGCTGACCCCAGTGGGCACGTCGGAAATGTCGGGCGCCGTCTTTCGCTGCCGATCGGACTCCGACTTCTTCAGCGCATCGAGGATGAACGACATTGCTCGCTTAAGACCTCAGGTGTCACCGGAGAGGCGCGGCGTGCCGCCCTCCGCCAGGGCCGAGTTGATGATGATCTGCGTCTGTTCGCCGGCGAGCCCGTCGACCTGCAGCCGGTGCCGGCGCTGGAACTCGCGCACCTCGGCCTCGAGCTCCTCGTCGAAGTAGTCGGCGTCGGCGCTCGGCGCCGACCCTTCGCTGTTGCCGAGCTCGGCCAGGCTGCGCCTCAGCCATAGCACGCTCGGGCTGCGCGTGCCGGGGCGGATCGAGGTCGGCGCGCCGTTGGGCGGACGCCAGATGATCAGGTATTGCCCGAACCAGAGCTTCGAGACCTCGGCGAGCGGAAACGTCCGCATTGAATCGCCGAACGCGAGCTTGGCCGTTTCGTCATTCAGCGCGACCAGCACCGACCGATAGGTATCGCCGCGGCTGTCCGTCAAGGTCAGAAGTGCCGGGCGGTCGAGCTGCTGCAGCACGCTCCACGAGCCGCGTTGCCGCAGGCAGCTCAGGCCGTTCGCTTTCGCCTGGTCGCAGCCACTGCCGGCGTTCGCGTCGTACTCAACGCCCCACAGCGACAGGATTCTCGCCATCGCCTGCTCGGGCGTGCCCGGCAGCGCTCCGGACCGCAGGCTGTACTCGAGGTCGCGCTCGGCGTCCTCGAGCTCCGCTTCCGCATCGGGCTGCCCCTCTACTGCGAGCATCGCGATCGACGCTCGCTCGTCGGCGACCGCGCGGTCCGCGAGTAGCTCCGCCGAATCCGGCACGAGACCGTCGGCGGACTCCGGCAGGAGCCGTGGAATCGACGCTGCGAGGAGCACCGCGATCGCGACGGCTGCGATGCCGGCCGCCCACTTGAGGCCCTGTGACCGGGTCGTCCGCCCCGACACTTCGGCGGCAGCGCTCTTGACGAGCTTCTTATCCACCCGTCGCGATTCCTTGCTGTATGCGCCTAGAAGCGCACGATCACAGATGACGTTCATGACGCGCGGGATACCGCCGGAGAGGCGGTAGACTTCGCGCTTGGCGCGCTCGTCGAAGATCTCCGTCAACGCGCCCGCAACTTTCATGCGATGCTCGATATAGCGCGCCGACTCGTCTCGAGACAGCGGCTCGAGGTGATAACGACCGGTGACGCGCTGTGCCAGCTGACGCAGGTTGTTCCTCGCCAAAATATCCCGCAACTCGGGCTGGCCGATCAGGATGATTTGCAGCAGTTTTTGCTTCGATGTCTCGAGGTTCGTCAATAGACGCAGCTGCTCGAGTACCTCCGCGGACAGATTCTGCGCCTCGTCGACCAACAGGATGATGCGGCGGCCGCGCGCATGCGCGTCCAAGAGGAAGCGATTCAACGCGTCGACCAATGCCATCGGACTCGAGCGGTCCTCGGGAAGCTCGACGCCGAGCTCCTGACAGATCGCCTGCAGGAATTCGAGCACCGTGACCTGCGGATTCAGAATCAGCGCCACGTCGACCTCGGCCGGCAGCTGCCCGAGCAGGGTGCGCACCAGGGTCGTCTTCCCGGTTCCGACTTCGCCCGTAAGCTGAATGAAACCGCCGCTGTCGGTGACGCCGTAGAGCAGATGCGCGAGCCCCTCGCCGTGCCGCTCGCTCATGAACAGGTAGCGCGGATCCGGCGTGATCGCGAACGGCTTTTCATTGAGGCCAAAGAAGCTCGTGTACATAAGGCAGGGCGGGTTCCCGTCAGCCCGCTGATTCTACCTGATTTGATCGCGGTCCTTGGATCGCGCGCGCGCGACGGCGGCGCTGCCGAATCGACCCCTTATCGCGTCAACCGCCTGATCTAGAGTGCTTTTCTGGCCATCTTCCGCCGCAGCGGCGAACAGGTCGCGCTGGCTCGCAGGTACCAGGTCCGACGCGCCCACACCCAGAAGCCTGAGCTCCGCCCCGGGGTGCTCCGACAGCCAGCGGCAAAGGAGCTCGCGGGCGGCGGCGTAGACCTGATCCGTGTCGTTGGATGGTGGATGCAGCCGGCGTTGGCGCGTGTACGTCGCGAAGTCGGCGCGACGAATCTTGACCTGCACGGTCGCGCACGCCAAGGACTTCGCGCGCAGCCGCGAGGTCGTGCGTTCGGCGAGCGCCAGGAGTTTGGCGTGCATGATCTCAGCGTCACTCAGATCGACGTCGAAGGTCTGTTCGGTGCTGATCGACTTCTCGGCGCGGCTCGAAACGACCGCTCGATGGTCGATGCCAATCGCCCGATCGCGCATGCGGCCGGCGAAGCGTCCAAACACGCGCTCGAGGGTCGCGGCGGGCGCACACCTCAGATCACGAATAGTCTCGATGCCATGCGCGTTGAGCCGCCTGAGGGTGGCCTTGCCGATGCCCGGTATGACCTGTACACGCAGCGGATCGAGTGTCCCGGTGACGTCCTCCGGCGATACGACGACGAGGCCGTCCGGTTTGTCGAGATCCGATGCGATCTTGGCGACGAGCTTGTTTGGCGCGACGCCCACCGAGGCGGTCAGCGTCGTCGTCGAACGAATACGATCCTTGATCGCACGCGCTATTCGGATCCCGTCGCCGAACAGGGCGCGACTCGCCGTGACGTCGAGAAACGCCTCGTCGAGCGACAGTCCCTCTACCAAGGGCGTGAACTCCCGGAACACGGCGAACACCTGCCGCGAGACGGACTGGTAATGGCTCATGCGCGGCGCTACTCGTTCGAGCTCGGGGCAGCGTCGTCTGGCCTCGCGCATCGGCATTGCCGAGCGGACGCCATAGCGGCGCGACTCGTAGCTCGCCGCGGCAACGACCCCCCGGTTGCCGCCGCCGCCGACGACCAGCGGCTTGCCGCGTAGCTCGGGACGGTCGCGTTGCTCGATCGACGCGTAGAACGCATCCATGTCGACGTGCAAGATGGTGCGCTCGGCGTCCATCAGCGCGCTCGCGCGACGATATAGTCGGCAAGCCATAGCAGCGGCTCGGCTCTCGCGCCGAAGACTCGCAGGCTGTCGCACGCACTGTCCATGAGCTCGTCGCAACGTCGACGCGCTGCCTCGGGGCCGAACGTCGCCGGCCAGGTGGCTTTGCGGCGATTGGCGTCCGATCCGGCGGGTTTGCCGATCGTCCGCGTTTCTCCCTCGACGTCGAGCAGGTCGTCGCGAATCTGGAATGCAAGCCCGATGCGGCGGCCGAACTCGTCGATTGCTTCGCGGCGATCCTGCGGCAGCTCATCGTGCAGACTGGCGGCCGCGAGCACCGAGGCGTGGATCAGCGCCGCGGTCTTGAGGGTATACATCTGCTCGAGCTCCCGGACGGACAGCCGTTTGCCTTCCGACGCGAGGTCGATGGACTGACCCCCGGTCATGCCAAGGGAGCCGCTGGCGCCGGTTATGAGCCTGATCAGCTCGACCCGCTGTTCAGCGCCGATCGACGAAGCTGTCGCGAGTATGCCGAACGCGAGCGGCAAGAGCGCATCGCCGGCCAAGATCGCGGTCGCCTCGTCGAATCGACGGTGCACGGTCGGCTGTCCACGGCGCAGGTCGTCGTCGTCCATCGCCGGCAGATCGTCGTGTATGAGCGAAAAAGCGTGAATCAGCTCGATCGCCGCTGCCGGTGCGTCGAGCTTTTCGATGGGTACGCCGAGGCACTCGCCGCTCGCGTAGACCAACAGCGGACGAATCCGCTTGCCGCCCGAGAGGGCGGCGTACCGCATCGCCTGATGCAGCGTCTCCGGCGGCTGATCCGGCGCCGGGATCGCCGCGTCGAGAACGGCTGCAACGCGCTCGCGATAGTCGGTTATCCTGTCGGCGAAGGGTGCGGGCACCAGCGCGCTCCGGGGGACCGAGGCCAAGAGTCGGGGACCGCAAGACTACAACGAAAGCATCGCACGCGTAAAAAACGACCAGCGCTCCACGTGCGCGAAAGGTAGGCGGCGTATCGGCGTATAATCGCGCCCCTTCAGGCATCCATACCCTGCGGAGTTCGAGCATGCGGGCGTTGGCTAAGGCGCAACCGAACATTGCCCTCATCAAGTACTGGGGCAAACGCGATATCGAACGCAACCTGCCGGCGGTCGGCTCGCTGTCGATTACGCTAGAGTCGCTGTGGACGACGATGAGCGTCGAGTTCCTGCCGACGCTCGAGCAGGATCGGTTCAGTCTGAACGGCACCCCTTGCGATGCGCTGTTATCGCGCGTCAGCCGCTGTCTCGATCGAGTGGCGGGCGATGCCCGCGATCGCGCCGCGGTCGCCAGCGAATGCAATTTCCCGATCGCGGCCGGCCTCGCGTCGTCGGCGTCCGCGTTCGCCGCCCTGGCGCTTGCCGCCAGCGAGGCGGCCGGCGAACGCCTCGACGCGCCGTCGCTCGCGCGCGTGGCCGGCAGCATCTCGGGC
>JBFGFX010000008.1:0-30381 GCA_041579335.1 Woeseiaceae bacterium | reverse complement strand
GTCGCGGAACCGTCGAAGACCAGCTGGATCTCGCATCTCCGGGTAGGCGCCGGCGCTTCGCCGCCGAACATTGCCGCCAGGTCCGCGCGACTCAGGCGCGCCTGATGCACGCCCCGGCGGATCCAGCCGTCGCCTTTGCGCAGGCGCTTTGAGATAGTCTTTCTCAGCACGTAGGGCTGCTCTTGGCAGTCGCGCAGCGCGATCACCGCGAGAGTCCGACCCGCGACGGTCGCGCTCCGCATCGAGATCTTGAGCGGCGGCTCGATGCTGTCGTCGATGGCACGCTGGTAGCGTTCCGCCATGCTGGCGAGGCTGTGGCCGTCGACTCCTTTTATAAGGCGATCGCCGCCGACGCTATCGGCCACACCGAGCACCAGATGGCGCGGTCCCGCAACCTGCGCGTTGGCGAGCGCGAGTATGTCGACGAGAAAGGACTCCCGATCGCCGGATCCATAGGGCTTTTTCCGAAACGCCAACGCCGAGTTGGCGCTCTCGAGACGGATAAGTTTGAGTAGATGACTCATCGCATGCCGGCCGATTCGCGAACGGCCGAACGTTGCCGTCGCTCGGCCGGTACGGGCTACACTAAGCAGTTATCGGCGGCAACGTCCTCATACTTTAGTGATCTAGCCCGCAGGCATCCGCGCAGCGCCCGGTGTGCGTTGCAAGCGCCTTGCCTGCGATACCCAGTTGTCGCGCGAGATTCGACCTTTGAACGCGTCGAGACGTTCGTCGATCACGACAATATCATTCCGCGACCACGAGGCGACCTGCCAGAAGTAGAAAACGCCGTTCTTGTTCAACAACCTTTCGAGCTTTGGCCCGACGCCCGAGATCTGCTTCAAATCGTCCTTCTTACCGTACAGAGCTGCACTGAGAATTCTCGGCTCGTCTCCTTTTCGCTTGTCTGCTCTTGCCGGTACCGCCCGCCGTGCCCCGGTATCGGGCTTCGAGAGCCTCTGGGTCAGTCTCGAAATCTCGGTCTCCATCGCGCGTAGCCGCCTGTCGACCGGTTTCAGATCGACGCTCTCCGGCACGGGGATCTCGGCGATACGCTGCTCGAGCAACCCGATCTGTCGGGCGACCGGCGCAAGGTCGCCGAGTCCCTTCACGATCGGTCCCAGATCCGCCGGCGCCGGTATTGCGGCAACGCTTCTTTCGAGCTTTTCGATCCGTTCGATCAGCGGATTGAGGTCCGGTTCTTTCGGCTTTTGCGGTACAGGAATTCCGGCGACCTGTTTCCTGAGCGCATCGAGACCGTCTTCGACCGAGTTCAGGCTCACCGGCTCAGGCCGTGGGATGTTCGCAAGAACGTTCGAGACGAGATCGAGACGGTCGTAAACCTGCGACAGATCCGTTTCCTTCGCTTCGGGAATTGCGTCAAGGCACTCCCACAGTCGGCTCCAGTTCTGCTCGTCGGAACGCTCGGCTGCCTTGCGCAACTCCTCGTAGGACTCGCTGACGTCGACGAAGTTTCTGCGAGACCACCAGTAACCGAGAATGGCGCCCAGTGCCGCTGCCAACAGAAACAGCAGAGTATATTTCGCGAGTAGGTAGATCATTGGAAGTCCTCGTTGTTCGGTTGCCGCGTGGCCCTCGGCATCTGTGTTAGTCGGGGTTGTCGACCACAATGGCGATTCGACGGTTCTGTCGGCGGCCCTCGGCCGACGCGTTGTCGGCAATCGGACGGACCTCGCCGAAGCCGACCGCAGTAACCCGCTTTGCGTCGACGCCGCGCGCTACGAGCGCATCGCGAACCGCGGACGCGCGCGCAAGGCTCAGCGCTTCGTTCATATCGGCCGCGCCGCGGCTATCGGTATGTCCCTCAACCGTCAGGGTTCCGGGGCATTCGCTCGCCAGATTTGCAAGTTTCGTCAACAACTCGTCATTCCCCGCATCGATCGTGGCACTCGCGGTTTGGAATCGGATCGTCGCGTTTGCCAGTAGATTGCCGAACTGCTCATTGCAGCGGTGGCTGCGGTTCATTGTTGGCTCGAGCGGCTGGACATCGAAGACGCCGATCATTCCGCTCGCCCCGAATGCATCGAACTGGGTACGGGCAGCCTCGAGCTCGCCGGCGCTAGCGATGCCGGTTACGGACAACGATTCACCCGACCAGCGGACTTCACCGCTGACCAGATGGTTGGCAACCGCGAGCGCCCGTTCTGCGGCGGGCCCATAACCCTCCATCGCCAATTCGCTCGATATCTGCAAATCGTCATTCACCTGGCCGAAATATTCGCCAGCCATCGAGATGATGCGATTGCGGTCCTCGACCGTGGGCACTTCGCCGCGTAGCGCAATCCCACGCTCCGTTCGCATGAATGCGAACTGGTGCGGCCGCATCTCGACCTTCGCGGGTTCGGCTTCGATGCTGGCTCGATCGATGTCGACTATCGAAGGGCAGGTCAGCTCGCCCGCCCAGGTGTTGCAGGTCGTCGTCTGCGCCAGCGCGCTCAGGAAGTCTTCCCTCTCGTCCGCCGCGCGGACCCGCGCCAACACTCGTCGTCCGTCCGCCGTCACGTCATCGACGGTGACGCCGGCGCCATCGAGCCGCGCTGCGACGCGGTCTCTGACTTCGGCCTGGATGGTCGGTGCGGTGAACGATGCGCCGAAAAGAAACAGCAGACCCATGGCAAGCAGCGGCAACGCTCCCCACGGCCACCAAGGTTTGGGGGTGCCGACGCGCCGCCAGTAACGACGGCGTACCGTCTTTGACGCATTGATACGCGTAGATGACGTTGCGCGTGTCGCCATGGAACCGAGCTCCTGTTCTGACAGCCGACTCTCGGACTGCTTGGCCGTTTGCTTCTCGAGGAGACTACCGTCTGAGCCGACACCGGGCTACGGCAAAAATGTGAACTTTTGTTACAACGGGAATGCGTCGGTTTCGGTTATAGTGAGTGCAAGCATCCGATCGCAGATCGGTAACTAGACTGACACGACTTAGAATGTGAATACGCGGGTCGGAGCGTTGGCTTTGTCCATTCTCGCACTGCTGACAATCTCGGCGTGTGATCCACGGCAATCGGAAACCCCCAGCCGGGACAAGGCCGGCGACACGATCGGAGACGTCGTCGCCGACCGGCTCGACGAGCTGCTGCAGCAAGCACTGTCCGACACTGGGATGCCGGCAATCGGCATCGTCGTGGCCAACAGTGGCGGAATCGCAAACCTGCGCGTCATGGGTGTGCGCCGCAGCGATACGCTGGACGCATTGCGAAAGGACGATCCTTTCCACATCGGCTCGGTCAGCAAGCCATTCACGGCCACGGTGATCGGACAGCTGGTCGAGGAAGGCAAGCTTAAATGGGACTCGCCAGTCGCGGCGATCCTACCGGACATCATGGCATCGGCTCAGCCCGCTTTTGAAGGTGTGACGCTCGCCCACCTGCTTGCGCACGAAGCGGGCCTGCAACCAATGGAAGAAGACGAGGAATTGGCGGGCGTGCCGCCGCTATCAGGCGACGTCGTGTCGCAGCGCCGGCAGTTCGCCCGTTGGGTATTTCAGCAGGACCCGATCGTGCCACCGCTCGAGGAGTACCGCTACTCGAACGCGCACTTCGTCGTCGCCGCCGCCATGGCGGAGGAAGTCAGTGGCGAACCCTGGGAGGTGCTAGTCCGCTCGAGGATATTCGACGCTCTCGGCATGCAGCGCGCCGGCTTCGGCTGGCCGGGCAGGACGGGAGAACACGCGCCGTGGGGTCACCGGCCCGGCAAAAACGGAGACTTTGGTCCGGTCGATCCGAACGGCGACTATGCGCTGCCGGAATATTTCGGCCCGGCCGGCGACGTCCACGCGTCGCTCGGCGACATCGGGCTATTTCTCCCCGCGTACCTGCTGTCGTGGCAGGAAAATGGCAGGCTTCTGGCCGGCGACACGGTGCGGCACATGCTCGTGCGCCGCATGAGAGGCGGGCTCGGATGGGGCTCGACCGAAGCGTTCGGCTACGAACCGGTGGCGACCTATTCCGGCAGCGCCGACACGTTCCTGATGATCGTTGCGATGATTCCCGACGCCAACTTCGCGGTCGCGGTGGCGGCCAACGCATTCAGCGACGAGGTCGAAGCGGCGATCGTAAAGGTGCTCAGGGAATCGGTCCAGCTATACCTGCCGCAGGACGACTAGGCTCGGCGACGCCGCGGCGAGCGCCGTCAGGCTGCTCGCGAATTCGAGTGAGACCGCGAGTATTGTCGCGTAGCCGAAGAAAAGCGCCGCTGCCTTGATCATCGTTGCGAACCAGTTCGCACCGTAGACGCGCCGCAGGGATATCGCCAAGTAGCCGGCGAGGTAGCCGAACAGCGCCGTGTGGAGAATCGCGACCAGCCATGGTGCGATCTCCAGCCGCTCCAGGGGCAGCAGCAACGCGAGAACGACGTACGCCGCGGCGTGGAGGTGCAGCGCGTGGATGAGGTGCTCGAAATAAAAGCGCTGCCAATACGCGCTCTTCAGCAAGAGCGCAAACACCGGCAGCAGAAGAAACATCAGGCGCGGCAGGTCCTCGGCGAGCACGCGGACCTCGTCTGCCGAGCTCTCGTCGAGCTCAAACAGAATGCCTTGCCGTACGACCCAGGCTACGACGAAAAAGAACAATACGCTGACGACGAGATAGAGCCGCACGGGCGGCGTGTATCGTCTGCGCTGACCGGCAAGGTATCGCTCGGTCAGCGCGCCCGGTTTGGAGAACATCGTCCAAATCGTGCGGGCCGCTCGACCGTCGATCTCGAACGTCTCACGGAGGACTTCCCAAAAGAGCTCCAGGATGGGTCGGCGGAGGTCGACGTCTTTCTGGCCGCACCGAGAACAGTAAGCTGCGTTTAGCGACGCCCCACAGTTCTTGCAGCGGTTCATGGCAGAAGATTATAGGCGCCCGCAACGATCACCCTGAAAAGCCCTCTGCATGCCTTATCGGAGCGAGCGCACGGAGCTTCGACTTATAACAGGCCCATCTCCCGCAGCAGGTCATCCGCCTCGTAGATGTGCCGCAGCGACTCGATCATGATCTCGGGATGGACCGCGACCGCGCGGTTGAACGCGCTGTCGAACCAGTAGGAGCCCGAGATCGAATGGATGTTGCCGTCGAATATCAGGCCGACGAGCCGCCCTTCGGCGTCGATTACCGGGCTGCCCGAGTTGCCGCCGACGATGTCGGTCGTGCCGACGAAGTTGAACTTTGTACCGCCGTTAAGTTCTTCTCCGGCATCGCTCCAGCTCTCCGGTAGCCGAAACGGCGGCTCGCCCGTGACCCTAGGGAACAGCTCGGACACGGTCGTCCACGGACGAACGAGCGCGCCTTTCTCCTTCCAACCCTCGTGCGCGCCGTAGGTAACGCGCAGGGTGAACGTGGCGTCCGGGTACGTGCTCGTGCCGTAGATGTCGAAGCGTGCTGCGGCGATTCGCTCGTACGCACGATCGCTCGGCGCCTCGACGTCGTCTTTGTAGCGGCGCAGGAGCTGCCGCGCTCGGTCTTCGATCGCGAACGCGAGCTCGAGCATGGGATCGTCGGACGACTTCAACGACGCGAGGTCCGCTTCCCATAGCTGCCTGCGCATCTCTGCATCGGCGAGCCGGGTCCCCGTTACGAGTGCTTCCGCCGCCGCGGCAGGCGATCGGTTGCCCAGGATCTCTTTGACGAACTCCGAATCGGGTCCCAGATACTCGCGCATCTTGTCGAGCGAGAACGACAGCACCAGCGTTTCCAACTCCGGATAGATCGGCTGAGCGGCCAGCGTGACCTGCTTCAGGCGCGGCAGCTCGGCGTCGGTATATCCCTCCAGTCTCGTCTCGTTGGGTTTCTCCCGTTCCGCTGCGACCCGAATGAGCGAGCGGGCGTAGTTGAATAGCATTGTATTGAAAGCCGCGCCCTGTTCGATGAAAAGATACGGGTCGCGAAACTCGAGGAACGTTTGGTTCGCTTCTGCAATGTCGTCCCAGGCCGAGCCGACCTTTGCGGCGAGCTTCGGATCAGCCGCGACGGCTTGCTTCAGCTCGCGCTCCGCCTTCGACTTCTGCGCGAACAGCTCGTCGCTGTGCAGTGCATCGAGCTGCTTGCGTCGCACCTTGATGCTGTTCTCGATGCGCTGGAGCAGCACCTGCGACGTCCGATAGGCCTCATCGCTCGTTGTGCCGTACTGAATCAGGCGGCCGCGCAGCTCCGCGTAGCGCAATAGCCACTGCGGAATGACGACGTCACGCAGGAACTTCAGGTCGGACACGGTCAAGAGCCGCTGCGTCGTGCCGGGCCGTCCGGCGACGAACATCACCTCGCCGGGGTCGAGGCCCTCGGCGCGCCACCGCAAATGGTCGGGCGTAGATGCCGGCTGGCCGTCTTCGTACACCCGCAGCAAAGTCATGTCCAAACACCAGCGCGGGAAGTTGAAATTGTCCGGATCGCCGCCGAACGCGGCGATATCCTTCTCGGGCGCGAACACCAGCCGCACGTCATCGTAGCGCTTGTACTTGTACAGCCAGTGTTGCCCGCCCTGATACAGAGAGACCGACTCGCACTTGAGGCCGGTTCGCCGTTCGCAGTCCTCCACGAGCCGCTTGAGGATCTGCCGTCGCGCCTCGGCAGCCTGCCGATCTTCCATTTCGGCCGTGGCTTCGAATACGGGGTCGGTGATCTCTTCGGTTTCTTCCAAGACCGACATCGTAAATGTCGGGCACGACAACTCGGCCTCGGCACCCGCGGCCAGGAAACCTTCGGCCTCCAGATCGTGCTCGGCCGACGAGTTCTGAGCGATACAGCTCACGGCGCAATGATGATTCGTCAGCACCAGACCGTCCTCGGACACGAACGACGCGCTGCAGCCGTTATCCAGCCGGGCAACGGAACGCTTGACGGTTTGCAGCCAGTCCTCGGTGATTTTCGCGCCGTACTTTTCTTGAACAGCCCGTGCCGGAAAATTGTCGAGCGTCCACATCCCCTCGTCGGCGAGCGCCGAGGAACTTGCGGCTATCAGTATCGCGAACGTGGCAAATCTGTTCATATCACGCAACTCCGGACGTGCTGGATGAGCGCCCGCCGCTATCGTGGGCATTGGGATGCCTGTCTACCCGTATCAACTGGTTGCTTCTTGTGGGTCGAGGCGGGCATCGGCGGCGTAAGCGTACCAGTTTTGCGAACTTGCTTGCAGGCGCGCCGTCGGCCCCCCGGCGTTGTATAGGCGCTCGGAGAGCGCCGCTTTAGTCACGGCGGATTCGGCACGGACGAACTATCATTGTGAGACGTTCGGAATCCTCCGCGATCAATCGATGTCGACGTTGATAGCCACACTGGCCACTCTGACCGCATCCATGACGGCAGGCTGCGAGGCCGCGGCGGAAAGGCCTCTGTTCGAGTGCGACGCGACCTTGGAGCTCGTCCTCGAGCTGCCGATGAAAACGCTGATCCGCAGGGCGGAGAGGCGACCGGAGGTCGATGGTAAGCTGCGTTACCGGGACGTGCAGGGAAGCGAGGTCGAGCTCGACGTGAGGGTGGAAACCCGCGGCCATAGCCGCCTCGAGATGTGCCACTTTCCGCCGCTGTCGCTGATGCTCGCGGCCGGACAGACACGCGGCACGGTGTTCGCGGGCCAGGATAAGCTCAAGATCGTCACGCAGTGCCGGCGCGGCGGCAGATATCTCGAGTATCTTTTGCAGGAATACGGCATCTACCGTGCTTACGGTCTGCTTACGAATCCCGCGTTCCGTGTCCGCATGCTGAAGATCACGTTCCGCGATTCCGAGGGCAGGCGGCCCGATCTCGTGCAGGGTGCGTTCTTCATCGAGTCTCTCGATGAGGTCGCAGCGCGCTCGGATCTGCGTGCCGTCGAGCAGCACAAGATCTCTGCCGGGCAGCTAGACCCGAGCCACGCGAATCAGACCGCGGTTTTCCAGTTCATGATTGGGAATACCGACTGGTCGATCGGACAAGGGCCGGCTGGAGAGCCGTGCTGTCACAACGGCAAGGTGCTCGGCGAGCCCGGTTCCGGGAGCGGCTGGTTCGTGCTGCCGTACGACTTCGACCAGGCCGGGCTGATCAATACACCCTATGCGCTCCCGGATGACAGGTTGCGGATACGCTCGGTGCGCCACCGCCTGTTCCGCGGACGATGCGCCTACATGCACCATCTACAGGACACTATCGATGCCTTCAATCGGCAGCGTGACGGCATCGAGGCGGCGCTCGCCTCAGGGGGCCTGTCGGACAAGACGAAGCGGGCGCAGGCAAAATACATCGCGAGTTTCTATGAGATCATCAATGATCCGGAGAATCTCGAACGCAACATCACCAGCCGGTGCGTCGTGCCGGCCAAGAACTAGGGGCTTCGATGCGACTGTATCTCGTTCAGCACGGCGACGCCCATCCGAAGGACGTCGATCCCGACAGGCCGCTGACCGACCAAGGCGCGACAGATATCGGCAGGCTCGCGGCCTGGCTCGCACGCTCGGAGACGCACATTGCGCTCATCCTGCACAGCGGCAAGCTGCGCGCGCGGCAGACGGCCGAAATCCTGGCGTCTGCGCTCACCGATGGCGGCGCTATAGAGGCACGCTCGGGACTGTCGCCGAATGATTCACCATGCGATTTGCTCGATTCGCTTGGCGACGAGGACACTCTCGTGGCAGGTCACATGCCGTTCGTGTCGCGGGCGGTGTCAACCGCGCTCGGCCTGTCGCCCGAGCATCCGGTCGTGGCATTCGAGCCCGGCAGTCTTGCGGTGCTCGAACGGCACGACGACGACTGGCGCCTCATCGCGTTCGTCCGGCCGCGTGAGCTTTGAGGCGGCGGCGCCGGTACACCGCCGGCCAACCGACGTCGATCTCCGTCCCGGATGCGTTCAGCCTTCTCTCGCAGGCCGGCTCCGGTCGAGCCATTCCAGCATCTCCCGCCAGATCGGCTGCGAGCCGTCACGGAAGAAGCCCATGTGCCCTAGCCTCTCGAGGCCGTAATCGTTCGGGCTCAAGTGACGGCGGGTGACGTTGGAATACGCGCGCATCATGTCGTCGACGGCCCGCTCGGTGCCCCAGACGTCGTCGTCGATGCTGTACGCGAGTATCGGCGCGGTGAAGGATCGGAAGCGCTCGAGCGGCAGGCTCGTGTCGTCGAGCAGATAGTTCGGGCTGCGGCACCAGCGGGCCCATTCCAGCGCCACACCTTTCGGCAGGTCTGCCCCGCTGGCGAACCACGACCAGGGGAAATAGCCGACCAGGCGCGACAGCAGCGGGATCGCCACCGTGACGATGAAGCGCACTTTAGCGGGTTCGCTACCGCCTTGTACGCCCCAATAGCCGCTCTGCGCGGACACGCCGACCATCGCATCGATCTTTGACGCGTTCTCGATCATGCCGAGCGTCTGGCCGCCAAAACTGTGGCCGACCGCAAACACGCGTTTGGGCGATAAATGCCGATCGACCCAGTCGACCATCGCAGTCATGTCGAGGAACGCCCAATCACGAATCGACGCTTCGAAGCCGCGCAGCGTCTCGGGTCTCGACTCGCCGATGCCGCGATAGTCGTACGTCACGGCAGTCCAGCCGAAATCTCGCACGTAGCTCGCGAAACGCTTATAGAAGTGGCGCGGTACCGCGGTTGCGGAACTGATCAATAGGACGGTGCTATGGTCCGCCGCGCCGTAAACGGTCGCGGCAAGCGAATAGCCGTCGACCGCGGCTACTCGGTGATCGACAACGAGCGAGCTATATGTTTCCGCGCCCGCCATCCAGCGCCCAATCAGCCGCTTTCGCAATGAAGCTTGACCTATTCATGAGCGTCTTCGGGTTTCTCCCCGCCGGCCGTTGGAAGATTCACTTCAATGCAAGGATGGCGCTTTGGCGGCCTGTTTGGCAATTCTCAAGCGCTGTCGCGCTTCCTTCAGTTCGTGCTGAACCAGCTCTACGTCGACCTCGGAGCCTGGCTCGAGCTCGCAGAGCTGCTCATCGATCTCCACGCATTTTTTGTCCAGCACCATGAGGTAACGGTTGAATAGCGGTCGCTCATCGGGTGCCGCAGCCGCGTGTCGCGCTTTGAGCTCTTCGAGCTGATCGTTGATCTTGACGAGTCGGGCCTGAAAGCGATCAACTCTCGAAAGGGGAGCTTTTCTGAATCGGCCGGACATGACCTGCAGGAATTTGGAAATATCAACCATGAGCTTTTCCTCAGGCCGCTCTCAGATACCGGCGGTCGTCCAGCATCGATGCCACGACATCCCAGTCGATGAGGTGCTCGAGAAACGCCTTCGCGTACGCGGCCGCATCATTCCCATAGTCCTGAAAGAAAGCATGCTTCGACAGGTTGAGCACGGCCAATGGCGTAGATTCCGTGTGAGTGAGCGAAGCGCCGTCGTGCGTGAAGCAGATCCGAAGACCGTCCGCGCTGCTCGCGAGCCACAGCCAACCTTCGCCGCCCTTCGCCTGCGCTGCTGACGCGAACCGCGAGCGGAATTCGGCGGTGCTGCCGAATTCGCGCGCTAGCATCTTCGCCAGCGAGCGGGTCGGCTCACGACGGCCTCCGGAGGGCTTCAAGTTCTGCCAGAAAAAACCGTAATTCCAGGTCTCGCAGGCGTCCTTCAGAATCGCTCGTTCGTTATGCCTGCGTGCCCGATCGATGACCTGATCCAGGGAAAGGTCGGAGTAGTCCGAGTCGACGATGCGGGCGTTGAGGGTATCGACGGCCATTCGGTGATATCGCTCATAGCCGAGCGACAAACTCGCCGCGGATAGGTGGGGCTCGAGGGCATCGAGAGCATACGGTAGATTGGGTTGCATAACGGGCATTTGGATCCTCCCTGCGGTCGGAACGGTGATCGAAGAAAAAAGGGGCCGCCAAAACGGGCGACGAGGCGCTAGAAAGCGTATAGATGCGAAACGGAGCCGCAGACGCGAGCGCCGCGGTGCGGTGGGCGGCGGCGGTTAAGTAGAACATCGAACATTTTTGTGATGATAACACAACTATTGCGTTAACGCAATGATTGTGATCGAATGCTCGGTGAGACGTATTTTCGGCTTGCACGGCAGCCGCTATCGAGACCCGGTCATGACCGAAGATCGACGAGCCACTCGGGATCCTCGAACTCGCCGATGACGCGGATATCGACGTACGGCGCCTGCGAGGCGATGATCTCGCGGACTTCTACGGCCGGGTCCGCCTCCATCGCGTCCCGCTTCTCCTTCGATACCCAGGTCGCAATGGCGAGCAGGACGTTCGGATCGCCTATCTTACGGTGCAGCCGTGTCCCCAGCGCTCCCGGCGCCCGCTGGATGATCTCGCTCGCGCGGACCCACGCATCGGCGTATTG
This sequence comes from Woeseiaceae bacterium, assembly GCA_041579335.1. Taxonomy (GTDB): domain Bacteria; phylum Pseudomonadota; class Gammaproteobacteria; order Steroidobacterales; family Woeseiaceae; genus JBFGFX01. The sequence continues at coordinate 19,101 of JBFGFX010000008.1, read as the reverse complement.
CTCGGCCGTGTAGCCCGGCTTGATGTGAACTTCGAAGAGGTAGTGCACAATCCGACCCCTATCAGGATTCCCCGACCATTTGTGACACGTCGTCTCTCATCGACGCGATAGCTCTCACGAACCTTTGGCGATCCCGCAGCAGATTCCGGCCCCTCAACTATACTTCTGAGCATCCGTCTCGAGGGAATGTCCCTCGATGTCACCGGGAGAATAACAATGAAGAAAGCATTGTTTATCAGCGCATGCTTGGGACTGATGCTCGTCCCCTTGGGCCTCTGGGCTCAGGATGAGCAACGTGCACCGCTCAGCGACGTCTGGCTGATCGTGCCGAACAAGGGTATGGCGTCGCAGTTCGAGGAGGCCGTGCGATCGCATATGGCATTCCGCAGAGATGCCGGAGATTCTCGCAGCTGGGAGGCGTATTCGGCAGCCATCGGCGACAACCCGCAGTTGTATCAGTGGCGCGCCGGCAATCTCGACTGGGCCGATCAGGACGCCTACGTCGTCGAGGATCGGGAGAAGGGATTCGGCGCACATTGGGCCGCTAACGTCGACCAGTACGTCGATCATTACCACCATTACATGGAACGCGCGGACTACGGGAACAGCCACTGGCCCGCGGATCTGGGACAGCATCCGTACTACGGCGTCACTACCTGGACGTGGAAGCAAAATACAGGTCCTGGGCCGGACGATGCGCGCAAGCGGCTCTCCGAGATCGCTAGGGACGGCGGCTGGGCCGACCGGGGCAACAACTGGCTCTGGCTGTCGCGCACCGGCGGCAAGCCCATGCTGATGATCGTCACCGAGTTCGACGACTACGCCGACATGGCGCCGCCCGAGCAGCCGTTCTTCGCCTTCGTCTCGGAGCAGCTGGGCTCGGAGCAGGAGGCCCGCAAGCTTTTCGCTCGGTTCGCCGAGGGCTTCAGCGACTCCAGCTATACGGTGTGGGCGCACCGTCCGGATTTGTCCTCGCCGCAAACGATGGGCGGCGGCGACTGACCGAGAAAGACGCTGCGTTCACGGCTCTGCGTGGTCGAACGTTATTCGCTCTTGCCGGCTTCGCTGATTTCCTCTGCCGAGGCCGTTTCACGCAGCGCCTGCGCCTGGTTCGTGCGCAGCGTTTCGTGCGCCGCCGCAGCGATGCGCGAGTGGTCCCATGCAGAGTTGAATTTGAGGACATTCGACATCAGTGCCGCGATATAGGCGGGGTCCCCATCATTTCGGCCCTCGACGACGGCCACCGAGTTCATCAGATTGCGCACGTTACCCATGTACTTTCCGCAGCGAAATCCCTCCTCGGGGCGACACGAATACAGCGAGCCGCTCTTGAAGAAGATCGCATCGTCGGCAAGCTCGGGCGCGTACGCATAGCGGTAGCGACGCTTGGTCAGATACATGTATTTCTTCATTTCGAGGCTCGACCAAGCATCGACCAGGCGACCCTGCTCGATACGAAACGCTAGCCGTGCCAACTCACGCGGAGTCGCGAACGAAATCGTGCCCGGCACTTTCTGCTTCGAGCTGCCGGTCCAAAACGAACCCTGCTGCAGGTTTGTGGTATCGATGCCTGCGGCCTGCAGCGGCTCCGTGGCGACGGCGCGCGCCAGCGCCGCGAGCTCCGATTTCGGCGTCTCCGTAAAGAACCGCTCGCTCTCTTCGGAACTCTTCGGGTAGTCGCTGCCGAAATGCCGGATCAGCATGGCCTCGCGCCAGATGATGGCGCCGGCGCCGTTCGCGGATGCGGAAATCGCGTGATCGATCCACTCGCCCAAGCGAAACTCGTCTCGCGGATTGATGACCGAATAAAAGTTACGGCGCTCGCTCGCATTCCACTTCGGCACCTTGTGAATTTCGTTGCTGACCCAGCTTCCGGCCGCAGAGACCGATTCACGCAAGACGCGTCTGCGGTCGTCGACGTTCGGAAACGCTCCGGCAAGCGCGTGAAATACGGCTGCCATGCTGATCAGCTTGCCGACGCTGCCCGGATTCTGTTTTAGATCCGGCCGCAATCCGGCCCAGCGAATCGCGCCCGGGTTGGAGATGTCGACGATCACCATGGCGTAGCTGGGGTCCCGGTTCTTGAGCGCGCGCTCGAGGAACGCCGCGAGCGACGGATCTTGCGGCAGAGAGTCGAAATCCGGGCCGTCGTAATCGGCGAGGCGTAGCCGGATTCGTTCGGTAGGCCAGAGCTGGCCCGGTGCGAGCTTCGCTGCGCCAGGCATCTGCTCCGCAAGGCGGAATCCCTCGAGGCGCCGGATTCCGGCCTCGTCACCATCGAGCGGATAAGGCAGTGCCGGCACGGCCAGCAGTGCCGTAAACGCTACTACACACCAAACGCTCGAGAACTGCCGCATCGTTTTCGTCCCTCAGCTGGCCGGCACTGCATCCAATTTGACGCTACCGGTTACCTGCTTGTTCCGCGTCTTACCCTGACGGCGCGCTTCGAGCATCCGGTCCGCCGAGCCGCTGCCCCGCTCGACCAGCGGCCGAATCTGAAACAACGTCAGCGCACCGTCGACGAATCCGAATTCGATGTCCCACGGGCGTGCGTTGCCATCCTCGTCGTAGACCGGTTCGTATTTCGCAGCCACTTCGCGGGCAAGTGCACGCAGTTGCTCAATCTCCGCAGGCTCGAGCACGCGGCCCGCCGCCGCCGGCAGCCAGTCTACGCCGCCCGACGCCGCCAGATGCCGCCGATACGGCGACTTGGACTCTGAAATGAGCTCGAGGCGATCCGGAAGAATGACGATCGTTTCCGCCGCTTCACCGGCTACCGCGCCGCCGACGCCCCAGGCGGTGGATGCCGTCATTCCCGGCGCCTCGCGATCGGCGAAGTTCGTCGTGACCAGCACGCCCGACTTCGTCGCGGGCACGCTCTTCATTAGCAGCACTGATGCGTAAATCTGTTCCGGATTGGCCAACACGCTGGATCTCCATGCCAGTGCGCGCGGGCTCAACACGGACGACCAGACTCTAGGTACCGCGGCGATCTGCGCCTCTGGCGCGACAACGTGCGGCAGCGTTTCGTTGAGGCCCGCCCCGGTGAATTGCGGCAGGTCCTCGACATTGGTATCGGAGCGCACGAAAACGCCGTATGTGCCAGGGGCGCCGAAGGCCTTGCGCATCTCGTCGGCGAGCTCGGTGCGTATTGCGGGCAGCAGCTCCAGCGCCGCGATCTCGCGGCGTACCGCAGCAAGCTCCGCGCCGAACGCCGCTTCATCGAGCGATTGATCCGCGCGACCGGCGAATGCTTTAGCGATGCGCTGCGACAGGCCGGCCCTGTCCAGGTGCGCGGCGTATACGCCGAACGGCACGGCGACGGCCGGCGCGACCCGGCCGGGAAACAGGCGATTCAGCTCGCCGAGATTGGCAGCCTTCGGTCCGACGATCTTTCCCGACAGCTCGCGTCCGATTTCCCCGAGCGGCAACACTCTGCGCACAGACAGGTCGGGCTGCGGTATGCTCACGTTGCGCATGCCCGCCGTATCGGTGCGGGCGTCAGGCGCAGCATCGCGCTCGAGCAACACATCGCCGCCGCCCGTCACGATCAACACTACCCTTTGATCCTCGAGGGGTCGCAAGAGCTCGACCGTCTCGTGATCGATGGCCACGTTCGGAATGCCGAAGTTTCGTGCGAGAAGCTGCACGTGCGACAACGCGTTGCCTTCGCCCAGCGTCAGGATGCCGGCGACCGGCGAGAGCTCGGCAATGGTTTCGGGGATGACCGCAACGTCGGTGCGCGAGAGCGTCGCGTGCTCGAGGCTTTCGAGGGTATCGAAAATCCGCAGCGTACCGCTTGCGACGCCGCTATTTAATGCAACTGCGGCACCTACCGGCCGACCCGCGATCTCGACGAGACTGCCCGAGAGCACGTCTGCGTCGCGCGACAGCGTCTTCAGGACCTCGCCGAGCGCCCACATCGGCGAGCCACGCAGCAGGTCGTCGCTGAAACGCGCCGCACGGGGATCCAGCGCCGTGTAGCGGATCATGGGCTCGGCGAACGAGTAACGAATGCTGCCGAGCGCCCAGCCCGGCACCCGCTTCAATCGCGCAACCGCGGCGCGGTAGGCCGCGACGGGCGTCTCGTCGACGCCCTCGAAATCCAGCGCTTCGGCAACGCTGCGCATCTCGCTTTCCGAGATGAGGCCAGCAGCAAAACTGCAATCCAAGAGCGCCGTGCCGAGCCGCAGAGTCTCCCGGCGTGTCAACGCGCTCGGGTCGAGCTCCTGGTAGGCCAACAGCACGTCGGACTCGAGCTCTCGCAGCGCGTCGACGAGCGCCAGCCTTCCTTCTGCATCGAGCGCGTCGAAATGTTCTAGACGCGCGCGAAACATTGCCGCGCAGACGCCTGCGATCCGTGCGAGCGGCGGCCCCGCCAGCGCGGCGCGCACTTCGCTGCGAAACGTACCGGCCGAATTGCCCAACCGTTCGAGCGCCGCGTCGATTCGCCCGCGGCGGCCGACGGTTCCGTACAGGAGATCGAGATTCGACGCGATTTCGCTTGCCATCGCGCCGACGTCCAGGCGCGTATGCGCAGCGGCCCAAGCTCGCAGTCGCGCAGCGGTGCCGGCATCGGGATCGGAGTGGATTTCCGCACGCCAGGGCTCCGCCGCCGGGTCCATTTCCGCGAGCTGTGTGGACTGGCGCCTCACCGTGCGAGCGAAGTCGGTGTCGTCGCCGTGCGGGATAGTGCGTGCCGCCTCACGGATCAGGAGGAAATTCTGCGACGCCCAGTCGGCTTCCCTCAGCAGCGCAATGAGCAGCCGCTTGCCCGCCGCGTTCTCGTCCTCTACCTGCAGCCGGCCACGGTAACCTTTGGCCCGCTTGAGCACCCAGCCGTCGTCGACGTCGGTGAGATAGCGCTCGAGCGGAATTTCGCGTAGCCGTTGCTGTCTGTTTCGGCTATGGAAGAGCTCTTCGAACGTCATGGCCGCGAAGATCGTGCCCACGGACCAGCCGAGCTGCGAAAGCCGCTGCCTGGCCGGCGAATATTCGGCGTGCTGGCGACCGCCACCGTGCTCCCGACACGCATAGGCCACCGGCGGCTGTACGCTACCGTCGTTGCAGAACCAGCGAATGCGGCTGTAAGGACCACGCGGGTTCTCGGACATTTCCTGTACAATCCGCTTCGCTTCGGTCAGCACTTCCGGCGTCGGCTGATCGAGGGGCGCCGCGCCGGCAGATATTATCGCGAATAGCATCGCAACGGCGCACACGTAATCGCGCAAGCGGTGTGAGGCTCGTTTATGACGGCTGAGATCACTCATAGCGGCGACCATTCTCGGTTCGAGCGAATTCTGCGCTTGTTCGCGGAGGTTCATCCACGTGAAGGCGCGACCTGCATCATATTGATCGGGAACATTTTCCTCATCCTTGCCGCGTTCTACCTGGTCAAGCCGGTGCGCGAGGGTTGGCTCGCGGTGACCGACATCGGCGACCTGACCAAGCTCGAGATCAAGGCGTATTCCGCGTTTGCTCAGAGTCTGCTCCTTATCGGCATCCTGCCGTTCTACGCGCGCCTGGCAGCGAAATGGCGTCGGCGCGAGCTGATACTGCGCGTCGGTCTCCTATTCGCGGTCCTGCTCGTGGCCTTCTGGCTCAGCCAGCCGGGTATGCTGCTCGGCAAGGCACCCGTGTTCGGCATTCTATTTTACCTATTCGTCGGCATTTTCAGCGTGACGCTGGTCGCGCAGTTCTGGGCGTTCAGCTCGGACGTATTCGGCGCCGAGCGTGGCGCTCGCCTGTTTCCATTGGTCGCGATCGGCGCCGCACTCGGCGCGACGCTGGGGTCGTGGATTGGGCAAAAACTCGTCTCGTTGCCTTACGTCGAGGCATTCGACCTGATCCTCGTCGCGCTGTTTCCACTCGGCTTGTCGCTGGTGCTTGCGATGTGGACGGACCGGCGTGGAGCCTACGGCGACCCGTCGTCGTGGACGACGGAACGTTGGCAGGAGCCGGCGGCCCCGGTGGGCGATGGGCCATATCAGCTGATCCTGAAGCATCGCTACCTGAGCGCCACCGCGTTCATGATCATGATCTTCACGTGGGTGGTCACGAGCGGCGACAACATCCTGTTCGGCATCCTGCAGGCGACGTTTGCAGAGAGTCTCGCCGACCTTCATGGCGACCCGGAAGGATTCGATCTGGCCATGCAGGAGATGACCGCCTCCTTTTACGGCGATCTGTACTTCTGGATCAATTTGATAACGCTGCTATTGCAGTCGTTCGTCGTGTCGCGCCTGCTTCGGGCGGGCGGTATGCAGGCGCTGCTGTACACGACACCATTCATCTCGCTTGCCGCATACGCGGCGATGGCCTTCGTACCAATTCTCGGCCTCATCAAGATTCTCAAGGTCGCCGAGAATTCGAGCACCTATTCTATACACAACACCGCGAGACACATGTTGTGGTTACCGACGTCGAAAGAAATGTTGTACCAGGCGAAACCCACCGTCGACACACTGTTCGTTCGCCTGGGCGACGGCATGGCGGCACTAACGATTCTGATCGGTACGCGTGTGTTCGGGCTCGGCAATACCGGCTTTGTCATGATCAACATTGTGTTGGTCATGGTGTGGATCGTGCTCAGCACGTATTTGCACCGTGAGCACGACCGCTGGAAGGCGACTGCGACCATTCCGCCGCCGCGCAACTATTGATTCGACTGGAGTCATATTCGCCATGAAAAACTTTTACTTTGCGTTCGTCGCACTACCCCTCGCAGCCAACGCAGCGCATGCCGAGGACTGGCAACCGCTATATAACCGCGTCGACGCCGCACTGCAGAAAAGCCTCGAACAGCGCCTTTCTGCCAATCCCGAGTGGCGGCGCTTGGTCGCTAGAAAAAAGCTGGCCGTCGGATTGGTAGACCTGAGCGGCGAGATGCCGCGTTTCGCGCGCGTCAACGGCAATCAGATGATGTACGCAGCGAGCCTGCCGAAAATCGCCATTCTCGTCGCCGCCTACGTGTCATTCGAGGACGGCTCTCTTGCGGAGACGGAGGAAGTCCACCGGGATCTCGGCGACATGATTCGAGTCTCCAGCAACCCGGCCGCGACGCGGCTCATTGATCGCATCGGCATGAAGAAGATCCAAGCCGTGTTGCGCGACCCACAGTTCGGTTTCTATGACGAGAAGCGCGGCGGCGGATTGTGGGTGGGCAAGCGGTATGCCAGCAGCGGACCTCGTGTCGGCGACCCGATGTTCAATATTTCACACGGTGCCACGGCGACCCAGGTCTGCCGCTTTTTCTACCTGCTTTCGAGCGGGCGCCTGATAAACGCGGAGCGCTCGGCCATGATGCTCGAGAATCTGTCGGATCCGAGGCTGCATCACAAATTCGTCTCCCAGATCGAGGAGCGGGCGCCGAATGCCGAAGTGTTCCGCAAATCGGGGACATGGAAGAAGTGGCACTCGGACGCCGTACTCGTCCGCGGTACGCGCTGGCGCGATTACATTCTGGTCGGTCTGGTGGAAAGCGAGAACGGTGAAACGATCTTGCGCCGGCTGTTGCCGAGCCTCGAAGAGCTGATCGTGCCGGCCGAATACGCCGAGGGTCACGACATGCTCTGACGGAGCGTCGAGCGGTAATTTGGCCCGGCGGCTGGATGGCTACGGCGTCGGCGCGATCGGGGGTAGCGCCAGGAACACCGTGCTCCAGAGCTGAACGGCATTGGATTCGGTCAGGTGACCCTCGCTTTGGCCGAAAGGCGCGATCACGAACTCGTCACCACGCACCGCGAACGACCAGAGCTCCGAGTTGAGGAACGCCTTACTGGCCGTTATGCCCTGCCAGATGTCGTGCCGGGCGATTTGCAGCTCTTCGCGGACTGTTTCGTCGAGATCGTCCCGGCGAAGCTGCGTATCGATTCCGGCGATCATCATCGCCTGTTGCCAAGACCAGACGACCGTGCCGTGGTAGTGATTCCGGGTGACGAGCGCCTGCTCGTCGGCGCCCGCGAAAGCCGGATTGGCAGCCAGAACGCCGACGGGCGTCGACAGACCTGCCGGGAAAGGCCGCGCCAGGTTCGCGACAATCGCTGCGAGACGGGGTCCCGGGCTTTCGAGGAAAAGCAGATCGAACGCTATATCGGAATGCATGACCGGTATCGGCGTAAAGCCCGAGTCGAGCGCGACGGCGTGGAAGCTCAGGCCCTGTTCCGGCATATCCGACAACGGATAGCCGTTGTCGTTGGCATAGTCCTCGAGTCTTTCGCTCGCCTCGTCCGCGGCAATCGCGACCTCGAAAAAGCCGGCGGCGTTCATCTGCCACACCGACGCCATCCGCTTAAGCGCTTCCTCGCTCGGCAGCGAGCCCGCATAGCCGTCCAATAACCCGGCGCCGACTATCTCGGCCGCGGCTCGCAGGGCGGCGGGCACCAGGACCGCGTTGACATCATAGGGATACCGGCCGCCGGCGAGACCCTCCTGGCTATCGCGCCAGTTGCCGACATTCAGCCCGTCTTTGATAGCGACGAGATTCGAGCTCACGGGTTCGTCGGCGAAGGCGCCGGCCTTCTGCACGACAAGGCGCAGGTTCTTGGCCAGCTGCGACTTAAAAGGCTCCTGCATCGAAGTCCGGCCGGACAAGAAAACCTCCGCCCGTTCGGGGCCGAAGGTCTTTATGTAGCTTGCGAGGACCGGCGCCAGCATGAAGTCGTCATCGACCATGTTGTAGTCGTATATCGGCGTCGCCGTGGCTCGATCGTGCTCCGCCATGTTGCGGTAGACGGCGAGCTCCCCAATGTCTTCCTCGTGCGCCACCTCGCCGTGGCTGTCGATGCGCTCGAACACGGAGCCTAAGCCGCTCTCCGCAGCTTCTGTAGTCAGGATCGGCATCAGCAGTCGCACGGACAAAAGCGTATCTCGCCCGAAATAGGTCAAGAAACGCCAGGAACCGGCCAGCATCTTGGTATCGTAGGTCAGAAACGCCAGCGCGTTCACGAGCGCGTCGTTGTCGCCAGCGTCCGCAGCAAGCAGGCGCTCCGCCGGCGCGGGCTTTTCCAACACATCCCCGCTGGCGGCAGCGACCCTGATCTTCAGCGCTCCGTCTCCGCCTGCGACGAAGGCGAAGCCGCCCTCCGTGCGGAGGTCGCCCGCCAACACCTCTACATCCAGGATGTAACTCGATTTTCCGTCGGGGCGTACACGGTAAAAGTGAACGCGGTTACCGTCGATGCGCACCTCGGGTTTCGCGCGCGGCGGCAGCTTGGAGTAATCGACGGCCTTGCGCAAGAAACGGACGCTGCCGAGGTCGGCTTCTTCCATGGACAACGCACCGGCTTCGACATCGATCTCGGCCTGCATGCCGTAGAGGGTGCGTCCCGCCTCGTCGGTGCGTTCGATCACGCGCACGTCGCCGACGCGTCCCCACACCGGACCTTCACCCACCTCCTCGAAGAACAGGGCGGCGCCGCTGTTGCCCGCGGGAAACGCCATGACGAGCCTCGGCTTCGGCTGCGCCCGCAGATTCAGATGGCCCGAGATTCCCTGCTGCCGAATGAAGTGATTAGCAGATTCCCCTTCCGTAACGTCGAAGCGCAAGTTCGCATCCGGCTCATCCACGCGCCCATCGTCGTGGCCGGAGCAGGCGGCCGCCGTCAATAGCAGCGCCTCGGCGAGAACTCGACACGCTCCACCCGTCCGGCTCATGAACCTTGCCGGGTTTCACGCATCAGCTTGAGCAACACTCCATTCGTCCAGCCGAAGCCGTCCTGCACCTCGTACTCGCCGCCGGTGCCCGCCAAGCCGCTCGATTCGACGTTGTATTTTTCGAGCAGCCGGCCGTGCTTCCGATAGATCGCGATGTTGTCCTCGATCCACCGCGCGGCACCGGTGCGAGCTTCCTCGTGAAATCCGTAGCGATCCAGGCCGCAATAGGTGATCCACTGCAGCGGTGCCCAGCCGTTGGGGCTGTCCCATTGCTGCCCCGTGTCGTAATTCGAGGTGACCCAGCCGCCCGCTTTCAGGAAGTCGCGGTGGATGCATTCTGCGACGCGCTTAGCCTGCTCCTCGGTCGCGATGCCGAAGAACAAGGGAAAGGCAGCCGCGATCGACAGCGTTCCGGTCACGGCGAAATCGGGCAGTGCCAGGTCCATGAACATGCCTGACTCGTCATCGAAGAAAAGATGTTGCAGCAGCTTCTTGCGGTTCTCCGCGCGCGATGCGAACGCTTTCGCCTCCGCGCCATCTCCGTGAGTCTCGCAGACCCTCGCGAGCGTCACTTCGAGGTTGTACATCAGCGTGTTGAGATCGACCGGGACGATCTTGGTCGTGCGGATTGTCTCCATGGAATGCTGGTCCTCGAACCAGCGCGGACTGTAGTCCCAGCCGGACTCCGCGCCGGCGCGCACGTCGCGGTACAGCTGTTCTTGTTCACGTGATGCCGTCACGGCCAACTCGACGTCCTCGGCATAGCTCTCCTGGCGCGGAGTCGACGCGTCGTCCCAGTAGCGGTTGAGCAGCCCGCCCGGACTCATCACGACGCGGCGATGCGCAGGCCGCTTCGCCGAGAGCGAATCGGCACCGGCCATCCAGAACGCATACTCGCGTTTGAGCTGCGGCAGGTACCTAGCGTAGACCGCTTCGTCCGCGCTCACCTCGGCAAGCAGGTCGACCATGAGCGCGAAGAATGGTGGCTGTGAGCGGGAGCAGTAGTAGGTACGATTGCCGTTCGGTATGAACCCGACTTCGTCGATCAGAAAGGCGAAATTGTCGACCATACCGCGGATCAGGTCCGTCCGGCCCGACTCGGCGAGGCCCAGCATCGTGAAGTAGCTGTCCCAGTAGTAGACCTCGCGGAAGCGCCCTCCCGGCACGACGTATCGATTGGGGAGGGGTATGAGCGAGGAGTACTCGACTTGCTCGTCGGGTCCGCGCGTTAGCACGTCCCAGAGCTGTTCGATGCGCTCCTCGACCGGCAGACCGGCGGGGTCGGAAGCGGCCTCGAGGTCGGTCGCCGGCAGCTCGAAGTGACTCGCGACGAACGCGGCCAGATCGAAACCGGACCGGTCCCGCTCCGCCCGGAACGCACGCACAACGTTCTCGGGCTTGGTCTTGGCTACTGCATCGACGAAGGTCTTGGAATCACCGAGCAGGTGCGCGGACTGCACCGCCTCGAAGAGCTCGGCGTAGATCCGGTCCGGTGTCTCCCTGACGTTCATCCCGGCTCTTCGTTTGCGAGGTGTCGGTCACTCAGGCGCTTGAAGATCACCAGCGTGACGATGATCAGCGCGATCGGGACCAAAGAGAAATAGAACGCCGTTCGCCCACCGAAATGCTCGAACAGCGTGCCCGTAATGATCGAGCCCGAGGTGCCGCCGAGCGCGGAGAAGACGACGATCAGACCCGCCATCGCGCCGTGCTGGTGCGTGGGCAGCGCCGACAAGATGACCGAGTTGATGGCGGGATAGACGGGCGCGATGAGGAACCCGATCAGCGGAAATACGAATGCCGCGATCGGCGCCGCCGCCCAGGTCGTGACGACCGGCCCGCCGTCGCTGCCGGCGAGCGGCAGCGCGACGAGCACCAGGATCGCCGCAGACACGAGACCGATGATCAGCACACGCATCCAGTCGAAGTACCGTAACAGCATGCCCGCCGAGAAGCGGCCGAGCGCGGTCGACGCCGCGAGGATGCTGGCCATCTCGATGCTGAGCGACGGGGCCAAATTGAGAATCCTGCTGTTGAACGTCGGCAGCCACGACATGATGCTCTGCTCGATCAGCACGTACAGGAACGCGCTGATGACGAACACGAGCACGAGCGGCCGGATGCAGAGCTTCAGCATGCCGACGAACTCGTCGACGAGCGCTTCCGGCTCGCCGACGTGTGCCGCGCTCTCGTCGATGCGTGCGAACAGGAGCAGCACGAATGCCGCGAGCGACATCGCGGCCAGCACGTAGTAGACGTCGAGCCAGCCGAACGAGCCGGGATCTGCATCGTCGACGAACGCGCTGAAGATGAAGTAGCCGGACAGCACCCCGACCATGAAGAACGACTCGAGGAAGTTCATCAGGCTCACGTGCTCCTTGCGCGAGTCGGTGACGAGCCCGAGCGTCGCGAAGACCGATACCTTGACGAGCGCGAAGCCGACCCCGGTGGCCGCGAACATCGCTTTCGCCATCCAGAATGTGGGTAGTTGCGGCATCAAGAGCGCCACAAAAGCGATGAACGCGAGGGCGATGAGCATCGCTCGCCGATAGCCGATCCGAACGATGAAGGAAGCGATCAGAAACGAGGTGATGGCGATCGGCAGGTCCTTGAACGCCTCCAGGACGCTCGCCGACGACTCGGAGACGCCGTACGTGTTCTGGACCTGGAGAATGACCGTGCCGACGCTGTTCAGCAGAATCGCGAATACGAAGTAATTCAGGAACAGCGATATCTTGACAAGCCATCGGGCCATGCTTGCTCCAGGTACGATCGAACGTTTGGCGCCGCGGGGCAGGCCCGGCGCCTGCCCCGCTATCGTTGATTGTTGTTAGAACTCGTAGCCGATGCTGAACTCGAACGTCCGCGGCATGATGAAGCGGCCGTTGGGCGCCGTAATGTCGCGCGGGTCGCCTTCGGTCAGCGCATCCTCGTCGGTGATGTTGTCCGCTGCGAGCTGCACGATGAACTGCTCGTTGATCCTCAAGATCACGCCTAAGTCCAGCTTCTCGTAGCCGTCCAAGCGATTGACGTTCTCCGGCTCGCTCCAGCGGTCGTCCACGGCGCTCAGCGTGCCGTAGACGGTGCCGGTAACGGCGCCAGCGTCGAACGCGTATCTCGGCGTCAAGCGGAGCTGCCAGCCGGGCTGGCGCTGCGTCTCGTTGCCGTCATTAGGACCGCTTTTGATCTCGGTGTCCTGAATCGTTGCATTCAAAGACACCGAGAAACCCGTGTCCGTATCCCAGATCGCGTCGACCTCGACGCCGGTCGATTCCTGCGTCTGGATGATGGCCTGCTGGCCAGTCAGCGCGACGAAGAAGGTGGGATCGACCTCGGTGTAGAAACCGGTCGCGTAGACGCTCAAGATGTCCGTCACCCACTTGAAGCCGAGCTCGAACTGGTCGACCTCCTGAATCAGGTCGTTGCCACTGTTGAATGCGTCACGGTTGTCGCGGAAGTCGTCGAAATACGGCATCTTGCTGCCGCTATTGATGCGGCCGAACACGCCAATCTCGTCGTTGATGAGATAGTTCGCGGCGGCGGTCCAGGAGAACTCGGATTCGTCGTAATCGATGGCGACCGTGACCTGTCCGTCGAGTCCTTCGTCGACCGTGTAGTTGACCTGGTGGTTCTCACCGCGCACCCCGACGTCGATCGTTAGCTGATCGGTCAGGTCGAACCTCGTCGCCGCATACAGGGCGGTGGTCGTCGCGTCGCCCGTCGCGTCGATGTCGTAGTTCCAGTTGCAGCTGTCGATCGTCGGGTCGTCGTTGCACTCGATGCCGGTCACGACTTCGCCGCCATGCTGAACGACCTCGTACTTGTGATTGCCCAGCGACCAGAATTCCTCGGTCGAGGAGTTGGCGCCGTAAAAGCCGAACGTCGCCGTGCCGCGCTCGAAGTTGTATTCGATGCTGATGTCGTTCGTGAACGCTTCGATATCCTTGCGGACCTCCCAGGCGCCCCAGCGCTGGATGAACTCCGAGTTGCCGATCGCCCTGCCGGTGACAGAGCCGGTAATCGGCCCGGTCACGACAGCCAGCGGGTCGACCGTCGAGTCGGCGAGCAGCGCGCCTACGTTCACGGCGCCGCCGTCCGGCACCAGGCCCAAGGTGTCGGCATCACCAGCCGTGTAGCTGAAGCGATCCGTGAGCTGCCAGTCGTCGGCGATATCCAGCGTGATCGACCCGCCCGTCATCGAGCCGTCCCAACCGCGGCCGTCGCCCAGGTTCACGGTCTTCTCGCCCGGATCCGGGAAGTTCGGATCGCCGAAGTCGTTCGCGAAAAGTATCCGCCGCTGCCGGTTCAGCGTGCCGATCTGACTGTATTCGGGATCGACGCCCGGGACGTTGAGCGGCGACGGCAGATACCACTGGCCGTGGTCGTCGGTCTGCCGGTGAAAGACGTTGATGCTGCCGTTGTCGAGGTCTTTCGTGAGGTTGATCGTGAACTGGTTGCCTTCATCCGAGTTGAATCCGGCGTCGCGGATGCCGGGTGAGCTCGTGATGTAGCCACCGATCATGTAGTAGAACTGATCGGCAACCTCACCGCTCAGGTAGCCGTCGAAGCGCCGCAAATCGTAGTCCGAGGTCGTGTACTTGACTAGGCCTTCGGTTTCCTCGCTGCCTTCGCGCAGGATGAAGTTCGTGGTCAACCCCGGCTGGCCGTTCGAGAACACCGGATTCGGGCCGCCGCGCAGCGCCTCGACGCGCTGCACCGTCTCGTCGATGCGGAACAGCGTCGTATTCTCGAGGAACGACAGGGTCGGCGGCGGAAAGATCGGGGCACCGTTAACCTGCAGCGTGAAGAACGGCGCGTCGCCGCCGCCCGGGAAACCGCGCACGAAGACGTTGGCGCCCGACACGCCGCCCGAGCTCTCCGACCACACGCCGGGCACGAGCTTCAGGAGGTCGGCCGTGCTCTGCGGCGAGTACTCGTTGATGTCGGAATCACTCATCGTCGTGATCGCGAAGCTGGCGTCGAACTTGCGAAGCTCCGCGCCGCCGGCCGTGCCGGTGACGATGATCTCCTCGATCGTGCCGAACTCGTCGTCGTCCTGTGCGGCCGACGGTGCAGCCAGCGACAAGAGCGCAAGTCCTGCGGACGCCAGACCGACCGGACGCCAAATCGATGTTTTGGTAGTCATTTTGCCCCCCCTGATTGTCGAGTTCGGGTTAACCGTACTCCCGAATGAAATGCATTTCAACAACTTTGAAATTGATTTCAGGCGCGGCTATATTGCCAAACTGAATAGGGGAGGTACGGTGGCGGACACGGAAAAACGCGCAAAGACCATGGCCGATATCGCCCGGTTGGCAAAAGTCTCGAAGCCCACCGTTTCCAGGGCGTTGAGCAACAGCCCGCTCGTCAACGAGAAGACCCGCAGCCACGTGCTGTCGGTGGCGGCCGAGCACGGCTACGCGGTCAATCGCAACGCGCAGAAGCTGCGCCACAAGCGCACCAACACGATCGCGGTGTCGATGGATTTCCGCTCGCACCACCAGAATCACATCTCGGACCCGTTCATGTTCGATCTCCTCGCCGGCGTTTCCGAGGCGCTCGGCGACTGCAACCAGGACCTGCTCTTGTGCGCGCCGAATCACAACGACTCGGCCGCGTTCCGCCAGATCCTCAACGAGCGCGGCGCGGACGGCTTCATCCTTCTCGGCCAGGGGCATCGCGAGGAGATGCTCAAGGAATTCGCGGCGACGGGCGCGCCGCTCGTCGTCTGGGGCGCCGCGGCGCCGGATGCGAACTACTGCGTCGTGGGCAGCGACAACTTTCTCGGCGGCAAGCTCGCCGGTGAATACTTCCTGGCTAAGGGTCGACGGCATTTCCTGTTCGTCGGCGACACGTCGTTTCGCGAGATGCACCTACGCCGGGAAGGCCTGAAGAGCGTCGTCGAGAATGCGGATGCTGACATTGTCCTCGACGACATCGAGCTGCACGGTTTCAGCTACGAATCCGCCTACGACGCCGCGACCCGCTACCTCGACGTAATCGAAGCCAGACCGGATGCGATCTTTACCTGGAACGACACCGCTGCGATGGCGTTCATTTCGGCCTTCCGGGAAGCCGGCGCCGAGGTACCCGGCGACGTTTCGGTCGTCGGCTACAACGACATTCCGGCGGCGCAGTACTTCAGCCCGCCCATCACGACCGTGCGCCAGGACACACACCAAGCCGGGCGTGTCCTGGCTGCCAAACTCCTGCGCATCATCGACGGTGAGACGCCCCAGTCGGCGCTGATCCGCACCGAGCTAATTCACCGCGAGAGCTGATCGCAGCGCTGGTGTGTCGGCACTGAAGTCGTCCGAAGCGGCCGTCAGCGCAGCGCGGTGAGGTCCGGCAGCAGGGCATAGCCCTTGCACGTGGCGGTGGCACGGTCGAGCGCTGCGCGCGCCTTGTCGATCTCGCCGCGCTGCAGATAGGTCTGCGCCATGCGTCGTAGCGACGACGCGGAGACCAGCTCGGCGGCTATCGCGTCGATTTCGTCGTCGATGTTCAGCAACACCGAATCGGGCACCGCACCAGGGTCGAGTGCTGCGAGCATCGTATAGTAGTAGGCGCGGGCGGCCTGGTCGCCGACCGGCGTATTGCCACGCAGGTGATCGCGTTCGGCGATTTCTGCCGCGCGCATGTACGCTCGTATGGCTTTGCCGCGGTCTCCCGACTGCCGGTAGGAGTCGCCGAGATTACCCCACATCTCGTGAATCTCGGGATTGCCGCTCGAGACCGAGTCGATCGCCTTCTGACGCAGCTCCGCGGAGAGCTCGAAGTTGCCGAGGAAATAATGCGCCTGGCCGAGGAACTCGCCGCCGACGTACGACTGTGGATTCAGGTCGCGTGCCCGCGCGTAGGCATCGCGCGCCTTGCCCAGCGCGCCGTCACACAAATAGAAACTGCCCAGGTTTGCGAGCACGTACTCGTTCTCGTGCCTTGCGAGAGCCGACTCGGTCGCTTCGATGGCGGCCGAGACGTCACCGTCGAACCACTCCATCGTTCCGAGCGAGAACAGCGGTTTCCAGACGTAAGGGTCGACGTCCGCCGCTTGCCGGGCGGCTGCTTTGGCCTCGAGGAGTAGTTCGCGGTCGCCGCTTGCTCGGAATTCGTGCAGCCTGCTCGACGCCAGGCCCTCGAGCGCCGCGGCATCCTTCGGATGAGACGCGATCGTCCGTTCGTAGAGCGCGATCGCTTCGTCGTTGCGTCCCGTGCGCCGTAAGAAATGAGCGTGCGCCGCTGCGACTACCCGGTCGCCGGGATCGAGCTGCAGCGCCTGTCCACAGGCAAGCGAGGCATCCTTGAGCGCCCGCTCCTCGCTGTCCATCCAGTGCTCCTCGAGCAGCGCCTGGCAGAGTCCGGCATGGGCACGGGCGTAGTTGGCATCCTGTCGCAGCGCCGCCTCGAAGCGGGTCTCGGCGCGCTTGACGTTCAGTTCGTTCGACGGCTGGTCGAGGTAGTATTCGCCCTCGAGATAGTCGTCCTGCACCGGCGCCAACGGGAAGTGTCCGCCGGCCTTATCTGGAACGGGCATGCCCATCGCCTTGCGCACTGCGAGTGTGGCCTCCTCCGCGATCGCAGGGAGCGATTCGTGCAGCGCCACGTCGGGCACGCTGTCGGCCCATATTTGCTGGCGCACGCCCGCTTTGAACAGGTAGACACGTACCGCGCTCAGGCGCCCGATCTGCTTGAGGTCACCGTCGATCACGATGTCGGTACGCAGGCGCTGAGCGACCTCCGCCGGGTCCCGCGACTGCGTGACGACGTCCGCCGTGGGTCGGGCGACGTTGAAGTCGCGGTTCAACGTGCTGCGCAGTGCGTTGGCGAACGCGGCATCCGTATCGTCGACGAACGGGATGATGGCCAGCGTCGGCGTGCCCATAGAGAGCCCCGCATCCGGGATCTCACCCGCCGGTGGCCCCGGCGGACGGTCAACCGAAAACCACGCCCTGACCCCAAAGACTATGATGAGCGCAACGATCGCCGCGCCGAGACCGTAATGCGACGGGCGCGGGCGCCGCGGCATCTGCTCGGATACCGGTTCGGCGAGCGGTAAGTCCTCTTCGTCCGCGGTCTTGTACAGCGTGTGGGCTTCGACGCCCAGTGCGCGCGCCACCCGCTCGACGGTCGTGGGGTCGACGGCGAGCTCGCGAAATACGCGGCTGACGACGTCCTTCGGTGCCGCGTCGAGCCCCTCGATGTCGGCGATGCGATCGGCTAGAGCCGCCTGCGTCTTGAAGCCGGCTTCGGTCAGGGCATGGGTGAGCTTCGCCCTGGACGCGCGAACTCCACGCTTTCGATGCGAGCTGTTTGCAGTGCTCATGTCCGTCGCCGTACTTGCCTGCCAATTCTTATAGCACAGGCCAAATCTTGCGTTAACTGCCCCTAACTGTCGCTTTCTTTCGATGCGTAACAGGCAGGCGCCGCGTACGTTCAAGCCAACGGAGACGGCTCATGCGGACGATTTTCAGACACTTACTTCCCGCCGCGCTGCTGGCGCTCGCCGGCTGCGGTGGCGGCATCGCCGGCACCTATGAGGACGAGGCCGGCGTCACCCGATACGCATTCGCGGACGACGGCGACGTACGGATCCGCGTGCTCGGCGTCGACGTGGATGCCGAATATCGCCTCGATGGCGACAAAGTGCTGGTCACGAGCGCCCAGGGCACCGTTGTCCTGACGCGCCGCGATGATCGGCTCGTCGGGCCGATGGGGCTCGAGCTCATCCGTCAATCCGAATAACCCCAGAAGAGGAGCTGGAACAATGTCGAAACAGATAGCTGAAGGAACCGCACTGGGCGCCCGGTACAAGATTCATGCGCGCACCGGAACCGTCGATTCGACCGCTACGCGATCGGAAACGGAAGTGACGGGCAACGTCAGCGGTGGTGGTGGCGTCGGCGGGTACTCGAGCCCGGTGTCGGGCAGGGTGCAATCGAAAACCACGCGGTATCAGAATATCTTTCTTACCGACGATGATGGCGTCGAACACAATATCGAGTTGGTCAACTTCCTCGTTCCCTGTAAAGAGGGTCACAAACTGACGATGCTGCTGCTGACGGCAGGCAGCAGCGACAGTGGATCCTACTTCCGCGCCTACAACCACAACACGCGCGAGCACTGCAACCATCCCAAAGGCGTGATCTCGGAAATGTTCCCGTGGAAGATAGGAATGATCGCGATGGCCGCCGTTGCTCTGTTCGTGCTGATCAGTGCGTTCACGAGCGACACCGCCGGTTTTGGCGAAGCTCTCTTCGTGTCCGCAATCTTGCTCGTCATCGTCGGGCTGGTCATCGCGGCAGTCGGCTGGACGTTCGCATACATCCGCTCGATCAGCGTACGCGCAACCCGCGGGCTCAACGATTCACCCAGATAGCTGCCGGCAACGGACTGCAGGCGATTGCGGAGGTAGTCGAATATCCAGTAAAGACAGAGCCCAATCGCCGC